>JAXHVA010000105.1:0-13472 GCA_034189035.1 Thermodesulfobacteriota bacterium
GCACATAGCAGCCGTCCAGCTCGGCAAGATAATCTATGTACTCGGTGTCCACCTCGACGTGGATGCGCCCGTTGCGGTCACGAATGAGCTCAGCCCCCGGCGGCTTTCTTTTTCCAAGACTTTCTTCCAGACCGTGTACTCATGGGAACGCTGATGCTCGGCCAGGTAACGGTTTTGCTCATCGGCAAGCGCGATAAATTAGTATCTACCTTATTTAACTGAAAATCACCGTATTTATAGGCAAATCAATACGGTGCACATTTTTTGCTTAGGAACATCCTATATATCCATCATCTTTGCAAAGTGATGACAGTTACTGAGGTAGCCTAGCATATTCAACTGATTATCGCCCAAACAAAGAAAATTGATTGAGGCGGTAGCAATGGACATGTATACTGGAAGGGGGTAATAAGAAAATAAAAGTTATAAAGCGTAAAGTATATGACTTACTTTACATTGAAAATTTATCAGGCTTTATTGAACTAACATGGAGAAGAAACATAATAATTTTAGTATATGTTTTTAAGTATTTTATTTACCCTATTTATTATTTAAATAATTGTAAATAAGATAGAATCTATTGCTGCAGACATGTCGAATACAGTGGATCCCTATTCTCTTATTAAAGAATGATTGTTCTATTGATTATTAAAATTAGTCGATTATAATAAAATCGTAAAAAAAAGGTCCTTATTAAAATAAGTACATCTGAATTGACGTGAAGATAACAATCAATAAAAATCAACCTTTTGAAGTTATTCTCAAACAACCTTTACTAGAAAATAGGCAGTCTCTTAAAATATATTTTAAAAAATAAACGATTTTATTAAGAGATCAAGCAGTGTGAATAGTGTATCCGCACAAATATTTTGAAATATTTCAATTTATATATTTCAAAAAGAGATTGAGAAAAATGCCATATATTGAAAGAATATAAATAGCAAATGACAGAAATCATGTTTTTATTAAGATAGGTTTTCCAGCCTTCTTGCTTTCTCTTCTACTTGTAATGCGAGTTCTTTTTTAAAGATTATCAGTTTTTCTCTTATTTTATGGTACCTTACGCCCAATATCTGAGCAGCAAATACCGCTGCATTCTTTGCTCCAGCCTTCCCAATAGCCATTGTAGCAACCGGTATACCTCCTGGCATCTGAACCGTGGAAAGCAAAGCGTCAATACCTTTTAAACAGGAAGAATCTATAGGAACACCGATTACAGGGATGCTAGTGTGAGCAGCAATTATCCCGGCGAGATGCGCGGCACTCCCTGCACCGACTATAATTACCTCTAACCCCTTTTCAATAGCTGACTTTGCATACTTAATAGTTCTGTCTGGTGCGCGATGAGCGGAGGATATAGTCAGCTCATATGCTATTTCTAAATGCTCCAATAGCTTTTTTGCCTCTTCCATAACCGGAAGATCTGAATCACTTCCCATAACAATACCAACAAGCGGTTTTTGCATATCTTCACCTTTCAATAGTTTCTTTATTAGATTGTAAAATGCTGGACAACCTTTCTTTTATTTCTTTACTATCTGGTAGGGACTGAGATGCCATCATTAAGAATTCAACAGCTGTTTTTTGCCAACCGCTTCTTAAAAGACTATCACAGACAAGACAATACGCCTCTTCGATACCTCTTTGAAACATGAGATCAAAGATGTCATTCAAAGCTTTTTCTCCCCAGAAATTAATTACGGTTTCTTCATCATCTATGAGGTATTTTATAAGCAAGGCGTTTTTAGAATAATTGGGGAGGAGTTTCTTGAGTTGCAATGAAGCCTTTGAAAATAGAAAGAAAATCCTTTCTATTCCTTTTTCTACATCTTCTTCTGTTTCTTTCATTATAGGTTCGTATTCCCTTATCGTTTCTTTGACTTCAATAGGCAAATCTTCGTTATTTTCTATTTTACAATATATGGGTCTGTAAGCTTCCAGCTGGTAAATGTCTTCTTTAAGCTTCATGCATTCGTGAAAGATAGAACCTAAAATCCAGTCGAATAAGAGCTCATTGTATTCTATCACATTATCTCTATTTCTAAATAAAGAGTGACAAAGGTTTTTTAAGCTCCACAGAGGCCCATTTTTGATCTCTGTTCCAACCAAGGAATCCATATCATGAAACAATATGTGCCGTTCTTTTTTAAATCTATTGTATAATCTATCAAAGAAAACTTTTATTTGAAAGAATTCTCTTATCAATTCCTTGATAAACAGGTCTTTTCTGTCTTCGAACCAGTCTTTTTTCATCGAAAGTCTCTTGTTTTGACTCTTTTTTGCTCAAAAATATCCAGTGCCTTACTTCCAATATCATGTCTGTAATGCATTCCATTGAAGTGTATTTTTTTAACGGCACTGTAAACAACATCTAAAGCTTCCTTTATTCTGTATCCAAGGGCGGTTACTCCAAGAACCCTGCCACCTTTTGTTACCACTTTGTTTTCTTGAATTGCAGTTCCAGCATGAAAAACTTCGAGATTCTCTATCATAGAAACCTCTTCTAAGCCTGTTATCTCAAAACCCTTCTTATACGCTCCCGGATACCCCTTTGATGAAAGAACAACACTTGCACAAGCTCTATCGTCCCATTCGATTTTTTGTTTTGAAAGATTTCCTTCTATAGTGGCCTCAAAAATGGGGATAATATCGCTCTTCATCCTCATCAGCAAAGGCTGCGTCTCAGGATCACCAAATCGGGTATTAAACTCTAACACCTCTGCCCTTCCATTGTCAATCATCAACCCTGCATACAGTACCCCTTTATATCTTCTTCCCTTTGCAGCCATTGCTCGTATTGTGGGCATAATAATTTCTTCCATAATCTGTGTATGTAAGTTCCTATTTACAATGGGAGCCGGAGAATATGCCCCCATACCCCCAGTGTTTGGCCCTCTATCGCCATCAAAGATCGGTTTATGATCCTGGGATGTGGGTAATGGGAGTATTGATTCGCCATCCGTAAAGACCAAAAAAGATGCCTCTTCACCGATTAAAAAGTCTTCTACGATTATCTTCTTGCCTGCATCTCCAAAGATTTTTTTTACCATAATAAGATCGATTGCCGCAATAGATTCATCCATGTTTTTGCAAGGGATAACTCCTTTACCTGCTGCAAGTCCATCGGCCTTGATCACGATTGGGCTTCCCTTTTCTTCGATATACCTCAGCGCCTCTTCTTTTGATATAAATGTTTGATATTTTGCAGTGGGAATCTTGTTTTTTTTCATTAGATCTTTGGCAAACGATTTGCTTCCTTCTATGATTGAGGCTTCTCTAGAGGCACCAAAGATTTTTAGACCATCACTTTCAAATTCATTAACAATACCAAGGGTCAAAGGAAGTTCCGGGCCGACTACTGTAAGGTCTATTTTCTCTTTGTTTGCAAATCTTTTTAGCCCGGATATGTCCGTTTCTTTGATGTCAATACACTCTGCCAGGCCACTGATTCCAGCATTACCCGATGCACAGTATATTTTTTTTACCATCGGGCTTTGGTTGATCTTCCAGACAAGACAGTGTTCCCTGCCGCCCGATCCTATTACGAGTACTTTCATCTTTTATCCCCTTATCCTGTTAATGCTTGAAGTGTCTCATCTTTGTAAAGACCATTGCAATATTGTGTTCATTGGCTGCCTCTATAATTTCTTCATCTCTTATAGAACCCCCAGGTTGGATAATTGCCTTGACTCCTGCTTTGGCAGCAGCATCAACTCCATCTCTGAATGGAAACATGGCATCAGAGGCCAAAACAGTCCCTTCCGTGGGCAGACAGGCCTTCATCACCGCGATATTAGATGAGTCTACTCTACTCATCTGGCCAGCACCGATCCCTACAACCTGATCCGAAGTTGTAAAGACGATGGCATTGGATTTAACATGCTTGCATACTCTCCATGCAAAACGCAATGCCTTCAGGTCTTCTTCTGTTGGCTTCCTTTTTGTGACAACCTCTAAGGATTTGAAGTCTACTATATCCAGATCCATGTCTTGTACCAGCAATCCTCCCGATACCTTTTTCATGTCATATACTCTTTTTGTATGTCCTTTAAAAGGGGGTACTTTAAGGACCCTGAGGTCTTTCTTTTCATTAAGTATATTCAGTGCATCTTCATCATAGCCTGGGGCAATGAGAACTTCTATAAAGGTAGAGGTAATCTCTTTTGCTGTATTGCTGTCAACATTTCGATTAAGACCAATAACCCCCCCAAAGGCAGAGGTTGGATCGCATTGCTTGGCCTTGCAGTAAGCATCGAGCAAGGATTTGTCAGAGATTGCTACCCCACATGGGTTGTTATGTTTGATAATTACAGCGGCGATCTCTTCAAACTCATTTACAGTCATAAGTGCTGCATCCAAATCGAGCATATTGTTGAATGAGAGTTCTTTTCCTTGAAGTTGAATGGCATTGGAAACACAAGGGTCTTCTCCATCCCTCTCTTTATAAAAGGCGGCTTTCTGGTGAGGGTTTTCTCCATAACGCAGATCCTGACTCTTTTCAAATTGTAAAGACAGGGTCTTGGGAAATTTTTCCTCTAGGGATCCCAGGTAATTGGAGATCGCCCCATCATACTTTGCGGTTGTTTGAAAGACTTTTAGAGCCAGGCGAAAGTTTGTTTCTGATGATAGATTACCGCCTTTCTCTTTCATCTCTTTAAGGACCTCATCGTAGTCCTCAGGATCGATAATAACGGTTACATCGTTGTAATTCTTTGCTGCAGAACGGAGCATTGTGGGGCCGCCTATATCGATATTCTCGATAGCATCTTTAAGGGTACATCCTTCTTTGGCAATTGTCTCTTCAAAGGGATAGAGGTTTACAATCACCATGTCAATGGGTTTGATATTGTGTTCTTCCATCTTTTTTACATGTTCTTCATTACTCCTTATCCCTAGAAGAGCGCCATGTATCTTTGGATGGAGTGTTTTTACCCTGCCATCGAGCATCTCTGGAAACCCCGTATACTCGGAAACTGATAAAATGGGACTTCCTCCTTTCTTTAGTAAAGAGGCGGTCCCTCCTGTAGAGAGGATCTCGACTCCCATTTCATTTAGACTTTTAGCGAGTTGTTCAATCCCCTTTTTGTCTGATACGCTTATTAAAGCCCTTTTTATCTTTGCCATTTCTTTATTGTCCTTTCTTTTTCTAATTTTATATCAATTTTAACAAATGACCCTGATGCTTTTTTAATAGGGTTAACCATATTTAATAAACTTGCTGGGAAAACACCTCTTACATCTTAATGAACTTCACGTTTCTTAAAAGCACTATGATAGGAAGCCACTCTTTTCATAATAATTAAGCTGTTACCTAGTTCCCATCCATAAATGGCCTTTTTACCAAACCTCTGTGTCAGGCGACG
The DNA here is from genome assembly GCA_034189035.1 of Thermodesulfobacteriota bacterium. Lineage (GTDB taxonomy): Bacteria > Desulfobacterota > UBA8473 > UBA8473 > UBA8473 > JAUXFK01. Next base: position 5,364 of record JAXHVA010000105.1, read on the forward strand.
CTTTCAATCCGTTCACCTTCCTTGAGCTTGAACAAAATTGCTCATTTCTGGATAGAAATTACCTAAATTTTAAAATTTTAAAAGAAAAAAATCAAGGATGATTCCTTCACTTTATTTGCCATGGGAGGTAAAGGAGTTTTATGGATTTGTCTTCTTTTCCCTGTTTATATTCAAAGAGTCCCTTTAGAATAGAGAAGGTGGACCTATCCCCCTTTTTTTCATAGTCCAATAGAAATGCTATTTCAAAAAGCTCTTTTGTATTGCTTTTTTTGTGTCTATAAAGCCACCATAATAGCTTAGATTCGGTATTGCCACGGGAATCTTTATAGAATTCATAAAGTCTGAAAAGGGGGCTTAAGTTCCTTTCAAATCCTTCATCTTCGAGGGGGATGACCTCAGGGAAATAGAATTTTGTTATATTTTCTCTTTCTCTATTGTAATAGAATAGAGGCCACAATCTAATAGCCTTTTCATCCCTGGAATCTTTTTTATATTCTTTTTTTTCGTATTTATTGATTAGCAATACTCTATGAGTTGTATCCTTATGGTCATCTAATTTGTCTTTATTGTAAGAATACAGAGGAAAGAGAAAGTATCCGGTCTTTGAATCTGTACTTCTTTTATGTCCGTAAATCGGAAATAATCTGAAGAGTTCTAATTCTATTCCTTTGCCGTATTGGAAGAGTGGCCATGGCATATCCCACTGTTTATAATTGTTTTTTTTATCATTGGAATAGTTGAAAAAAGGCCAGAGAATTGATCTGGACAATTTCTTGGGAGACTTTTCTTCCAAATAGAAAGGAAGGGCCGCTTTTGTGTTTTTTGGGTAATTCGTATCGAGGTCTTTCTTTTGTTTAAAAAATATTGGCCATAAAGAAAAATCCTTGTAAAATTCGCCTTCTTTTTCATGATGCCCGAAGAGGGGCCACACCTTAAAACCTCTTTCATTTTCACCTATTGTATAGGAGAGCAGTGGCCAGAGAATATCGTGGGCAGTATAATACTCATCCTTAGACAAGACATAGAGAGGCCAGAGATAAAAGCGGATTTGATTCTTTCCAAACCTGTGGTTTAGTTTTCCGTATATTGGGAATAGGCCTCCGTATCGATCTCCATTTTCATCCTTGCCCCAAAATATGGGAAACATCCCAAAATCATAGGTTTGCCCTTGAGTATCTATCGGATCTTTGTGGGAAGAAAAAAGGGGAACCAGATAGAAATAGCTTTCCTTCTCTCTTTTTCTATACTTTCCCAGAGGAAAGAGATATTCGACTTCTGTGGATGCAACCTCTTTATCTTTGCTTACGTAAAAGAACGGCCTTAAACTGTAGCGTTGTTCCAATGGAGAGGAATAGAATGTAAAAAATGGTCCAATTGCATCGAGTTTTGTGGTTCTGTGTTCTGTATCCATGTGATAGTGTAGCAAAGGCCATAGATTCAATCTACGATCCCCTGTTAAAGATGAGGCACATCCGGATATAATAAGTGTGAATAGAAGAATTAATATGCCAAGGGGTATTTGAAAGTGCCAACAATTGGGAAATCGTGTATTGCAAAGGTGCAAATGGCGCAGAATTTTAAAGCATCTTATACAGATATTGATTAATTTCATTGTTATTTGATTCATCTTGAAGATTTTACATTCTAGTTCAGAACAATTCCCAGGACTGTCCCAAGCACGGTAACAGGCGTTTGTTCCTGTATTCCCTCAGCTGCCTTGTTCATATTCTTAATGGCCTTCTTTGCCTCAGTATACAGGGTATCATCAGAAGTGAGTTTTCCAAGCGCCCCCTCTCCTCTTTCTATCCTTTTTGTTATTTTTTTAAGGTTTTCAATGGCATCTCTGCCCTCGTCATAAAGGGATTTGTCAGCAACAAGGCTGCCGATCGTCCCCTCTCCTCTTTCTATCTTTAAAGCGATATTGTGGAGGCTTTTTATTGCCTCTATAGTCTGGTCATACAGAAATTTATCAGCAACCAGCTTTCCAAGAAGACCTTCCTCATTATCGATTTTATTCACCACAGTATTTATTGTAGCGAAGGTATCATCGATATTTTCAGATACGCCGGTCAGGTCCTCTGAAATCTCTTCAAAATGTGCCAATATCCTATTGAATCGCTCTTTGTTTTCTCGTACCTGGTAACTCAGATCTGCGGTTAAATTCTCTACACTATCAAAGGTGTTTTTCAAAGATTGCTCGCCTTCTTTCCCGCCAAATACCCTGTTTAACGAGATAGTAACTCGTTTGATATCTGAAGCAACAGAGTTCATTTGATTGAAGAAGTGATCGATGTCGACCATGGATTCCCCCTGATAGATCTGACCGTTTGGCTTGATTGTATCTTCTTTTAGGCCTGGTTTGATTTCTATGTACTTTTCTCCTAGGAGTCCTTCTGATTTCACAAAGACCAGGGAATCAACAGGAACTTTCATTTGAAGAGGAATTCGAAGGGTCACTTTTGCCCTGTTGTTTTCAAGGATAATCTCCTCAACTCTGCCTACTTGAACCCCTGCGATTCTCACTGGTGACTTTTTTAAAAGTCCTGCGGCAGATTCCAGCTTTGTATATATATTATAACCGAGCGCTCCTCCAAACCCGAATTTTTCTATGTTTACAGTCATATAAGCCAGGACAAGGATGCCGAGAAACATAAATAAGCCTACCTTTGCCTCAGTGGATATCCTCTTCATTGTAAATCCTCCTGTTTATTATCCTTTGGTTATTGGGCCTTCGGATCTTCCCTGAATAAACTGCTGTACCACTTCGTTCTTTGAATTTCTTATCTCATCCGGCGTACCCACTTCAATAATCTTCCCCTGATATAACATGGCAATCCTGTTTGCGATTTTGTAAGCACTTACCATGTCATGGGTGATGGCGATAGAGGTAACCTTCAATTTTTCCCTCAGCTGGATTATCAACTCATTAATTGCATCGGCCATTATCGGATCCAAGCCCGTGGTTGGTTCATCATAGAGAAGGATTTTCGGCTCCATGGCGATTGCCCTTGCCAAGCTGACCCTCTTTTTCATACCGCCACTCAGCTCTGATGGCATTAATTCATCAATTCCATCGAGACCCACCATCTTGAGCTTTTCTTTTACTATATCCCTGATCTCATTCTTCGTCAGCCGTGTGTGCTGTTTCAGTCCAAAACCAACATTTTCCCATACTGGCATAGAATCGAACAGGGCACCGAACTGAAAGAGCATGCCGAATCTCTTCCTCATTTTATTGAGATTCCTCTCATTGAATGAGACGATATCCTCACCATTTATATATATACTTCCCCTGTCCGGCTTTATTAGGCCGATGATACACTTGATAAGCACACTCTTTCCAGAACCGCTTCTGCCGATTACGACCATGTCCTCGCTGCGCTTTACCTCAAGGTTTAATCCCTGAAGAACTCGGTTTTTCCCGAAAGACTTAAACAGGTCTCTGATAACGATCACATCGTCTGGGTAGAGGTCTTTTGTGTCATCTTGTGGCATATTTTCCTTTATTCAAAATGAGTAAATACTCATCAGCAGATCTATGTCAATCATTACAGTTATTATCCTTTTTATTAATCAATATAAGAACAAGTTGATTAATTGTTTTACAAAAATTCTTTTTTTAATAAACAGTGATGTATTAGTTATTTAAAATCTGGTTCTTTCATATTTGTGAATCTTTAGCTCAATAGTTACTAAAACAAAAACGCAGTAATAAAATAGTTGGATATAAGGATAAGCAAAGATGAAAGAACAACGGCTTTTGTAGTGGCCTTACCTACCCCTTCGGCCCCTCCCATGGTATGGAACCCTTGATAGCAACTTATAATAGCGATTATCATACCAAATACACAGGCCTTGATCAAACCGATATATATGTCTTCCAGGTCCATATAATCCCAGGTTCTTTTTTTATAAACCTCGGAATTTTGCTCCAATATGTATACACTTACTATAAATCCACCAAATATACCCACAATATCGGAGAAGATAATCAGTACAGGCATTACGAATAGAGCAGCAAGAAACCTTGGGACAATAAGGTACTTGATCGGGTTGGTGGCAAGGGTATTCAGCGCATCGATCTGTTCGGTTACTTTCATGGTTCCCAATTCAGCAGCCATTGCAGCCCCAACCCTCCCTGACACCATTAATCCGGAAAATACTGGCCCCAGCTCTCTTACCATGGCCAGAGCAACAACTGTGCCTACAAATGCCTCAGCATGGAACTTCTGAAAGCCCGAGTAACTCTGCAAGGCGAAAACCATTCCAATAAATATCGACATTATGAAGACAACGAAAAAGGAATTGATTCCCACATATTCCATCTGCACTAAAGTGTTTTTCAGGTTAAGTGGTGGACGGAATGTCCAAATCAGGGTGTTTACAAAGAGAATCACTATCTTCCCAGCCTCTTCAAAAAAAACGATTGTCTTTAAAACCAATAGATTACGCATCTATACCCCTTTGCCGATCTCCTTTCCATCTTTTATATAAACCCTAGGAACCCGTCTGCTCAAATTACAGAAGACCTCATAGGATATGGTACCGATCTTTTTTGCAATATCATCAGCAGCGATCTCGCAATCCCCTTGTCTGCCAATCAAGACCACCTCATCCCCCTCTTTTACATTGGGAACATCCGTCACATCAACCATTATCATATCCATGCACACGGAGCCCACGACTGGCGACTTTTTGCCTCTGATCAGGACTGATCCGCAATTGGAAAGGAGCCTGTTGTATCCATCTGCATAACCGATGGGGAGTGTACCTATACTCGATTGTGTTCGGGTTCTAAAAGTCCTTCCATAGCTAATTCCATAGCCAGAAGAAACCCTCTTTATATGGGCGATCTCTGTTTTTAGACGCATAACAGGTTTCAACTCTATCATGTCAGCAAACCTGGGGCAAGGATATGCCCCATAGAGCATCAGTCCTGGGCGAACCGTATTACAAGAGGAAGGAAGCATATCAGTCGTTGCACTGCTGTTTGCAATATGCATTAAAGGGGGTGAAATACCGAGTTTTTTTATCTCTTTTAGAGAGTCCTCAAATCTTTTGATCTGTAAAGATGCGAAGCATTTATCTTCGGGGCTGTCTCCAGAAGCAGTTGAAAGATGTGAGAGTACGCCTTCTATCTCTATATTACTCAGTGTCTTTAGAGAAGTGAAAAAACGCCTCAATCCTTCCGGCAATATCCCAACCCTTCCCATACCTGTGTCTATCTTTACATGAACCTTGATTTTCCTATTTAAACTCTTGCCCCTGTCTGAAAGACTCCGAGCTGTATGGAGGTCGTAAATTACAGGGGTGAGCTTGTATTCGAATGTCTCTTCAACCTGCCCTTTAAAGATGCCGTTCAAGATGATAATTGGTATCTTAATACCCGCCTTTCTCAGGGCGATAGCCTCTTCACATATGGCAACCCCAAGCAGATCTACCCCTAATTCCTCAAGCTCCTTTGATAAGAATAGGGCACCATGACCATATCCGTCTGCTTTAACCACAGCCAGTATCCGGGTATTGATGTCTACTCTATTTCTGATTTGTATATAGTTGAACCTGAATGCATCCAGGTCGATTTCAGCAACTGTGGGTCGGTTCATTGTAAATCCTGCTGTATGATTTCAATTTAAGAATGTTAAATAATGGATTAATCCCTTTGTGTCAAGGTGTTTTTAAGAATATGCTAATATATCCAGTTTTCATAACAAAAGAAAAGCGTTTTTCATAAGAGGTTAAGTTTTTTATAGAATATTCCGAAATAGAATAAAGAGGGCAATAGCCTATTAAAGAGCGTAATTTTAAAAATTGCTTCTATTCTTATTAGATATGTTGATAATTTAGATTAAACAATACTAAAGATTGTATTTGATTTTTGAGATAAAAAAGGAGACTTTCTTGACTACAGATGATTCCTTTAAGGGGAAGAGACGAGATGGAATAAAGGTGTTCTTTTGCTATGAAGACGAGGTTTTTCTTGATAAGGTAATAGATACTTTGCAAAAATCAAGAGATATAAACGTGATAGGCTCTTGTAATAGTCTGAAAGGTATTTTCAATATATTGAGAGTTCCAAAGGCCAAACCTGACATATTCTTTATAAGCCTCTCAATAGCAAAAGAGATCGTAGGCCTTGGTTGTAAAAAGGTCAAAGATATTAAAAAACTTACGAAAAAAAACAGGTTGATCGTCCTTGGCGAGTTTTTTTATTTGGAAGACGTAGTTCTCTTGATCAACGGAGGGGTAAAGGGATACATTTTGAGCGATGCACCTCTTCCATGTTTTGAACAGAGTGTTCGCTCTGTATATGCTGGTGAGATATGGCTGGATCGCTCCATCGTCTCAAGAGCACTCGATCTTTCACTTGATTTAGATCAATGCTCACCTGGAGGTCAGGGACCAACCGAAGTTTACAATAACAGATTGAGCAGTATCTCTAAGCGGGAGTGGGAGATATTGGAGCTTATTTCTCGAGGATATAGGAATGAAGATATAGCAGACTCTCTATTTATAAGCATTATGACAGTAAAGACTCATGTGAAGAACATCTTTAGAAAACTCGAATGTAAAGGGAGGCTGGAGGCAGCTCTGCTTTTTATTGAGCATTCCAAGGAGAGATTTTACAGGAATTCAAAAGAAGGGTTTTCGAAAATTATATATAGCTTAAAGAAGATCCGATGAACAGCTGATAGAGTCAGTTGAGGATTATCAATTAATCTAAGTAAAATCTGAAGTACTATCTTTAACAAAAATCAGCGGCTAGCCGCTGATTTTTGTTAATAGATAATATCTATTCGTAGTGCTTCGACATGAGCTTTTTATAATAAGAAGACTCTCTAATATTTTGCAGATCCCTGTCTTTTGATAGAATTTCCCAGTCTTTAAAGCCTTTGAGAACAGCCTTTTTAAGCCAAATAACAGCTCTATCCCCTCTGTTTTGTATAGCATAAATGCAGGCAATATTATAATAGGCATCTACGATATTAGGATAGAGCTCTATCTTCTTTTTGAGTATAGATATAGCCATTTCGTATTTCTTCATCTTTGTGTAAACAATACCAAGTTCATTTAATGCATTGCCAAACTCTGGTTTATAAGTTAGGGCCTTCTTGAATTCAGCTTCTGCTCGATCCAGATAACCCCCTGTCTTATAGATATTTCCAAGTTTATAATGGAGGGTGGCATTTTCCGGGTTGTATTTCAATACTTCCTTGTAAAGGGTCTCTGCTTCATTAAGCATTCTCTCATTATAATAGATAGTTGCTAGGGTGTAGCGATATCCAAGGTTATCAGGATCCATGCGAAGGGCGTTTTTGAACTGTGCGATGGCCTCTTTTATCATACCTTCTTTATTATAGAGGTTCCCAAGTATGTAGTGTAAATTTGAATTATCGGGATTTATATCCAGTGTTTTTTTGAATTGTATGATGGCGTGTTTTTGCAACCCCTTCTTCAAATAAGTAGAGCCCAGGCCTTCATATGCTTTTCCATGAGCAGGGTCTAAATTCACTGCCTTTTGATAAGCAGCTATGGCATCGTCTAACATCCCCTTTTTGTTATATGACTTACCAAGATTATAGTATGTATTTGCATATAGAGGTGATAGTTCTGTTGCCGCTAGAAATTCTGCTATTGCTTCATCTTCCATTCCTTTTTCTGCATAAGCATATCCGAGGTTGTTGTGCGTCTTGGGGTTGTCTGGGTCGATAGTCAGTGCTTTTTTTGTTTCTTCGATAGCCTCATCTATCATCCCTTTTCGGATATAGCTGGATGCAAGATTACTTCGCGCGGCTGCATAGTAAGGGTAGAGATGTATTGCCTTCTTAAATTCAACGATGGATTCGTCGACCCGATTTATTTCCTGATAAATACATCCGAGGTTGTTGTGCGTCTTGGGGTTGTCTGGGTCGATAGTCAGTGCTTTTTTTGTTTCTTCGATAGCCTCATCCATCATCCCTCTCATAAAATAGGCATATCCAACAGAGGCATGAGTTCTTGCCTTATTCGGTGATTTTTTCACACAGTCCTTCCAGAGGGTCAAGTCATTTTGCCAGATTTTATTTCTCTGGTATGTCCCTATAGCCAGAATAAGGGCAATGAAGACAA
>JAXHVA010000106.1:0-13171 GCA_034189035.1 Thermodesulfobacteriota bacterium
AATAATGGTATTTATTATCATCGATAGAACAATTCAATGAAAAGGAGAGAACGAAATGATGGAAGGTATATATGGAGATCTAATCCAGCATCTTGGCAAAATAAGCTTTGGTCTTTATTCCTGCCCTGAATTAGAGAGATTACTCAAAGCACTTTTTACTGAAGAGGAGACACGTGTGGCTATTAATCTATCTCCACTAGTACCTGAACCTCCGGAAAATGTAGCTGAGCGAATGAAAGAGAATCCTGATAAGATAGCAAAGATGCTGGATGAAATGGCGGATAAGGGGATTATATACTGTAGTCAGCGCGGAGAAGAAAAATGGTATAAGATCATTCAGGTTGTCCCAGGCATATTTGAGTTTCAGTTTATGAGAGGGGAGGTTACTGAACGAACCAGGAATCTGGCTAGGCTTTTTGATGATTATTCCCGTGTGCAGGAGCGGATGATCTCAGATAAGATTAAGATAACGCCATTCGCTAGGGTGATTCCAGTGGAGAAGACCATAAAAGGAGATGTGAAGGTATTCCCCTTTGAAAGGATTAATCGGTATATCGATGAAGCTGATACGATCTCACTGTCTATTTGTTACTGCCGTCATGAGAAGAGGCTCTTAAACAAAGGGTGTCAGCATCCTGATGATGTATGTCTTCAGTTTGGGTCTTTTGCCCGTTTCGTAGTGCAGAGGGGATTCGGGAAAGAGATTACTCGTGAGGAGGCCCGGCAGGTTTTAAAGAGAAGCAATGAGGCTGGACTCATTCATACTTCAAATAATACTCGTGAGCGCATCGGTTTTATATGCAACTGCTGTATCTGTTGCTGTGGGATTCTTCGGTCTAAATCATTTATCATCCCATCTATGGCAGCAACAAGTAATTATCTCGCCAAGATAGAAAAAAATAATTGTGAAGGTTGCGGTTATTGTATTGAGCGTTGCCAGATGGGTGCTATATATTATAATAACAAGTATGTGGTGTATGTGAATACGGATCGTTGTATAGGATGCGGGGTATGTGTTTCGAGTTGTACTAACAATGCAATTTCACTCGTGTTCAGATCAGAGCAGAATACGCCGCCGAGAGATCTGCAGGAGCTAAGCATGATCCAATTGGAGGATGTAAAACAGCTGAAGAAATGATACAAAGTGAAAAGGAGAGGAAGGACGGATAAAGAAAAGCAAGAGGAACTGAAGAAGAGTAAAAAAGAATGGGAAGAGGTAACGCTTCAGAAGGTTCTTGATAGGTTCGGGGTCGAAGAAAGTCCCAGAAAGGTCTATACCCCTCTAGACATACCCGACTTCGACTTCTTGGAGAAGGTGGGATTTCAAGGAGGGTACCCTTTCACATCAGGGATTTATCCTGCTAATCTCAGTGCTATGGGCAGAGGGCTTGAGTCAGGTGGTGTGAAGGTGAGAAGGACAGGGATGTACTCGGGTTATGGGACGGGAGAGGACACCCGATATTTTTATACATCTATGGCAGAACGGGGCTGGGCTGGTGGCCCCAACATCGCCATTGTCCTCCCCACTCAGTGTGGCTATGATTCTGTTAACTCCCTAGTTCTAGGAGAGGTGGGGGTGCGATAGACACCTTACGAGACTTTGAGGTCATCTATGAAGCCTTTAGCGATGACAATGATCTGGATAAAATCGCATCAAATTTTACCATCAATGCCCCAGCTAATATCATTTTGGCGATGTATTTTTCCTGGCGGAGAAGCGAGGAATCCCTCTTAAGAAGCTTGTCGCCACCCCTCAGAATGAAATCCTGAAGGAGATTCTTGCCCGAGGTACCTATATATTCACCCTCAGGCCATCAATGAGGATGGCCTGAGATAGTATAGCCTTTTGTACCGAACATACACCTCGGCGGATAAACTACATTTCCATTACTGGCTATCACATCAGGGAAGCCGGGGCTACTGGACCCCAAGCTGCAGCCTTCTGCCTATCAAATGCCATTGCCTACATTCAACTGGGGATAGATGCTAGGCTGGATATAGACAGATTCTACCTCCGGCTAACCTTAGCTGGTATGGATGTAATGAGAGAAATAGCCATAGGAAGAGCATCGCGGCGGATATGGGCCAAGATAATGCGGGAAAGGTTCAAGGGCCAAAAAATCAAGGAACTGGACAATGCGGCCCAATACGGGTATACTGATCGGGAACTCTAGCACTACTGTGCAAGGACTTCTTAATAATCTGACCCGTGCCGTCATCGGCACGGTTTGCTCTGCCTTATCTGGTGGTATGCCCATGGTTTACCCCCCCTATGACGAACCTTTGGGGCCGGGATACAGTCTGGAGTCCCAACAACTATCTGAGGATGCCTTCAGGATTATTCACCATGAAAGCAAATTATGCGAAGTTGTTGACCCCCTTCGCCGGTTCATACTTTATGGAGTCGCTTACAGATCAGATGGAGGAAGAGATCTGTGAGATTATGAATAAGTTCGACGCCATGGGAGGCGCGGTAGCGGCTATTGAGAACGGCTATATGCAAAGGGAGATCGCCAGGAGCGCCTATGAGTAACAGAGGCAAATGGAAAAGAGGGAAAAAATTGTTGTAGGAGTGAATGTCTATACTGGTGAGAATGAGCTGGAGGTAAACCCTCGCAGGCTGGTGCCTCTTCCCTACGATTCTAGAAAGAGGGAGGAAGCAGAACAAAGGCAGATAGCAAATCTAAACAAGGTGAAAGAAGGAGAGAGACAATGATGCAGTGAAAGCAAGCCTGAAGAGGCTGAAGGAGGCAGCACAAGATGAGAGCGTAAACCTCATCCCGCTCCTTATGGACTCGGTCAAGCTCTATGCCACCATAGGAGAGATATGTGGAGTGTTGAAGGAGGTCTTCGGGCAATATCAGGAGGCATTCGCAGAGTATCAAGCTTGATTGTCATTTGAGCTACTCTTTTAAAACCTAAACTGTTGCGCAAAAAATATTTCGAGAAAAAAACTTAGTCCTGCTATTTTATTGTTATTAATCAAATACATGTCAATCAAAAAAGTCCTGGTAAAAAAACTAACGTTTAAAAAAAAAACAATTATCACATAAATACAAACAATAGAGATTTTTTCATAGCTTACTCCATATTCATGGATAATAGGTATTACAAATTCTAAAGCCGAGTGTGACCGGATGTACAGAACGATATCATTCATAGTATCGTTCACAAAAAAGCGCTTGTGTTAGCTGGGGCTGCACTTAGCTGCCCCTAGTTAGTACTCATGAATCGATTTTCAAATTCCATACCATATTTGTATTTGAAGCATGTTGTATAAATGTTCAGATTGTTTTTGTTTCGAGGGCCATGGTATATCCACACCCTAAGTGCATTTCGGTCAAGGTAATTCTCAACCCTTTGCTATAACGAATCTGAACAGCCATTAATCTTCAAAAGAGAAAATCACATTTTGGAAAGGGGGGCTATGGCAAGGAGGAAGATAGAGCTGACTGAGATTGTTTCAATATTGGCATCAAACCTCCTGTCTTAGCGTATGAAATCTGGCCTTTTTTCATCACTCGGACCTAGAATCTACCCTTCTCTCTACAATTACCTCTATTACAATCAAAATTGCTGATCGATAATGGTTTATATGAGCGCACTGATAATCTCTTTCATGAAAGCAGGCAGATCGTCCGGTTTTCGACTTGTAATCAGTTTGTCGTCGACCACAACTTCCTGATCCACCCAGTTGGCCCCGGCATTTATCATGTCATCCTTGATCGAAAAAAATGATGTCATATTCCGCCCTTTGAGTATTTCTGCAGAGGCCAACATCCAGCCTGCATGACAGATGGCTCCCACAACTTTCCCCTGTTCAAAGAAGTCTCGAACTAATTGAACCATCTCAGGATAACGTCGCATATGATCGGGGGCATATCCCCCTGGAATGACAATGCCGTGAAATTCAGCTGCGGAAACATTCCCAGCGTCATCATCCACGAATGTATGCGTACCCGACTTTCCCTTAAAGCCCTTGGCTCGTCCAGACCCTACAATCATTACATCCGCTCCAGCTTCTTTGAGCCTGTAGGATGGATACCAGAATTCCTGATCATTGAACATCTCTTCGACTAGAATTATGATTTTTTTGCCCTTGAGTTCCATTTCTTACCTCCCAGCAATTCATTTAAGTGGAAAACCGCTCTTTAGTGCCCATCAAAAAATGACATATTTGTTAACAAGTGAGTTGAATTTACATCAGATTTACGATATTATTGTATAATTATAGTGAAAACAGGTCAACCTATTTTAGGTTGATAGAGAACTGCTCCTCATTGGGGCCGGTGTAGAATACCGGCTATACGGGCGTCTAACAACAAAAAATGCGACCTTAATGCGAAGTTCAAATAGGAGTAAGTAGTGGCAAAACGCACATGTCCTTTCTTTGTAACAGAGATTTAATCTTTTCCACTGTTTTCCTTATTTCCAGTCTATGTTACGTAATGCTTGTAGTGCTTTAGCAATACCTTTTATTAGCATATTAACCGGGATGGGGCAACTCCATCTGAATAGGGGATTTCCATGACAGACGAAATCAAACTGGGGATAAGTTCTTGTTTGTTGGGATACAAGGTCCGATACGACGGTGGGCATAAGTTGGATCATTTCCTCTGTGATACGCTTGGTCAGTATGTCAAATTCGTCCCAGTATGCCCGGAAGTTGAATGTGGCTTCAGTGTTCCCAGAGAGCCCTTTCGTTTGGAGGGGAGATGTGAGTCCCCTCGCCTTGTCACAGTACGAACCAAAGAAGACTTTACCGATTTTATGGTTGAGTGGGCCAAAGAAAGGGTCAGACAACTGGAAAAGGAAAACCTCTGTGGTTTTATCTTTAAAAGTAAATCTCCCAGCAGCGGTATGGAAAGGGTTAAGGTCTACAATGAGAACGGGATCCTGGAAAAGAGAGGGAGAGGCATCTTTGCAGGTTTATTTATAGAATATTTTCCCCGTATTCCCGTAGAAGAAGATGGTCGATTACATGACCCTCAACTGAGAGAGAATTTCATAGAGCGAATTTTCACTTTGAAACTCTGGAGAGATACGCTGTCAGTTGATATAACTATTGGAAATTTAGTTGATTTTCACACAAAGCAAAAACTCCTCTTACTTTCCCACAGCCCGAAACATTTAACAGAGATGGGGAAGCTTGTGGCGCGAGCCAAAGAAATGGATACAAAAGACCTGTACGAGCAATATGAAGGATTATTAACCGAAGCTCTTAAACTCAAATCCACAGTCAAAAAGAATACGAATGTCTTACAACACATTATGGGCTACTTTAAACGACAACTATCTACTGATGAAAAGCAAGAACTTCTCGAGATCATCAATGGATACCACGACGGGCTTGTCCCTCTGATTGTTCCGATCACACTCGTTAATCATTATGTCAGGAAATACCAACAGCCCTATCTCATGCAACAGACCTATCTGAATCCACACCCGATGGCCCTGAAGTTGAGAAACCATGTGTAAACTGATTACTTACTCCCCGCACTCGAATATATTATTGGTGTAAGGTTTCAATATGTGTGCTTAACAAAAGTTTACTGTTTACCCCAGTTTACTTAGTGCACATCCATAAATGGTCCTTTTGCGCAATCTTTACGTCAGGCTAAGAAGCTAACCCAGATCTGTCAAAAAGACCGTACAGGCTGTCCGAAAATAAAGCTGGGACAGCCTGTAGACAATTAGTGCAAGCATTTTTAGAATTTCTGCACACTTCGTGCGATGATAGCATCCTGGGTTATCTTATTCATCTCAACAAAATGGGCGCTGTAGCCTGCAATCCGAACCAAAAGCTCACTATACTGCTCAGGCTCTCTCTGGGCAGCGTACAAAGTTTCGTTATCTACCATGTTAAACTGAACATGATTTATCCCCAGATCATGCCAGGTCTTCATATAGTCTTGCCACATCTTAAAACCCTTCTCGCCTTGGAGCTGGGAGGGAGATAACCTTTGATTGAGGAGAGTTGCCCTTACTGAACCGACATGGTCTAACTTGCCAACCGACTTTAACACTGCCGTAGGACCCTTCTTATCGAGACCACAGCCAGGAGAACAGCCACCATCGTACAGAGGATCCCCAAACCTTCTCCCGTTCGGCAAGGCCCCGATCTTTTGCGACCCGAATATATGTATTGCTACACTCTCCGGTAGGGTAGGCCATGGCTGACCATTGATGTCACGTACAGACCACGACATCTTGCCCAGATCCTTGTATACTCTTACATACATCTGGTCTACATAGTCATCGTCATTGCCCCATTTGGGTGCCTTGACAAAATCCTGTCTCATCTCTTCGTAACCCTCCCAGTTCTCCTCTAGTGCCTGCTTTAACTCCGCCATCGTATACTTCTTCTCGTCATAAATCAGTTTCTTTACCGCTGCTAGACAATCACCTGTCTCGGCAAAACAGAAAAGGGTAAACCATAGACTGCTCCTCTCTCTCGAGGCCGTACTGTTCTCCCCCTTTTCTACACACCGTTCGTAAAGGGCAGACGTCATTGGCTTGGGGTAATAACGAGCCTCTAACTGCCTGTTCCTATGCTCCATGCTCGTCGCTGTCCTGAAACCGGCTTTCATCTGCTCGTACCATGCATTGTAAAATTCATCAAAGGTCTCAAATGTAGTGCAATTTCCTGTCTTAACACCTACCCGCATACCAGATACAGGATCAAGACCGTCAAAGAAGGCCATGGTGATCGCCTTTGAAGACATTACTATCGAAGCCTGAGGATACCTAAGGGCAGGGGCTGCCCATTTTGTATCAGGAGCAGGGGCCATACAGGCCTGGTGCAACCAACGCCTCGCCTCCTTCAAAGGATGGCCAAACCAGTGTATTAGGTTAGGTATAAGCACGTCATCGTTCCTTATGGAAGGATAGCCCAGACCATGGCGGATACATTCGAATACCCGACGCAGACTCTCCGTACGGACTTTGGAGTGATAACGAAAACTAAAAGTGGGGTCGCTCACCCTGCTTATAATGGCTGATTCGAGATAACAGTCCGTAAGGTCGTTGCAGGCATCTTTGCCATCCTCATCCACCCCTCCAAGGGTCCATACATAGGGGCCAGGACTCCCCTGCAGAACCTCTCGGGCCGCCCTGGGCCATGTCTTCCCAATCGCATAGGCGGCCATCATCCACTCTGCACAGTACTCTATTACCTCATCCCTAGTGAGGTTCTTCTCTTCTAGGACATCTTTTTTATAGAATGGCCAGTGCCAGTAGTCCTGACGCCAAGGCCACGCAGCATTGTGCCATTCGAGCCTGTACGCTATCTGAACAATGTGATCGAACTGCATAGCCTCCCACAGATGCTCAGGAGGCTTCGCCGGCACTTTTTGGCAGGTCTTGCTGATCTGTAAGAGCTCCTGCCGCCTATTTGGATCGGTCTCGAAATTCTCTGCGATTATCTTCGCCAGCTGGCTGATTCGCCTCGCGTACCTAATGGTCGCCTCAAGACAGATCTTCATCGCCTTCCATGTGTCGATCTTCTCCATGAAAGAAACCTGCTCCTTTGCAGTAGGGGTTTCACGAAGCTTCTTATGCGCGTCTTCTAGGTTCTTATCGATTTTTCCTATAATGGAGTCAAAACCCTGGTACATCCAGTCAGGCTGAGGGGTCACATAGTCGAAGGCCGCCATTTCTCTTCCCGGCTGCACAAACTCTCCCATTAGCCCTAACACCTTTTCCCTACGGTTCTGGTACTGATTACATAGGTCCTGGTAGGTCCTCCCTTTCCAGAACTTGACCAGCTCTTTTGCCTCTTCTACATCCTCTTCAGGGATAATGCCCGTACGGTCATTTATTATATCTTCATTAATCATTTGAGAGGCTGTGGGAATCCAGGTGATGAGATGCGGGGCAGAACCAGGATAACCCTGGATCCTCGAATGGTCGGTAATAAATACTGGTATGCTGTCAAGCACAGCAGCAAGTGCCCTCGCCCTCGTGATAATAAACGGCTCTGAAGGGGAGGCTTCCTTGAATATCTTGGTCTGCCAGCGAATGTTCTCCATGTCCATCTGAATTCCGGGTAGCCAGCTCGACCCCTTGGTAGCCTTTGACCAGACAGCCTTCCTCAGGTAGTTTAGCCTCGGGGACCTCTTCTTCTCTGCCCACCACCAGTATTGACGATCATTCAATAATTCCTTCTCACTTTTCTTTATTTCAGCCTGTGCCATATCGATACCCTCCTTTTTCTTGTGCTTTCGAAAAATTCAGGGGAAAATATCAAATCCTACCTGGATTCGATATAATTAAAATTTCTGCACATTACGTGCGATGATAGCATCCTGGGTCATCTTATTCATTTCTACAAAATGGGCACTGTACCCAGCAATCCGAACTAAAAGCTCACTGTACTGCTCAGGCTCTCTCTGAGCCGAGTATAGGGTCTCGTTATCAACCATGTTAAACTGAACATGGTTGATCCCCAGGTCATGCCAGGTCTTCATGTAGTCTCGCCACATCTTAAAACCCTTCTCGCCTTGGAGCTGGGAGGGAGATAACCTTTGATTGAGGAGAGTTGCCCTTACTGAACCGACATGGTCTAACTTGCCAACCGACTTTAACACTGCCGTAGGTCCCTTCTTATCAAGACCAGGACCAGGAGAGCAACCGCCATCATACAGCGTGTCACCCCATCTTCTGCCGTTGGGCAAGGCCCCAATCTTTGGTGCCCCAACTGTGAATCCTGCCACGTTCTCTGGCAGGGTAGGCCAGGGTTGACCATTAATATCCCGGACAGACCAGGACATCTTGCCCAGGTCCTCATACACCTTTACCCATATCTGGTCTACATAGTCATTGTCATTGCCCCACTTGGGCGCCCGGACAAAATCCTGCCTCATCTCTTCATAACCTTCCCAGTTCGCGTCTAATGCCTTTCTCAACTCGGCCATTGTATACTTCTTATCATCATAGATGAGTTTCTTTACCGCTGCCAGACAATCCCCTGTCTCGTTGAAGGTAAAGAGGGTAAACCATAAGCTGCTCCTTTCCTTAGATAGGGCGCTATTCTCACCTGTCTCTATGCAACGTTCGTAAAGGGCGGAAGTCATGGGTTTGGGAAAACAATTTGCCTCCACATGCCTGTTTCTATGCTCCAAGCTTGTGGCCATCTTAAAACCGGCCTTCAATTGCTCGTACCATGCATCGTAAAACTCTTCAAAGGTTTCAAACTCGGCACAATCCCCTGTTTTAACGCCTATTTTCATTCCGGTTACAGGATCGATGCCGTCAAACATAGCCATAGAGATCGCCTTTGACCCGGCGCCTATCGAAGCTTGCGGATACCTCAAAGACGGTGCGGCCGATTTCGTGTCAGGGGCAGGAGCCATACACGCCTGGTGTACCCACCGTCTCGCCTCCTTTAGGGGATGGCCAAACCAGTGCATAAGGTTGGGGATGAGCACGTCATCATTGCGTATGGAAGGATACCCCAGACCGTGGCGGATACATTCAAATACACGGCGAAGTGTCTCTGTACGTACTTTACAATGATAACGAAAACCAAAAGTAGGGTCGCTCACCCTGCTTATGATGGCTGCTTCCAGATAGCAGTCAGTAAGGTCATTGCAGGCATCATGACCGTCCTCATCTACTCCCCCGAGTGTCCATACGTAGGGACCAGGGCTGCCCTGCAGAGCTTCCCGACCTACCCGGGCCCATGATTTCCCAATCGAATAGGCTTCCATCATCCACTCCGCACAGTACTCTATTACCTCATCCCTTGTCATGTTCTTCTCTTCCAGGACATCCTTTTTATAGAATGGCCAGTGCCAGTAGTCCTGACGCCATGACCAGGCAGCATTGTGCCATTCAAGGCGGTATGCTATCTGCACAAAGTGATCAAATTGTATAGCCTCCCAAAGATGCTCAGGGGGCTTTGCGGGTACCTTATGACAGGTCTCACTTATTCGTAATAGCTCCTGCCTTCTTGTCGGATCGGTCTCAAAATTCTCTGCAATTATCTTGGCCAGTCGACTGAAGCGCCTTGCATATCTTGTCGCTGCCTGAAGACATATTTTCATCGACTTCCATGTGTCTATCCTTCCCATGTAAGAGACCTGCTCCTTTGCATGGGAAGCCTCACGTATCCTCTTATCTGCATCTTTCAGCTTCTCATCTATAGTCTCTATTATCGAATCAAATCCCTGGTACATCCAGTCAGGCTGCGGCGTAACATAGTCAAAAGCGCTCACATCTCTTCCTGGTGCCAGATACTCTCCCACTACGGCCAACACCTTTTCCCTATGACTATGATACTGGTGACTCAGATCCTGATAGGTTCTTCCCTTCCAGTATTCCACCATCTCTTTTGCCTCTTCCAAGTCCTCTTCAGGGATAATACCTGTGCGGTCGTTTAATATATCTTCATTCACCATAGAAGAGGCTGTGGGGATCCAGGTGACAAGATGTGGGGCAGAAGCTGGATAACCCTGAATTCGGGAATGGTCAGTGATAAAGATGGGTGTATTATCAAGCAATGCAGCAAGTGCCCTGGCTCTTGTGATAATAAACGGCTCAGAGGGAGGGGCTTCCTTGAATATCTTGGTCTGCCAGCGGATATTCTCCAGGTCTATCTGAACTCCGGGTAGCCAGCTCGACCCCTTGGTGGCCTTAGACCAGATCGCCTTCCTGAGATAGTTAAGCCGTGGGGACCTCTTCTTCTCTGCCCACCACCAGTATTGACGATTGTCCAATAACTCTTCCTCACTTTTCTTTATTTCGTCCGGCGCCATATCGATACCTCCCTTTTATATGTTTCTCTTAAGGTTTTACGAAAAGCGATTATTGCCTTAGCTTCGAGTACAAGGTATTAACACTTATTAAAAAAGAGCTATAGTGTGCGATAAAAATCTATGAGTTTGATTGTGTTTCAAAGAAAATTTGCCACAGAGAAATCTTGCCAACTACATCTATTTTTTGCATTGATCTAACTGTTACCAGTGCCCACAGTGTTGATATGACAAGGCATCTTTTCATAGTAACCGCCATCTGTATCAGTGCAAGCGTTTTAAATATCAAGTGTCTTTATTAGCGGGGACAATCTTTCATAAGACAAGAACTCACTTAAAGAAGTGGATGTAGATGACCTTTTTAACGGCCGTCAGAATAGCAGTATTTCTATGCTTTCTTTGTAAAGAATGCTGGAGGTCATAAACTACAAGACAGTTTGTACTATGGGAGAATAAGCCTTCGATAGGCTATGTCTGAACGGGATGTATAATACAGGCTTTTGCTGGTCTGATAGAAATAGGGGATACCTACTTTGGCTCGCTAAAGAATCGATCACAAATGTTAAGGGGAATATTTGCGAAGTTTACCATGTGGTAGTCCTAATCACCTTAGGCGTTATTTGTCTGAATACTGTTATCGGGTTCAATCGAAGATTCTGAGGATTCCAAATGTTTGACAGAGTTCTAACGGCTTACTCAAATAGCTCTACCTTTATTCCATTTTCGGAGTTAAGGGCATAACCGATTATGTAGAATAATCTTAGTTTTTATCAATCTCCTTGTCAATTTAAAAGATTGAGTCCTGCATGTATACAGGAAAACCTTAATTATATACATGAAAAAAATCTAGACTTTACTCAGAGTAACCTAGAATTTATTGCATGCTTTGCGCGATGATAGCATCCTGCATTATCTCGTATTAACAAAATGATCACTGAACGTTCAATCCGAACTAGAAATTCACTTTAATAGTCGGGTCTCTCTGGGTTGTATACAGGGTTCGTTATCAACCATACCTATGTTGGTTGGTATGTTAACAAAAAACCTACCTATTAACTATCAATATTATAGCAAAATTTACTTTGCGTGTCAAGGAAAAATGGAACTCAATGCATAATGACCAAATACAATTCATACACTGATTATTGATATCAGTAGTAGTAATTGTGGGAATGTAGATAACTCTTATTGAGTTACCTACATTCCCACAATTACAGAGAGGCGAGGTCCTGGCAAAAAGATGTATACTTATTTTTAAAACATTAACAATACCAGAAGTTAGGAGGTTGCATATGTGGAAAAGTAGAATAAAAGAACAAATGAGATACGATCGTAATACTAAAATTCGTAAGAAAGTCAATCTTTTCTTCAAAGCTGATGAGCTAAAAGGTAGTGTACAATATTTTGTGTAAATTTTGAGAGTGTAGAAAAAAGGGCGCTTTTCCTATAAAAAGAGATTTAATCAGAAACCTTAATAAGAAAGGAGAAGCACCCATGAAAGAGGAAATTAGTGTACCTGAGGTAATCAGTATTTTCAAGGAGATTTAAGATTTATCTTTTTGAGGGGGATTAGCACCCGTACCTTATCAATGATTTCTAAAAGGTTGATAGGCCGGAAGATATCTGTTGATAGAGGCCGTAAAAAAATAGAGAACCCATGATCCTCCGAGGAAAGAATCAGATACATATTTTTGGATGTTAACTTTGATATGAGCGTAGATGGCAGCATAGAGAAAGTTCCTGTGCTGGTGGCTATCAGAGTTACCGAAATAAGACAAAAACTGGATTTAGTTTTCCAGGCTGGGGATAAGGGATCGGCATCTCCCTGGCGAGAGTTTTTCAAGGATCTGAAGGGAAGAGGTTTATTAGAAGGTAGCAAGATATCTTGGGAGTTATGGACGGATTGCCGGGTCTTGAGAAGGTATTTAAGGAAGGGTTTCCAGAAGCCAAAGATGCCAGGTCCATGTGGCCCGAAATGTTCTGGCCAAGGTTCCTGCAAAGTTGAAAAAGCTGTGGCGGATGATATAAGATCCATTTTCTATGCCTCCTCAAAACAGAAAGCCATAGAGTTCTTTGACCTTTTTAAACAAAGATGGCAGCAAGACCTCCCTTCTGCCGTCAAGTGCCTGGATAACCCTATAAAGGCGTGTCTGGACGTTTCTTATCTGTCCTGAGGAAGAATAGTCTCTTTGAGAACTACAAATATCATTGAACGTCTTAACAAGGAATTCAAGCGCAGAACGAAACCTATGGAGATAGTTGCCGGAGAGAAGGCCTGCTATACTCTACTGGCTTTTATAGTAAACGCAATAAATATTGCAGTTATGAATACTTTATGGTATATCTGCCTAAAAGGAGGTGGAATATGCCAAAAACAATTGAAATCAAAGATGCAAAAACAGTTAAAGCCGAAATAC
>JAXHVA010000107.1:0-13140 GCA_034189035.1 Thermodesulfobacteriota bacterium
CAGTTAGATAAGAAGGCCACGAGCATATCCTGGCTCGGGAATAAACGCCTGCAGTTCGAGTTTCATTGATGAGTGAAGATCAATTATGTCTCACATAGCGGTGCGAAAATCGCTGTTTAACTCATATCCATAACAACCGAGATGGTCAGCTCGTAATGTATCAATTGAAATGAGGATAATATTAGGGCCTTCAGGTTGAATCGTATAACTGTCGATAATCACAGCTGTATTAAAAAAGAAAAGGGTAAGAACCATCGCTATGGCTAATATTCTTATAATCTTTCTTTTTACAATATGTTGTATTGTCTCCTGTTTAACGGAAAGAAGGATCCAGAAAAGAAATGAAGTAAAAATAAATATCCCGGCATCAGCGAATAAACTGACAGGGGCATACAAATCAGGCAGATAGTAATGATTAACTATCCATCCAAGATAGGAAAAGAGCACTAGGCAAAAAATACCACTGAAAATGATCTTAACTTTCTTCAGTTTTATTGAAATGATAAGAACGATGAGAAAGAAAAAGTACAGATTATGACCCATTTATTCAGCTGGTTTTGGCTATAATGGGCCAGTAATCTCAACATATTCAGCTGGATAAGCCTCCCCACTATGCAATCGTACAAAGAGAAGGAAAGGCCGATAAGAAATCCAATAATTATACCGATTGATAACCTGTCTATTATTTCTTTTTGTTTTAATATTGTCTTTACCTAGCAAAATTTCTGCATAGTTCTGATGACACTACACAAGTCAGTTATTGCTCTTTCTCGGTCCCGGTTTTTGCGGCCAAAGCATCCTCCCCAGTATTTTTCTACTGTTTTTATAAAATGTTTTCTATCAAGTGCTCTACCAACTCGCTCATATTGATTCAGAACATCTCTTTCCTTCTCTTATATGTCGTCCGATAAAAAATCTCTCCAGTCACTTGCTATTTCAAGTAGAGCGAAGACATTGACAAAGTCCTCATCCTTCTTCAATGAGATGAGGTGATGAGCTGTTTTACTGATATACATGAGGGATCTACATTCTATATAGTCTTCCTCTTTGAGAAAGCTCTGCTGTCTTCGATTGCCTCGTTGTGTTATGTGGTGAAGGGGTCTGATCCTACTTTACGTACTATTCTTGCCATAGCCAAACAATACTATCGCAAATCGCTGTTGTCAAGTTTTCGAACTGAGTGCATTTGAGTAAACTCTTTGTTACGCTGGATGTTTTCAACCGTGAACCTCACAACCTGAGAAGTCAAAGACCCTTTGTATCTTGAAAAATTTAGTATTATCATGTAAGATACGTATTGAAATCCAATTAAAGGTCAACAGGAATGCGAAACATTAAGCTCGTCACTGAATATGACGGGACTAACTATCATGGCTGGCAGGTTCAACCCAATGCTGTGAGTATCCAGGAGACCATAGAGGACGGGTTAAGAACTATTCTTCAAGAAAATATACGTATAACTGCATCAGGGAGAACCGATGCAGGTGTTCATGCGCTCGGCCAGGTAGCACATTTTTATACTGAATCGCATCTGGATGTCAAAAACATTCAAAGAGGGCTCAATTCTCTGCTTCCCCCTGACATCTCTATTAAAGAGATATGCGATGTGGATCATGACTTCCATGCAAGATACAGTGCCAAAAGCAAGATTTACAGGTACATTATCTTGAACCAGCCATTTCCCTCTCCTTTGTATCGCAACTTTTCCTGGCTCATCCATTTTCATCTGGATAGTGAACTGATGAACAAAGCAATTCAAACCCTGAAAGGGAGGCATGATTTTTCTTCTTTTCAGGCATCAGGATGCAATAGCCATCACCCGGTGAGAGAGGTGTATAATGTGTCGATTAAGGAAAGCCCCAACAGGTTAATATGCTTAGATATAGAAGCCAATGCCTTTTTAAAGCAGATGGTAAGAAACATTGTAGGGACAATTGTAGATGTCGGTCAAGGGAAGCTCAGTTTGAAAGAATTTTTAGAGATTCTTCACGCTAAAGACAGAAAAAGGGCAGGTATAACAGCCCCTGCAAGGGGATTATTTTTACTGAAGGTGAGATACTGATTTACACAACACCTCGCTTCTTCCAATCTAAAATGTATTAACCAAATACATGTCAAGCACAAAGGTTCTGGCAAAAAAATTAAGCGGCTATTTTTTCTATAACTACAGGGAGAGAGTTATTTATAATTTTTGAGCCTTTTGTAGAGTTTTAGTATTGGAGTTTGCATATTGATACCTCCATGAGGTCTTTTCCAATTGTTTATGACGTATATTGTAGAAAGCGCTTATTTGATCCGGCATGTGTACTCTGGGTTTTTTGAGGATTCATTTAGGGTCTGAGACATATATTTTTGTAAACTCCGTACCTCCATCCGTTTGGATACGGCGTATAGGAAAGGGAGCTTCTTTGATGAGTCTGTTAACGGACTCTTTTTAGGATATATACCTGTAAAGCGCCATGTGGTATAATCATCTATGGCAGTGAACTGATAGTACTGTTCCCCTCTCATACGATAAGGAAGATACTTTACATCAATCTGTACCATGTCTCCAGGGTTTGGTATCTTATATCGCTTTGTATGTTTCTTCTGTTTTTTAGGTTTTGGAATAATCAATCCTTCGCGTCTTAATAATATGGCAGATAGTGGCAGAGTTATGTCGTGATCTTTATTCAAGTAAAAGGCAATTCTGACAGAACCATATCCGATCTTCTCACATAGAGCCTTTATGAGTTTTACCTTATCAGTTTGAGTCGTATTTTGATGAGACTTCGGCTTTGTAGAGCGTTTTTCCAAAGACGAAATATCCCTATTGGATCTCTTGAGACGATTCCAGCAATTATAGTAAAAAGAACGACTAAAGCCCAATATCTCACATGCCAAACTGACATTTTTTCGCTCTTCATCTTTGAAGAAAAGAGTGACTTTCTTACGAATTTCAATATTAGGATTGTATCTCATTTGCTCTTTTACTCTACTTTTCCACGTAGGCAACCTCCTGGCTCTTGGTATTGTTAATGTTTGAAAAATAAGTATACACCTTTTTGCCAGGACCTCACCTCTCTTTATTTGTGGAAATGATGGATAACTCTTATTGAGTTGCCCTCATTCTCACAATTACTACTACGTATGATATCAATCAATACCCAGTGTTTGAATTGTATTTGGTCATTATACTTCCAATCTAAAATATCTTGACATGCGCTAAACATACTGATAGTTAGTTAGTTTGTATGTATGAATACATACCCGAAAGTTTTATCCATTTCTCAATTCTGGATATACTAAACGATCTTTAGGAGGTATATGTATTGAATATTATCGAACAGATAAAACGATTTGTCGAACCCAAAAGCATCGCATTGGTCGGAGTATCCTCACGGACCGGCAAATATTCCTTTAACATTCTGGAAAACATCCTCGATATCGGATATAAGGGAGAAATCTACCCTGTAAATCCTGGAACAACCGACATTTTAGGTAAAAAAACCTATCCAAACATTACAGAAGTCGATGCTGATATTGATCTTGCAATCATCTCTACCCCCCGATCTCAGGTTTTTGATATTGTTAAAGAGTGTATAGACAAAGAGATAAAGGCCATAATAATTATTGGTCAGGGCTTTGCTGATGCAAACGATGAAGAGGGAAAGGAGCTGCAAGAAAAGATTAGGGGGTTGATCAAAGGTTCAGATACGAGAATAATAGGCCCAAATACCATAGGCGTATCGAATCCATTTGTCAACTTCAGCACATCTTTCGTAAAGCAGCCATGTATGAAGAAGTTACCCATAGGAATCATCTGCCAAACCGGCATGTTTTTTGGCAGTTTTCCAAACCTGAATATTCTTGGTAAGGGTATTGATTTGGGTAATACATGTGACCTTGATTTTGCCGATTGTCTCGAGTATTTCGAACACGACAAAGATGTAGAGATTATTTTTCTCCATATAGAAGGCATACGTAATGGGAAAAAGTTTATTGATGTAGCAAAACGAGTTTCAAGAAAAAAACCGATACTGGCCTTAAAAACAGGTGCCTATCCCCGTTCTGCAGAAGTAGCCCAATCCCATACCGGATCAATAATAGGTAAAGATGAAATTTGGGGGAAAGCGCTAAAACAATGCGGGATAATAAGGATAAATGACTTTGATGAGATCAATGATCTTATCAATGCCTTCTCTAATCTTCCCTTGATGAAAGGAAGATCAGTTGGTATCATCTCCCTAAGCGGTGGAATCGGGCTTATGGCTAGGGATGCTTGTGAAGAATATGGGCTAAACATACCAGAGTTGTCTTTGAAGACAAGAAAAAAAATCATCGGCATTTCACCAAAGTGGCATTCTATCAATAACCCTGTCGATATATGGCCTGCTATGATGATCTCAAAAAAGCCCTTTGGAGAGGTCCTTGGAACAACCATCGAGGCCTTTCTCGCTGATAAGCAGATTGATGCTCTCTTGCTCATTGTTGGAGCCTGGTTTGAATCTATTTCTCCTCCATTTTCTGAGATACTTTTACGTATAGCCGACAGATTTAAACACAAACCAATAGTCTGGATGCCATATGAAGGGTGGTTGTATGATGTTACTGCCAAAGAAATAGAAAAAAATATTAAGGATTATAGAAAAGTGGCGATCTTCTCTTCACCTAAAAGGGCCTTGAATGCTCTGTCTAAACTCGCCCAGTATTCAGAATTCTTGTCGAGAAATGGAAATGGAAACGAATATTAGATATTTTTTAAAGCGTCCATAAGAAGGTCTATTTGATGAGGGGGTGATATAAAATCCGAAAGAACTGAAACGATTACGACAGTTCTCAAATTATGATATTTTAATAAGGAGGAAATCTATGGAGGAAAAGATGTTTATCCATGGCTACGAAGCCGTAGGCCGTGGGGCATTGAACGCAGGTTGTCTGCACTTTTTTGGTTATCCGATTACACCACAAAACGAGATTACCGAATTCTTTGCCAGAGAATTGCCAAAAAGAGGGGGACGCTTTTTACAGTCAGAGAGTGAAACATCCTCCGCATCTTTGGTCTTTGGGGCATCTGCTGCAGGTGTCAGAGTAATGACTTCTACAGCAAGCCCAGGATGGGGTTTAATGCAAGAGATACTCTCTCACATCAGTTTTTGTGAACTGCCATGTGTTGTCGTCGATGTGCAAAGGGGAGGGCCAGGTCAGGGCACTACCCGTCATGCACAGACAGATTACCTTTCAGCCACAAGAGGAGGAGGTCAGGGAGGGTATAAAAGCATTGTTTTAGCCCCTTCGTCTGTTCAGGAATGTCATGACTTTATGCAGCTCGCATTTTACCTGGCAGATAAACACAGAATTCTAGCAGTCGTTCTTGCCGATGGTATCCTTATTCAGATCGCCGAATATATCGATGTAAAGCCCATAGATTTTGGTTCTGTGCCTGAAAAGGACTGGGCATTAAAAGGGATCGGCAAAAAGAATGGAAGGTTTGACTATATACATTCAACAAGGGGTCTTGCTCCGCCTATATACAAGACTGTTATTGCTGAACTTCATGAAAAATACAAGAAGATAACCGAGTCTGAAGTCAGATTTAAAAAATACCAGGCAGATGATGCCGATTTACTGCTTGTGTCGTATGGTTATGTGGCCCGCTGTTGTGAGGAAGCTGTAAACATGGCACGCGCTGAAGGATTGAAGGTAGGCCTGATTCAGCCGATAACCCTTTGGCCGTTTCCATATGATATATTAAAGGAAAAGGCTTCTTCTGGCTGCAGATTTCTGGTTGTTGAGGACAGTATGGGGCAGCTTATTGAAGATGTATGGCTCGGTGTAGAAGACAAGAGCCGTGTTTCCTTCTTAGGGATGCTTTCCCGGCATATTGATGGTGAATTGGGTATGATCTTCCCTGAGACTGTTTTTGAGGAGGTGAAAAGACTGACATGAACAATAAAGACGATTCAAAAAATAAAGAAAAAATCTATGGTATTTCAGACTATAAGTTGCATTTTCCCCTCCCATCATGCCCGGGCTGCGGCAGCCCTTTGGGATGCAAGATTATCATAGAGGCCCTTGAGGAGATGGGGGTTATCGAAAAGGCAGTGGTCGTCATCGGCGTAGGATGTACAGGCATGGGATTTTTTGGTGCAAAGATGGATATGGCCATGTGCGCCCATGGGCCTTCTCCTTCTGTAGCCACAGGTATAAAGCATGGAAATTATGACGATGTTATCGTATTTACCATACAAGGCGATGGTGACTGTGCAGCCATTGGAGCGGGTTATTTGGTCAATTCCGCTGCCAGAGGCGATAATATTACAGTATTTATGTTTAATAATACCAATTACGGGACAACAGGCGGGCAAATGGCTCCCACAACACTGCTCAATCAGGTAACAACTACTACACCTGAAGGAAGGACTCCCAATGCGCATGGCTACCCCATTCATATTCCGGAAATGCTGGCTACTATTAAAGGGGTTGCATATAGTGCCCGTAGTGCGCTAAATAATTTCGTAAATTACCAACGTACGAAAAAGTATGTAAAGACTGCATTCCAAAAGCAGATTGATGGGGTTGGACTGAGTTTTGTAGAAGTATTAACAACCTGTCCGGTTAACTGGCGTATGGAACCATTGAAGGCAATGGAATGGATGGGAGAAGAAGGCATAGCCGAGTATCCCCTGGGTGAATTTAAGAATGTAAACTCTATAGACTGAAAACAGGAAATCGGTTTTAATGGTTATTGAGTAAACGCAGTAAAGACAAAGATCATATTGGATAATGCTTGCAGTTACACTGCACCGAATTTCTCACAAAAATGTCAATAACCAATTAGGTTTTTTAGGAGGAAATATGGAGTATAAACAAAACGGTAAAGGAGAATTACTCATAGCCGGAGTCGGAGGATGGGGTATTGTAACTATAGGAGATATGCTGGCCAAAGCTGCTCTCAAAGAATATAAAAATGTTGCATGGTTTCCAAGTTATGCAACGATGATGCGCGGGGGTGACAGCGAGTGCTGTGTCATGTTTTCAAATGAGAGGATATCATCTCCGGTAATATACAAAAGCCTCGGCGTAATGATCCTTGGGGCAATGAGAATCGATGCATTTAAAGACAGGGTGAAACCAGGCGGACTGATATTGATAGAGAAAACCGGCATAACCGAAGAAAACAAGGTAGAAAAAGACGACACAGATGTCAAGTATGTTGCTGCAATGGATACAGCAACAAAACTGGGCAGTATAAGAAACGCCAACCTGGTTATGCTGGGCGCCTATGTAGGCGCAACAGGATTGATAACAAAAGAGTCCATCCTCAATGAAATCTCTATCAGATTCTTTAAAAAGGGAGGCGATAAGGTCGTTTCAGCTTGCAAAGAGGCCTTTAACGCAGGGTTGGAACTCGTATAATAAATAATAGAATGAGGCAGGAAGGCGGCTTAAAAAACCGTCTTCCTGTTATTACAGTCAAGGTGATGTGAAATCCTCTTCCTCTGGGTCTTTCATCTCCTCTTTCTTAATACTTACCTTTCCAATCGATCGATCTTCAACAGTAGATATATTGATCTTATATGAGCCTATAGCTAACTCCTCACCCTCTTCCGGAATCCTTTCCATTTCCTTCAAGATAAGTGCCCCCAGTGTAGGATTGTCCTCTTCTGGCAACCGGATCTTAAGCAACCTGTTAATATCTCTGATTTTCATATTGCTATTGACAATGACTGAACCGTCCTTTTGTAAAAGATATGGACTCTTTATGAGATCAGATTCATCGTATATTTCACCGATAATCTCTTCGATAATATCTTCCATACTTACAATGCCTCTTATTTCTCCGTATTCATCCACAACAAAAGCAATATGGGCCCTTTCTCTTTGAAAATCCCGGAGCTGATTAAAAATAACCTTTGTCTCAGGGACAAAGAGGGGTTGACGAAGTACATCTTTAATCATGAAGTCAGATCTATTTTTTGCCTTAAAAAAATCCTTTACATGAATATAACCAAGCATGTTATTGATCTCTTTCTCATAAACCGGATATCTCGAAAAAGCATTTTGCGTAATCACTCTCTCTATTTCTTCTAATGGTGTACTTATCTCCACAGTAACTACATCTTTTATTGGAACCATGACATCTTCAAGTGTCAAATCTGTTAAATCAAAAATCCCGGAAAGCATCCTTCCCTTCTTAGGCTCGAATGCACCCTCTTCCTCTCCGACCTCTATTAGAGTTTCGATCTCTTCTTCTGTTATTGGAGACCACCGAGATTTTCCTCTATGTCCAGTTAATATAAGCAATAAAGTTGATACCTTTGAGGTAACCCAGACAATCGGTGAAAAAATATACATAAACAAACGGATAGGATATATCGCTACTAAAGAAAATTTCAACGCATTGTAGGCAGCATATGTCTTAGGCGTAATCTCAGAGAATATTAAAAAGAGAAAAGTCATGAATGTGGCTGCGATTAACATCCCGTCTTTTCCAAAGATAGAAATGGAAATACCAGTAGCCAATGCAGTACCTGCGACATTGGCTATATTATTTCCTACCAAAATAGTCCCAATGAGTTGATCCGGTTCGCTCAATATTTTCTCGATTGCCTTACCTATAACCGGCTTGTCTTTTTTGAGTTGTTTTGTTCGCAATCTACTCAATGATAAAAGAGCAGTTTCTGCACCAGAAAAAAATGCTGAACATATAAGGAAAAAAACAACCAAAAGATACATTAATAAATCTTGGGTACCTTCCATTTAACCTCCCCCTCAGATTTCTAAATGCCGAGAGTGCATCCCTCAAGAAACCCTTCTATCATATCTTTCCCAGTATTTCTCTCTCAGTTCTTTTTTCAAAACCTTGCCGATAGGATTTCTCGGCAAAGAATTTCTAAACTCAACGGATTTCGGTTTCTTATAACTCGCCAAATTCTCCTTGCAAAAATCAATAATATCTTGTTCTGACACCATATGCCCCTCTTTCAATACCACAAAAGCCTTTACAGCCTCCCCCCATTGCTCTTCAGGAACTCCTATTACCGCTGCATCTAATACGGATGGGTGTGTATAGAGCACCTCCTCTACCTCTCGCGGGTAGATGTTTTCACCCCCGCTAATAATCATATCCTTCTTCCTGTCAACGATATACATATACCCTTCTTCATCTACTGTTGCGATATCCCCGGTATATAACCAACCGCCTCTGATGGTCTCAGCCGTCTCTTTTGGAAGTTTCCAGTATCCCTTCATCACATTATCGCCCCTTACAATGATTTCCCCCACTTCACCCGGTTTCACATCAATGCCTCTTTTATCTACCACCCTTGCCTCCACATTGAATATTTCTTTACCACAGGAAGCAAGTCTTTTGGCTTTTTCCCCCTCTACTATATGATCTTCTGGCTTGAGTATGGAGACTCCGGGGCTTGCCTCTGTTAGGCCGTAAGACTGATAAATATCACACTTAAATGTTTCTATCGTTTTTTTTACAAGGGCAATAGGCATAGGAGAAGCCCCGTAGGCAAATATCCTTAAATTACTGAAATCATAATTCCTTGGATGCTTTTCCATGTGCTGCAATAAGAAGTTAATCATTGCAGGAACACCACCAGTAACTGTAATCCTTTCAGCCTCAATAGCTTCGAGAAAAGACCCTGGATCAAAACTTCCGTGAATAACAAGTGTCCCCCCTATATAGAGTGTTATCAGGGCATATTCGGCACCTGTATGAAAGTAGGGAATACTGCTTAGAAATATATCATCTCTATCTAATTTAAAATCAATGATTCTTGACATATACATAGAGATCAAGTTTTTATGGGTCAGCATAACCCCTTTTGGCTTTCCTGTAGTACCGCTGGTATACATCTGGACAGCGATCTCATCATCATCTATGAGGATCTGCGGAAGTTCAATGGGAAACTCTGCAATGAGCTCTTCATAAGCATCCATACCTCTAGTGGCCCCATCCATACACAAAAAGTGTATCACAGTTTTTAAATTCGCTCTGATAGAGCCTATTACTTCTAAAAACTCCCTGTTTATTATTAGCACCTTAATCTCTGCATCATTTATTATGTATTCCAATTCCTTTCCTGCCAACCTGCAGTTTAAAGGCACAAATACTGCCCCTATCTTAGGGACAGCAGTATAAAGCTCTATATATCGCGGACAAGGATGCTCTAAAAGACCAACCCTATCACCCTTTTGAACTCCCCTAGATAAGAGTCCCTTTGCAAGCCTCTTTACCCTATAGTCAATCTCTTTGTAAGAAAGCCTCTCTTTTTTAAAAACAACGGCTGTCTTATCAGAATATAGCTTGGCACTTCTTTTCAGGATATCCCCAAGCAGCATCTCGATCCTCCTTTTCTCTCAACAGGATTTCTAAACAAATGTATCGAGTGTCCATTCACCAAAGACATTTCTTAGAACATCACACTGTTCCTGAAGGGATGCATACTCTTTTGCCAGTTGGATAAAAAGGGGCATCAGATTTTCCTCTTCTTTTTTCGCGGCCCTCTCTAGTTCCAACAGGAGCCTCTTTACTTCACGATTGTTTCTGGTACGCTTCACTTCGATCAGATTCGCTTTTTGTAATTCCTCCGCCCTTTGTCTCCTCTCCGGCAAATAAGGGTGCTCAACAATCTTACTTGTTGTAACGTCTAGCTCATTCTCTCCCACAAAGCAATTTACGCCTACGATTAAATCTTCTCCCCTTTCAATTCTTGTCTGGCGTTCAGCTGCACTCCTTGCAATCTCACGTTGCATATAGCCTGTTTCTATAGCGTATACAGCGCCTCCCATCTTTTCTATCTTTTCGAGTTCTCTTTGTGCAGCCTCTTCTATCTGATCGGTCAGAGACTCTATATAGTAAGAACCTGCGAGGGGGTCTGAAACCTCACATAATTTTGCCTCGTACATCAGTATCCTCATCGCATCTTCAGCAAGCTGTCTTGCCTCTAAACTCCACCCCAAACCGAGTGGCTCATCATATGGAGGGAAAACACCAGGGACACCACTTGAAAGCGCACCGGCTATTGCCCCAACTACAGTACGTGTAAGGTTGTTAAGAGCTCGCTGTTTGGTCGTACTGCTACAACCGACGTGGGCTGTACCCGGAGAACGAACCCTCATGCTGTTTTTATTCTTTGCCTTAAACCTCTCCTTTAAAATACTTGCCCATATCCGACGAGATGCCCTGTGAAAGGCGATCTCCTTAAAGAACTCCATGCTGCCGCCAAAACCGTTAAAGGTAAATTTGGGTGCAAAAGAATCGATATCGAGCCCTGCATTTATCCCCTCTTGCAGATAAGCAATACCATTCGCCATGCTAAAGGCCAAATCCTGCACCCTCGTAGCCCCGCCTTCACGAATATGAACACCCCCGATACTCGTTATGTTAAAAGCAGAGAGGTTCTCAGTGAAGAAGACTACACTGTCTCTGAACATCCTCATGGAGGGTCTTGGCGGAAATATATACGTACCTCTCGATATAAACTCCTTTAGTATATCATTCTGGGGTGTACCCCTCAGCTTGTCCATAGGGATCCCCCGTTTTTCAGCAAGAGCAATATACATCGCAACCAGAATATTTGCGGGGGCATTTATAGTCATATTTGTTGAAATATAACCGAGATCATTTTCCCCTGTAAATGCCTCAAAGATAACCTCAAAGTCTCTCAAACTATCGATTGCCACACCGACTTTGCCTACCTCGCCTTCAACCAGTTCATTGTCAGAATCGTATCCACATTGCGTAGGAAGGTCTAATGCAAAGTTAGGGCCACCGGAAAACCCCAGATCCTGCATCTGTTTATAATAGTCTCTCGTATCCTCTGCAGAGCCATACCCGGAATAGAGCCCAGCCCTCTTAAGACCCACAGGCTGGGCCCCTCTATAGACAGGGGGGACAAGGCGCACAGGATAAGTCGCGGCTGTGTATGGATATTGACCTGGGAATCCAACATCTTCTAAAAAATTAAAATCCTCTTTTCTATCCAGAGGTGTATAGAATTCTGTTGGATTTTCATTCATCATAAATCTCTTGGCTGTAGGAGTGAGCACTTTCTCTTCCCATTCTCCTCTTTTCTTCCTTATTTCATCCAAGGACTCTCTGCCTTTCATAACAACCATGCCTCCTTTTATGTTAAATTAAACTTCACGTAATAATTTTAACTACTATCAAATAGAAAACTATCAGCAGGCTTCAACGGCAATTAAATCTTAATCTGAGCAAAAGTCGCGGCTTTCTTTATCCCTTTATCTGTTCTTTCAGTTCCTGAATCGCGCTGACATAATCGTTCGTAGAAAAAACAGCTGTTCCAGTAACAAAGATATCTGCACCGGCTTTTGCAACCTGTGCGATATTCCTCTGGCTAATCCCCCCATCAGCCTGTATGTCGATTTGAAGACCCCTTTCATCAATCATCTTTCGCAAGTCTTTTACTTTGTGAATCAATCCGGATATAAATTTCTGCCCTTTGAAGCCAGGATTGACCATCAATAGAGTCACCAGGTCTAAATCCTCTATTATCCCCTCAAGAAAAGATAAGGGAGTAGCCGGGTTGAGGCATACTCCTGCATTGCACCCCCCCTTTTTTATAGACTGGATTGTATAATGCAAATGGCTGCATGCCTCAATGGGTACGACCAATATATCCGCACCTGCCTTTGAAAAAGGCTCAATGAATCTGTCCGGATTATCGATCATAAGGTGTACATCTAAGGGGAGCTTTGTAATGCTTCGTATTGCAGAAACAAATATTGGGCCTAGAGTTATCATGGGAACAAAATGCCCATCCATTACATCAATATGAAGCCAGTCAGCACCCCCCTCCTCCACTTTTTTAATCTCCTGAGCCAGCTTGGTTAAATCTGCTGACAGGATAGATGGAGCAAGCTTTTTATCAGACATGATTTCCGATCCTCTCCTTATCCTAATATTTAAGGTTTCCTGAATAAATCGTCAAAGCCTACTACTGGCAGTTTCATAACCACATGAGGCTCTAAAAAGTTTCTGTTCAAGCAGGAAATTTGATTTCAGCTCTTTGAAAAACAGTCGCAAAAAGATGGCTTTCAGCAACTTTTCAAGGTTCATCACGAGGAAGCATAACGCCATGGCCGTTTTGCTTGTGGTGGCCAGCTTCGTCATCACCC
>JAXHVA010000108.1:0-13004 GCA_034189035.1 Thermodesulfobacteriota bacterium
CTGTCTTGAACGATGTAGGCGTTGCTAACTGCTTGTTTTTTAATTCATTATTGTTGTATTGACTAGAACAGGATTTCGGCGAACTATTCATTCAGTAGCGGTGCGAAAATCGCTGTTAAATGCATGATGGAGAAAAGCGATATAGGTGCCGGCCAAATTCGTTATGCTTCCATCATCGGATATCATATCCTGAGCCATGAGCACTGCAATGAGAGCACGTGCATTGTCATCAGTACAATACCCATAATTCCTGTCTGGCACTATAAACTTGGCATGCTGGAGAATACCCACATCGTCCGTTAGGCGGATCACATGACTCAGATCGGGATGGGGCAACTCACTGGGAACGATATCCATAGTCATAGGCTTAAAAAAGGCACGCGGTCTATTTTCTCTTTCCCTAATAGCATCGTTGAATACCTCCAGGTACTTACGGGCCACTTCCTTCCATATCATTTTTCGGCAAAAAGTATAGGCGCGCTTTCGCATGGCATGTCTCTCGACCTTGTTTGTAATGAGATCATTCACTTCAGCCCCCAATGCTTCTGAATCTTGAAAGGGGACAATCCTGCCTCGTCCGTCATCCAACATTTCCTCTGCGTGCCAGTAAGGTGTGGATATGGTTGCCTTGCCTGTGCCCAATGCATAGGCAAGAGTACCTGATACGATCTGTTTTTTGTTGAGATACGGTGTCACGTAGATATCGGCTGCCCCCAGAAACTCGCACAGTTCAGTGAGCTCTACGAATCTGTTATGAAATATGAGATGTTTTTCAACTCCGAGTTGCCGTGCCCTTCGTTGGAGAGAAAGGCGATATGCTTCTCCATGCTCCCTTTTGATATTAGGGTGTGTTGCCCCAAGGATGATATAAACCACATCCGGGTGTTGCCGGATCACACTGGGTAAGGCATCGATCATGAATTCAATGCCCTTTCCGGGTGAAAGCAAACCAAAAGTCAGTATAACCCGTCTTCCTTCCACTCCGAACTGATCCTTGTAATAATTTGGATCCACAAAAGGTATGTCCGGAATCCCGTGGTGGATCATCACAACCTTTTCTTTGGGAATTCCGTAAAAATCCGTCAAGATATTTCGGGCTCGTTTACTCATAACAACCAATCGATCCGAAATATGAAAGATCCCGCTCATGACGGCCATTTGCTTGGGAGAGGGATCGTCAAGAATAGTATGAAATGTCGTGACAACAGGCATTCGAAGTTTCCTCAAAAGCTCAAGTATATGGGCACCATTATCCCCCCCAAATATACCGAATTCGTGCTGAAGGCATACCACATCTACCTGATTGAAGTTTAAGAAATCGGCGGCAAGATGATAGTCCGTGAGGTTTTTATGATCCAACTCAAAACGGACACGAGGAGGATAGGGATATCCATCAGGTCCGTCGTTCATGACCACGGACCAACATTCAGCATCAGGGGCCTCTGATGAAAGGGCTGTAAGGAGGTCTGTGGTAAATGTGGCGATTCCACACTGCCTGGGAAGGGAGTTGCCGATAAGAGCAATTTTACTTGGGAATGCACTGTATTGAATCATACGTCTTCTCCTTTGGTTCAATAGAGATTCATAAAAGCACATATGAATAATTATGTTATTAATGTTGATACGGATGTCTTGTACTATGAATTTTTCAAGCTGAATTCCTTTACTATGATTTTCTTTGTATTATCCTTTTTGATTTGCAAGATTCCCGAAACATCGACCTCTTCCCTGATGGAAGACATCAACTGCTTTCCTGTTTTGTCTTTTTCTACAATGTATTCTTGTTCATCGAAAGTGAAAATACTTATATCAGTAACATTTCCCTTCTCATCCCAACCTGCAGGGATAACAATGCCCTGTATTTTAAGTGTCTTTGGATATTCGTCATTCATGGTTTTCATTGAAGGTTTTTCAGAAGCCATTGCTATATGCTTGATTACCTATAAATCCTTTGTCCGCAAAGAAATACGGGATAATTTAGATAATAATATAATGTGGAGCAAGAAAATCGTTTTCCAAATGATTCATAAATATGAGTACAAAGTAGCAATCATCGTGCCGAAATTGTATGTATTGATATGCAAGGGATTATAGATAGAGGACTGCTAATGCGGGAACTGTCAGGTCTGATCATGCTGATGATGGTCCTTTCAGTAAATTTGCTTGTAAAAACCTGAATGCTTGAAAATATTGCAAAAAAAAAGAGATGTGAGAATGGGAATCTCAATTTCCGATATGAGGGATTGAGGAACTTAATATTCTGTTTTTTTCGATACAGTGCAATGAGACCTAAACATTTCTTTCTTGATTCCATACTTAGTCATTAATTTATTGAGGTAACGTGTTGAAATGCCCGCTGCTTCTGAAGATTCTTTTATTCTTCCGTTATTTACTGCGAGAAGTTCTTGAATATACCGCCTTTCAGCATATTCTATACTTCTTCGCCGTACTTCTACAAGGGACAAAGATGAATCCGCAACAAAACGTGTCAAAGGAGCATTAGATTCGAATAGCTCCCCAGGGAAGCTCTCCGGTGTAAGAACGGAGGATGTTTCCAATATGTATGCCCGTTCGATAATGTTCTCGAGTTCACGGATATTTCCTGGCCATGGATACTTTGCGAATGCTTCCAGCACAAGGGGATCAATTCCCATAATCTCCTTCGAGTTTAAGGTATTCATCTTTTTCAAATATGTATTTACAAGATGTGGAATGTCTTCTATTCGATTTCTCAAAGGAGGGATTTCAATTGGGAACACATTTAATCGATAATAAAGGTCCTTCCTGAAGAGTCCGTCATCACACATCTTCTTCATGTCATTATTTGTAGCCGCAATGACTCGCACATCGGTTTTCAAGACAGTCTCTCCCCCAACCCTCTGAAAAATTCCTTCCTGGAGCACCTGCAATAGCTTGATCTGTGCTGATGGAGTCATGGTGCCTATCTCATCAAGGAAGATTGTTCCCTTATTTGCGATTTCAAATTTCCCAATTTTCCTTTTATAAGCCCCTGTAAAAGCGCCCTTTTCATGACCAAACAGCTCACTTTCCAATAATGTGTCAGGAATAGCTCCACAGTGCAAACTGATGAATTGCTCATCCTTCCGATTGCTATGTGTGCAAATGAGGTTTGTAAGAACGCCCTTCCCTGTTCCTGTCTCACCCAATAAAAGGACAGTGCTCCTGGTCGGTGCTACTGCCATCGCTTTTTTGTAGACTGTCTTCATCAGGGGGCTTTCCGTTTGTATTATGTCTCGATAATCCTTTTTCCAGAAAATGTTATGCATGTAATCAAGTTCTGGTTGAAATACTTCAGCTTCATGGATACTTTCGATTACATGCTTTACTTCGTCTATATGAAATGGATATGTAAGATAACTGTTAGCCCCTGCCTTAACAGCCATCAGAGTTTCTCTGATCTTCCCTTGGTGAGATAAAATAACGATTTGGAGAGTTGGGTATGTTTGTCGGAAGGGCCGCAATGCCTCCCAATAGTCACCCGGGGGAATCGACTTCATGAGAATTTCTATATCAATAAAAACGATCTCATAGCGTCTTTCTTTTAACATTTTCAGGGCTGTATCCTTGTCGTATGCTTCATCAATTCTGTGGTCCGATTTGTGGCACAAACGGATGGTTTGGATGACATCTCTTTTATTGGATACGATGAGTAAAGCTCGCATAGCACCCTGAAACATGAAGTATGCTTCTAATGTATAAAATGAAAAGGAGGCGAAGCACATTTTAAGTACAAAGCATAGATATCTGTTTTCAGAAAAGAACGTTGTATTCCCGTAAATAAGATCATCAGAACCTCATGTTCTTTGCATGTAAACACTGTCCAATGCAAATGTAACAAATATAGTCATTGTAGTCAAGGGGTTATCCTCTCATAAATCATAGGAACCGATAGTTCTCATATAACATGGCTTCAATACAAAATATATTAATAATGTCAAGCCGTTATAATCTTGGTATAGCAATTGCTATTCTTTAGATTAGATGAGTAATTCAACATTACGCAGTAAAGGAGGTATTGAATATGAAAGTAAGACCAGTGAAAGATCGTGTGTTGGTATCCAGAGTAAAAGAAGAAGAAAAGACCAAAGGCGGAATAATCATCCCTGACTCGGCAAAGGAGAAACCCATGGAAGGGAAGATTATCTCGACAGGAGACGGGAAGATTTTGGAAGACCGCACAAAGGTTCCTCTGGATGTGAAAGAAGGAGACAGAGTATTGTTCGGAAAGTACGCAGGAACTGAGATAAAGATCGAAGGAGAGGAATATCTGATCATGCGAGAGGACGACATCCTCTGTATAATTACAATGTAAATGAGGAGATGGAAAATGGCAAAGGAGATAAAGTACGACCATATTGCAAGAGATCTGGTATTAAAAGGTGTAAATACTTTGGCGGATGCGGTAAAGATTACCCTTGGTCCAAAAGGGAGGAATGTTATTCTGGAGAAGAGTTTTGGCTCTCCGCTTGTGACCAAGGATGGAGTCACTGTTGCCAAAGAGATTGAATTGGAGGACAAATTCGAGAATATAGGTGCTCAAATGGTAAGAGAGGTTGCATCCAAGACAAGCGATACAGCAGGCGACGGTACTACGACTGCAACGGTTCTTGCGCAGGCAATTTACAGAGAGGGTTCAAAATTGGTTGCCGCAGGTCATAACCCCATGGACCTGAAGAGGGGGATTGATCAGGCAGTGGAAACTGTCGTAAAAGAGTTAAAAAATCTCAGCAAACCAACCCAGGATCAAAAGGAGATATCCCAGGTGGGAACCATATCCGCAAATAATGACGAAACAATCGGAAATATTATCGCCGAGGCGATGAACAAGGTCGGTAAAGAAGGGGTCATTACAGTGGAAGAGGCAAAGAGTATGGAGACCACATTGGATATTGTTGAGGGCATGCAGTTCGACCGTGGTTATTCATCCCCTTATTTTGTAACAGACGCGGAAAGGATGGAATGCGAGTTAGAAGAACCATACATTCTCATGTACGAAAAGAAGATCAGTACTATGAGAGACATCCTTCCAATACTCGAGCAGATAGCAAAGATGGGCAAACCTATCCTCATCATAGCAGAGGATATAGAGGGCGAGGCCCTGGCCACTCTTGTTGTCAATAAGCTCCGCGGAACACTGAAGTGTGCGGCTGTAAAAGCACCCGGATTTGGAGACAGGCGCAAGGCCATGTTGGAGGACATTGCTGTCCTTACCGGAGGTGCTGCGTTGACAGAAGATCTTGGTATTCAGTTAGAGAAGATCACCCTGAATGATCTTGGTTCTGCAAAGAGAGTGACTATAGACAAAGACAATACCACGGTCATTGATGGAGCGGGCGAAAAGAGCAAGCTTGAAGGACGGGTCAAGACGATTCGAGCTCAGATAGAAGATACAACATCGGACTATGATAAAGAGAAGCTGCAGGAAAGGCTTGCCAAGCTGATCGGCGGAGTGGCTGTCATTAACGTGGGCGCTGCTACGGAGACAGAGATGAAGGAGAAGAAGGCGCGTGTGGAAGATGCCCTGAACTCAACCAGAGCGGCAGTGGAAGAGGGAATTGTCCCAGGAGGAGGTGTGGCCCTTTTGAGAGTGATTCCGGCCCTGGATAAGTTGAAGCTGGAAGAGGATCAACAGTTTGGAGTGAACATCGTGAAACGTGCCCTGGAAGAGCCCATTCGATGGATCGCAAATAACGCAGGGCATGAGGGTTCGATTGTCGTGGACAAGGTAAAGAAGGAGCAAGGACCATACGGGTTCAATGCGCAGAGTGAGAAGTATGAAGATATGATACAGTCCGGTATAGTCGACCCTACAAAGGTTACGAGGTACGCTCTTCAAAATGCCGCGAGCGTCGCCTCTTTATTGCTGACAACAGAGGCGCTTATTGCTGAGAAACCCAAGAAAAAGCCTGAAATGCCGGCTATGCCGCATGGGGGGATGTATTGAAATATTAGATTGGATAGGTAGAGAGATAATTCTTGGAGTAGATTTTTGAATACCCCGGGGAAGACAAACTCAAAAGTAGGAGGTAATGATATTGAAGTGGTACAATGGAGACCATACGGAATAGAATTCAGCAACCTTCGCAAAGAAATGGATGATCTGTGGAGAAGGTTCATTGGAGAAACAGCTCCGGCAAGAAGCGTTTCCGGAGAGTGGTCTCCTTCAGTGGACCTCTCAGAAACTAAAGACAGCTTAGTGGTAAAAGTCGAATTGCCTGGTCTGGAAGCAAAGGACTTTGATGTCAGTATCTCGGGGAATATACTCACAATTAAAGGCAAAAGGGAAAAGGAAGAACAGGAAAAAAACGATCACTATCACAATGTGGAGAGATACTATGGTGCTTTTCAACGTTCCTTTCAACTTCCAACGGCCATTAAAGATGAGAAGATTGAAGCGACATTCGATAAAGGCGTATTGAAAATAACGCTCCCCAAAGTTGATGAAGCCAAGAAAAGAGATATAGAAATCAAGGTGAAATGATTGACACTTAATCTTTCCCGGGTTATAATTCATTTTCAAATTTACATGTTCAAGGTACAATTATTTTTTAACTAGTGTCAATCCATAAATGGCCCTTTTCCCCAATGTATGATGCAGGCTCTGATTTTAATCTTCGAAATATCTCATATGTATACCTGCGATTAAAATTTTTGCCTTCCTTAACGTTGAAGAGAAATTGCTTATTTACTGAATTGGCACCAACTTTAGTTTGATAAGGAGGATTAAAAAATGAAAGGGCAAAGAAGAAAAAAGTTCTATTTTTTTTTGATGATTTCTTTATCTTTAGGTGTAGGATGTGCGACAACTGAAAAGCAGCCTTTGAGTATGGAGGTGTATAAAAAGTATCAGACAATCCCGAAACTTGAAGAGAGCCTCATGACCGCAAAGACCAACGAGGTGAATGTTTTTGCTCCGAAGGGGTTCGATTTAGCACAGACATTATTGGATCAGTCAACTGACATGATACATGAAGGTGCAGGTGATCAGGCAATGCTGACTGCAGAAAAGGGGCTGACTGTGTTAAAGCAAGCGGAAAAAGACGCTCAAAAGTCGAAAAATTTCATGTGGGAAGTCGTAAAGAAGAGGGACATGGCTTGTAAGGCTAAGGCACCCAGTTTATTCCCTGATGAATATAAGAGGGCGGAAAAAATGCTTATTAAAGCGACAGGTCTCATTGAAGGGGGTAACACAGAAAAGGCAAAAGAGATGGATGTGTCCTTGATCAACTCATATAATGAGCTAGAAATGAAAGCGTTGAAGGAAGGGGTTCTGGATGTGGCAAAGGCCACCTTTGCTCGACCGGAGATAAAGGACTCTGAAGATTTTGCACCAAAGACCTTCCAGCAGGCCAAAAAGGAACTTGACCTTGCCATGTCGATCCTCAAATCTGATCGTACCCAGACGGAAAGAGCAAATGCTCATGCAGCTCTTGCATCAAAGTTGGCTGAAAAGGCCAATCAAATTGCCGATATTGTCAAGATGTTCAAACGACGGGATTATTCTCATGAGGATATTGTATTATGGTACCATGATCAGTTGGACCAGATCAACGAGCCACTTAGAGGAGAATTAGATTTTACTCAACCGAATCGTGTCCTTGTTGATTCTTTGGCAGGGAAGGTAGGTTCTTACGTTAAGAATATCAAAGATTCTCAACAAGTTTCGGCAAATCAACAGGAGACCATAAGGAAGTTGCAGGCGGATTTGAACAACCTGAATGAAAAGTATAAGGAAGAAATTAAGGATATTGTAGATGAAAAAGAGAAAACCATAAGTCAGGTCAGCAAGAAATACGAACAGGAGGAAAAGATACGAATAAATATCAATCAAAAATATGCCTATATAGAGTCTCTTTTTACCCTTGAAGAGGCCCAGGTGTTTCGCAAAGGGAATGATGTTTTGATAGCTGCGCATGGATTCTTCTTTCCTGTGGGTGAAGCTGAAATACGAACTGTCAATTTTG
This sequence comes from Thermodesulfobacteriota bacterium, assembly GCA_034189035.1. Lineage (GTDB taxonomy): Bacteria > Desulfobacterota > UBA8473 > UBA8473 > UBA8473 > JAUXFK01. The sequence continues at coordinate 7,986 of JAXHVA010000108.1, forward strand.
CCCTTCTTGATAAAATCGTAAAGGCGATCAAACAGTTTCCCAACGCAGACATAGAGGTTTCCGGGCATACGGATTCAACGGGCAGTGATCAGACAAATATGGAACTTTCGAAAAAAAGAGCCCAAAATGTAGCCAATTTTCTAGTAGAAGTGGGGAACCTTGCGGAAGGCAAGCTACACACTACCGGATACGGGGAGACGCGGCCAATAGCCAGCAATGAAGCAGAAGAGGGCAGAACAAAAAATAGGCGCATTGAAGTGCTTATACTCAACAGATAAGATATTGATCAGGGGCGGGTTTTTTATTTACAATTAGGGCATATGATCCTCCCTAGAGTATATTTTATAGAGGATATATGCCCTGATCATTAATAAAGAGTTCGCTCAGAAAACATTATGTGTAATGTCTTGATTCTAAATGAATAAGAGAACAAGGTGTTCAATTAATTCCTGATGATGCCATCCGTTTAATAATTAACAAGAAATTTCTTTTATTTGGAGTAAACTCAATAGTCATTATAAAATCTATATAAATGAAAAATGATAATTGCTTTTTGAATGATTAGTCATGACTCCTGTAATAACATACTGGAAAAGAATGAATGGTACAAAAATCATCAGATGGGCAGTTAAAAACAGCCCGTGGACTTGTCTTGTTAGGTATGGTTCTTGGGATAGGGACCATGGGATACATGATCATAGAAAAATGGACATTTTTAGATGCTCTGTATATGACAGTTATTACAATTACAACAGTCGGGTATGGCGAAATCAGAGAAGTTCATGGAGCCGGACGAATCTTCACGATCGTTATCATTTTTATGGGTATGGGCATCCTTGCGTATGCCCTCGGTTCGGTTGCCCAGACAATGGTCGAATTGCAGATCAGATCTATCTTTGGGAGAAGAAAATTGGGTGCAAAGATAAAGTCGCTCCAAAATCATTACATTCTATGCGGATATGGCCGAATCGGCAAGGTCATTTCCCAGGAACTCAAGTTCAGGGAAATACCTTTCATCGTAGTCGATAACGCTCCAGACATACAAGATATTCTGGAAGATGAGGGCATCCCATATATCATAGGCGATGCCTCAAGTGAAGATATCCTCCAGGAGGCGGGTATCATGAGAGCGAGAGGGTTGGTCTCTCTTGTGGCATCGGATGCTGATAATCTTTTTATTACAATGACAGCAAGGGGACTCAAACCAGATCTATTTATCCTTGTTCGGGCTGATGAGGAGTCAACGGAAAAGAAGCTTCTGCGAGCTGGAGCCGACAGAGTAGTCCTGCCTTATTTGATCGGGGGGCAGAAGATGGCTCAGACTATTGTAAGACCTACAGTGACTGATTTTTTAGAGTTTACCATTCATTAATAAAGACATGAAAATTAATATGGAAGAATTCCTTGTTGGGAAACAATCAAGGCTGAGTGGGCTCACATTAATCGATTCAGGGATCAGGCAGGAGATGAACGCCATTATCGTTGCCATAAGAAAGGGCAGCGGGAAAATGGAATTCAATCCATCCTCAAAGACTCTTATCGAGGCTGGGGACACATTGATTGCGATGGGATATACTGCTGATCTTGATCGATTGAAAAAAGTATCGGAATGCGATTCAAGCGTCAAATGAGTAAAGAGGATTTTGAGTGAAAGGTCTTGAAAAAATCATAATAAATGAGAGACTAGTAGAAAATATAAAGCACCATATAGCGCAAAAGGACCATGAGACTTTAATCAAGCTCATTGATTGGGTCAGGGCTCCGGATATGGCTGATCTCATGGAGCATCTCGATCATGAAGAGCGGCTGTATCTTATGGATCTATTTGAAGCCGGAGATGCCGGAGAGGTTTTGATTGAAATCGAGACGCCGGTTCAGGAAAGTATCATACGTAACCTTGAAGACGAAGCGGTCTCTGAAATCGTTCAGCAACTTGAGTCTGATGATGCGGCCGATCTTTTGGGTACTCTTCCCTACGATCGAGTAAAAAAAATCATCGATTCGGTTGAGGATGAGGTGTCGGAGAGAATTGAGAGGCTTTTGCCTTATCCGGAAGATACGGCCGGCGGTAATATGGCCCTGGAGTTCGTTGCAGTTCAAGAAGACTCAACGATCAAAGATGCCATTGAAACCATCAGGAAAAAGCGAGATGCGGTAAAGAATGTTTATTATCTCTTCGTTGTGGACCATTTGAACAGGCTTATGGGTGTTGTATCATTGAAAGATTTGGTCCTGGAATCTCCAGAACGGAGGATCAATGAGATCATGAATCCGGAAGTGATTTCCGTGAATGCGAACAAAGATCAGGAAAAAGTCTATCATCTCTTTAAGAGATACGACCTAGTCGCCATCCCCGTAGTTGACCATCAGAATAGGCTGATAGGTCGCATAACCCATGATGATATTCTCGATGTGATCGAGGATGAAGCAGATGAAGATATCTCATTAATGGCAGGTGTGATTCATCAGGAAATTACAGAAGATTCTCTCATGAAGATATCGAGAGCAAGATTACCCTGGCTTATTGCGGGGCTTTTAGGAGGAATACTTGCGGCGCTGGTGATTAACCGATTCGAGTCTTCACTAGAAAGAATGATTACATTATCATTCTTTTTTCCCGTTGTTATGGCTATGGGCGGCAACGCTGGAACTCAGTCGGCTTCGATCGCTGTGAGAGGGTTGGCCACAGGCGATATCAGACTTGTTCTCATATGGAAGAGGCTTTTTATGGAAATGAAGGTCGCTTTTCTCAATGGAATCATATGCGGCATTCTTCTGGGGGTGATCGTAGGGTTTTGGCTTTCCGATTACGGGCTGGGATTCGTCGTAACCTTGTCTTTAATAGTGATCATATTAAATTCAGGGTTTATAGGCGCCGCAATGCCCTTGGTCTTTAAAAAATTTGGGGTTGATCCAGCGTTGGCCACAGGGCCGTTTGTGACGACTTCAAATGATATTTTCAGCCTCTTTATTTATCTGGCGCTTGTAACTATATACCTGCGTATAGCTGCATGATTATCGGGACAACCTCATCCGGTGTATATTCGGAGATGAAATATTTTTTTGCAAATCTGAGGAAGATCAAGATTGTAATGGCAAAAATACATTGGGTATTTTGAGGATGAGAATTCGAGCCAGATCTGTCTGTGTATAATGTTTAAGTAGGCGCAGAGCCAGCGGATAATAACTTTAAATGACTATTGAGTTTATTTCGAATAAAAGAAATTTCGTGCTAATTATTAAACGGATGGCATTATCAGGAATTAATTGAACCCCTTGTTCTCTTATTTTTTAGAATCAAGACATTACACATAATGTTTTCGGAGCAAATTCAATAACCATTTAACCTTATCATTTTTCATTTTAATTCACATGATAAAGGAGGTGTGAATAACATGACAGTAGTAAATTTTATTATTGCAGTTATTGCTTTGATCGTTGCTGTAATGGCATATCAGAGGGTGGGAGAGGAGAATGATCTCAAGGAACAGGTTACAGCGCTTGACTCTCTCAGAGAGAAAGCGGCGGATCTTATAGAGAAATTGGAAAAGAAGCTGCGAAGAGAGGGGAGTGAGGAGAAACAAGAAGGAGAATAACCATTTTTAAACAGAGCTGTTCATCGGTCAATAGAGGTTTAAGAACAGCTCTGCTTTATTCTATGGATCAATGGCCATAAAATCAATATGGGGGTCGTCTGCAGGCATTTTATTCTTGCTTTCATAGTGGATTCCTTCATATACTTATCAATCAAACACATCAACACCCAAACCAGGCCTGTTTTTCGGAAATAATAGACCGTTATGAATGATGACTGCACCTTTTGTGGGATCTTCCATAAGTCCCAGATGACCGTCCAGGTCTGCGCAGACAACATTGGGACAGGCCAAGGCAAAATGTAGTCCTGCTGCAATGCTGAGAGCGGCCTCATCCATGCATCCCACCATGACCTCTAGTCCGGCAGATTTGGCCACTGCGTTAATTTGAAGGGCCTCGTATATTCCACCCACTTTCATGAGTTTTACATTCACCATATCGGCCAGGCCTCGGTGGGCGATACGGAAAGCGTCGCGCAGCGTTAAGAGAATCTCATCCGCCATGACAGGCATAGGAGTTTTGAGAGTCACTTGTCTCAATAGATCAGGTTGGCCCTTTGGGGTAGGTTGCTCAATGAGTTCAAGACGAGCGGAGCGTGTCTTCCTAACAAACCTCAGGGAGTCTTCTAACGAAAATCCCTGATTGGCATCGAATCGTAGCGCGATTCTATTCCCTACTTCTTTTCTTACCTCTAATGTGCGTTCAATATCGGAGTCAACATCTAAACCCCCTTTGAGTTTCAAACATTTAAATCCGTGTTTTACCAATTGACGTGCACTTTCAACGGTCTCCTTCAGGGGAAGGATGCCGATGGTTACGCTTGTCTTTATGTGTTTCCGAAATCCTCCCAAAAGTTTCCATAGGGGCATGTGACATGCCTTTCCCATGATATCGAAAAGAGCCATGTCAACAGCGGCAAGGACTGATGGCTGACCTTGCACAACAGATTTGAGTTTCTCCAGCACATAAACAGAGCGGAGTGAGTCAGTGCCCTTTATGGCAGGAGCCACCACTTCATTGAGGGTCTTCAAAGTCGTCTCAGCCCTTTCCCCGGTAATCCCGGTATCAGGGGCTGCACACCCATAACCTATTATTCCTTGAATGGTTTCAACTCGAATAAACACGTTTGTAACGTTGCATACCGTCTCATAGGCTATGGTATACGGATATGCCAGAGGCATATTGACTGACCATGCTTCCATACAAGTGATCTTCATCTTTCAGTACCGTTTCTGGTAAATTTCATCGAGGCTGAGGTTTTTGAGGTCTTCGACCAGTTCAGTGAGGTTTTGAATCATTAACTTCCATATTTTTCTTCCCTTTTCAGCACTCGCCTTAGTGGGATCACCCAGAACACCGCTGGGAGAAATTTTAATAACCTGTGCGTACCATCCGATACTTCTTTTGGATGTAAAGTTCAGATAT
>JAXHVA010000109.1:0-12886 GCA_034189035.1 Thermodesulfobacteriota bacterium
GATTGGGTAAGCCTTCATTTGCTGCCGGATGAAGTCGTATCTCAACTCTACTCTTTGGCAAAGAAGGCCGCGGCTTTTTTTAAGATTTCACGCTCCATCTTCAAACGTTTATTTTCCTTGCGCGCCGAACCTCATCTCCCAATTCTCGTCTTGTGACACCGCCTTCAGCTCCAATCGAAGCTGTTAACTGTAACTTGAATCAAGGATAAGGACTTCCAATAGAGTTTATGCACTTCCCTTTACACAAAAACCTATTTATTATTCTCGGTAAGATAAGAAACAAGGTCGAGAGCAAAGCAAAAATACGAAGATATAGAAAGCTATCTAGAGGAAAAAATTTGCCTTGTAACGATTTGAACTGGAATAAGAATATAAACTTCTTTTATGATAGCAAAGACATCAGTATGTTGATTGAACATTATAAGAAGCTATTCCCGATTGATGCCTTTACAGAAATGCAAAATGCAGATGATTTAGTGGCACGTAGTTTTCACTTACTGAATTATGACTATGATTTTCGAAAATCCACTATCGAGTGGCATTTAGACCCTGTTTCAAATAGGAGCTGGGAGAAAATTTTTTTTGCTGATATTGTTTTTAAGGGAAAAAACCGCTTAGGGGACATAAAGTTTCCTTGGGAGTTAAGTAAGCTCCAATATCTAGCTCTCCTCGGGAAGGCATACTGGCTTACTAAAAATGAAAGATACACTATTGCTTATAAAGAACATGTAACATCCTGGATAGTAAAAAATCCCATCTATATAGGGATTCACTGGATTAGTGGACTAGAGATGGGTATGAGAATAATTTCGCTGATAATATCTTTTTACTTCTTTAAGAATTCTGCATTGATCGATAAAGAATACAAAGAACTTCTTTTTTGCTCAATTTACATTCAGGCAAATCACATATACGAAAATCTCTCCCTTTTTCCAAATGCTAATAACCATTTAATTGGTGAGGCCGCTGCTTTGGTCTTTTCTGGCTTGTTTTTAGAGTCGCAATTCAGTAAAATATTTCTTCAAAAAGGTATAAATATTCTTGAAAATGAAATAAAGAAACAGTTTTTTGAAGATGGTATAAATAAAGAGCAGAGTCCAAATTATCATAGGTTATCTTTGGACTATTATTATTTGACACAAATTATACTTCAAAAAAATGGAAAAACTTTCTCAGAGGATACACTAAAGAGGATGGAAAAGGCGACAGAAGCGTTGATGTACATATTGAAACCTGATAGGAGGGCCCCATTCTTTGGTGATGGAGATGATGCCCGAGGTTTTTTTTTCTATGAGGGCTGCCAATATGATTATCGAGGCTTGTTGAATCTCGGAGCAGTGTTATTTGGTCGAGGAGATATGAAATATATCGGAAATTCCATTACTCAGGATGTTCTATGGCTAATGGGGATTGATGGAATAGAAAAATATAGTCAAATTCAGATGAGAACTCCGGAAAAGCTATCGAAATCGTTCCTTAATGGTGGGTATTATGTTATGCGGGATTATACTAATAAGATTGAAGACTATCTAATCTTAGACTGTGGACCTTTAGGGCATGGTTTAGCAGGTCATGGTCATGCAGATGCTTTGAGCTTTCAGTTTTATTCCGATGGATTTACCTACCTTGTCGATCCCGGCACTTATTCATACAACATCGATTATGAATGGAGGGATTATTTTAGGTCAACACCTGCACATAATACGATTACTGTAGATGAGTGTAACCAATCAGAGATAAATGACCGCATGTCTTGGAAGACATTCGCCTATTCAACATGCAATCTTTGGCTTAATACGGATTGGTTTGACATCGTTGTTGGTGAACATAACGGGTATCAGAGGCTGGATGATCCAGTTTTGCATCGGCGATTAATCTTCAATAGTAAAGGTAATTACTGGATTATTGTTGACATGCTTGAATGTCGAAAGGCCCATACCTTTGATTATCACCTCCATTTACACCCTGATGCCTCTTTGGAATTTGATCGGTTGCATAATCAGATAGAGGTTATTTCTCCTAAAGGTAAGCGAATAACAATTGAGTTAATCGAAGATAAAGTAAGTAAGTTAGATGTTAAAATTTTTAACGGTGATTATGATACAAAACTGGGTTGGTTTTCTGATAGTTATGGCCTGAAAAGGCCGACGAATACAATTAGGTTGAGGAAAGATGCTAAAGGTGATACCATTTTCTTCACATTACTCAATACTTCATCTATATCTTATCGATTGGATATGATATATCTCGACTGCAGTACGGTCTATTTTTCAGTCTACAACCCTATAACCAGTATAACTGACAAAGTGTTCTTTTCAACGGATTCTGTAGAAAAAACAAAATCAGACACCTTCTCTTTCAAAGGTTGCTTTCTCTATGTAAAAGAAGACCTTAAAAAGACGTATTGTATATACGCCAAAGATTTTAAACGGTTGATACTTGAAAGGGGTATATCTTTACACTCTAATACGGTTGTTGATCGACTCGAATTTTCAGGTAGTACCTATAAAATTACAACAAAGGAAGATGATTTTGACCTGCAAGTGAAAAACCACTTAACAAAAAAAATCTTCATAAACGGTAAACCTCATATAATGAAATACTGAGATCGTTCTCAATAAGAAAAGCCATGAAGATATTACATGTACTAGAAACATCTATACCAAATCTCGTAGGGTATACTATACGCGCCAAATATATAGTTGAAAACCAGAAAAAATCCGGGATGGAGCCTGTTGTAGTGACTTCCCCATTCTTTCAGAATGGAGATCCGCAGATCAGAAAAGAAATTCATAACGGAACAATATACTATCGAACCAACTTTATAAAAAGGCCTGATAAGGAGCATAACAAGATCGTTTCTTATTTGACGCGTCTTAGCATGATCCATAATTATAAAAGAGCTGTTCTGAAAATTGCTAAGCTTGAAAAACCGAACGTAATTCATGCCCATTCTTCATATACCAATTGTATTGCTGCGAATTATGCTTCAAAAAAGACAAAGATTCCATCAATTTATGAGATGAGGAGTCTATGGGGAGAAAGCGCAGTAGTTGACGAAGGGCTCATCCAAGGCTCCATGAAATACAAAATGATATGGAATTTGGAAATGAATGTCGCAAGAAACGCAAAAAAGGTTATTCCAATTTCAAAAGGCATAAAGGACGAGATCATATCTAGAGGAATCGATCCAGAGAAGATATCTATAATCCCTAACGGAGTAGATACAGGCACTTTTCGACCAAATGAAAAAGACGATTCTTTAATGAAAAAATATGACTTAAAAAATGGTTATGTTGTGGGGTATATTGGTTCCATTAGAAAATTAGAAGGTCTCTCCTGTTTGATCGAGGCATTTAAAAAGGTCACTAGTGAACTTCCCCTTACAAAACTGTTAATAGTAGGGGAAGGGCCTGAATTAGAAAACCTCAAAGACTTCGCTAAAAAGTACAATTCTACAAAAAATATAGTTTTTACAGGACTAGTTCCTCATGAAAAGATCTTAAGGTATTATTCAGTCATCGATATTTTCGTTTTTCCAAGAATAGATGCGAAGATCAATCAAACAGTAACTCCCTTAAAACCATTAGAGGCAATGTCTGCTGGGAAGGTATGTATAGGAAGCAATGTAGGAGGTTTAAAAGAGTTAATAAAGGACAATTATAATGGGTTGTTGTTTAAAAGTGAAGATAGCAATGACTTAGCAGAAAAAACTATTCAGCTCATAAAGCAAAAACCTTTATACAATACACTGAAGCAAAATGGAATGGACTGGGTGAGAAAAAAAAGAGATTGGGATGTTTTAATTCCACGTTATCAGGTGATTTATAATGAATTACAGGAGGTAGTGGGAGATATTCAAAATGTTAAGTGATTTTGACATCATCTATGTTGCTGGACACGATTTCAATTTAACAGACTCGAAGATCAGCACGGATCATATTGCCGAGCAATTATCAAAAAACAGCCGTCTCCTATATGTCGAATCAATCGGGATACGCAATCCACATTTAAATAAGAATGATATGAAACGTATTCTTATAAAGGTAAAGAATTTTTTTCGCCTACCTAGAAGAATCAATAAAAACCTGTATGTCTTAACACCCATAGCCATCCCTTTCCACAAAAACACATTTATACAAAATCTCAATGAGATATTACTCAGTTTATCTATAAGAGTCGTCTGCTTTTTTCTTCGATTTAGAAAACGTATTCTATTCGTCTTTTTACCTACTATGAACGGTGTTGTTGGGAAGGTAGGTGAACAGCTTTCAATTTACTACTGCACAGATGAGCATGCGGAGTTTCCAGGAGTTGACAGAGATTCTATCAGGAAAATGGAACTTGAATTACTTAACAAGGTAGACCTTGGATTTGCTACTGCTTTGCAGATATTGGAATCGAAAAAAAAGATAAATCCGAATTTTTATCTCAGCACACACGGGGTCGACTTCGATCATTTTGCCCGAGCGCAGGATCCTGATCTACCTGTGCCAAAAGATGCTATCCACTTTAAAAAGCCGATAATTGGATACTTTGGCGCTATTGATCGCTGGATGGACTTTGACTTGATTGAATATCTGGTAAGAAAGAAGAAGGACTGGACTTTCTTATTCGTAGGGAAATATGTTGTAGACCTTTCTCGCTTTTCAAATTATTCTAATTTATATTTTTTGGGGCAAAGGCCTTTTCAAGAACTACCAAGGTATGGAAAAATATTTGACGTTGCGATTGTTCCGTTTAGGATTAATAAACTTACAGAATATGTTTTCCCCATTAAATTGAAAGAATACCTATCAATGGGTAAGCCTGTAGTCACATCCGCTTTGCCGCCGGTTGAAGTATTCAACAAGGAAAATCGAGACATTGTCCATATAGGTTACAACGATGAAGATTTTCTAATGAAGATAGAGGGGGCTCTTTTGACCAATATAGATGAACAGATACGTGCAAGACAGGAATCCGTAAAAAAAGATACGTGGGAATCACGAGTGAAGGAACTTAGTGATGTCATAGAGAGTTTTATTTTACTGCAATAATTTAATTTGGCACAAAATTTGCTTATATAGTTCATTACATATGTCAAAGCGAAATCAACAAAAAAATTTTTAACTAAAGTGTAGCAATCCCTAAAGGTTAAAGGCTTAAAGAAAGAAATAGAAAAATCTAATAAAAAGAGAGATGAAAAATGCAAAAAGAAAAAAATGTTAATCCATTATTAAAGAGTTACAAGAAAAGTTTGCGTATTACATTGTTATTTTTACTTCTTAACATTATTTATGCAACATCAGCTTTCGCAGTTACTTATTATGTGGCTACAACAGGAAGCGATAATACCGGAACCGGAGGTTCATCGAATCCATGGGAAACTGTAAATTATGCACTTACACAAATAAGTGAAGGCGATGTGATTAAAATAAAGAAAGGAACTTATAATATAGGTACAAACTATATCAATATCAATAACCCGGTTAATCATGCGAATATAACCATTACAGCCGACGATAAACAGAATCGTCCAAAGTTAATTGGTGATAGAGCAGCAGAGAGGGTAATATTGATTGAAAAAGGAGTAAAAGGAGTTACGATATCTTACCTTGAGTTGATACATAGCAATCAGGGGAGGATAGAAACGTGGAAACAGGGTGTTATAGAAATTAAAGATAATCCAACAATTATAGACAACAATTTAATTTATAATGGTTATAATGGTATTCATTTGAACACGAATAAAAATGTGACAATTAGTAACAATATAATTCATACAATGGGGAAGATAGAAACTAACCCGGATGACGCTTCTGCTTCAGGTGTTTGTATAGGGATTTATAATTTTCAAAACCTTGGCCCAGCTAATGGCTGGAACGAAAAGATTTACATTTATAATAATGAAGCTTACGGTGGTGAAGATGGATTGATAAATGTAAATACGCACTATAGATATATAGAAATTGCATATAATGACTTTCATGACAACTATGAGGACGGTATTGATAATAAAGATGGGGAGTATTTTAAGATTCATCATAACTCGCTTCATAATAATTGGAGCAATGGAATAGGTGCTCTCGATACTTATCCAAACCATAACTTTGAGATCTATGCCAATAAAATCTATAACAATGGATGGTGGGGTATAATGGTTCAAGGAACTAATCAAACCAATTGGAAAATATATAATAATTTAATCTATGGGAACTGTAATAACCCTGCTTACTATGGAGCAAACGCAGTGAATCTTTGGGGATCAGGACATGAATTTTACAACAATACAGTTTGCAACAATACCGTTCCAGGTAGTCAGTCAAATACGGGATACACTGGGAATGCAATTGTAAGAAACAATATATTTTATAACAACGCATCGCAAAACGGTGGCAATATAAGATCCGATAGCGGAGGTATAATAGAAAGTAACTATGTCTATCCAACCACTGCTGGGATAACTGGAAACAATACAATTACAGATCCAGACCCAAAATTTGTAGATGAACTCAACGGAGATTTCACTCTACAAAGCGATTCACCTCTGATTAATATGGGCATAGATATTGGCATAACGGACGACCACTTTGGCAATCCTAGACCCATTTATGGAGGGTACGACATAGGTGCCTATGAATATACAGTAATAGCACCCAAAAATCTAAGAAAGAAATAAAGATTCAAAGCAAATTCGTTTTATTTGTCGGTTTCTTGTTAATAATAGCGTATGAATTTTTTTCGCATCTATCAATAATAATTGCATACTTTCCAGGGTAAGCTGACAGCGGTATTACGGTGTAACTTACACCGTAATACCGCTGAATTTTATGCAGGGCACAGACTTAAAAAGCCGCACACTGTTGGCGGTCAGTTTCACCCCATTGTTCAAGTAAGCCGCCGCTATGCAGCAGCATAGAGATTCCTCAAAAATTCTATGATATTAAGCTTTCCTGATTTCATTATCATTTAAACAATTAGTTATCTTCGCTTTACTCGAATACTCTCTCTGATCTGATCGATATCTACATTTATTTTCACAAGATACATGATGAATCATAAACTTCTCGAAGAATATCTCTAAGTAAATATAACTATATTCAATATGGAGTAAGAATTGGTCGAAAAATTTCGTGGAATGATTAGAATTAGGGACAAGACGAATTGTTCATTATAATAAGAGAAAAGGACAGAAGGACAAACTGAATTATAGAATTTTAGTATCATTATATAGCTTGCAATTTAAAGGAAGTTACTAAAAGGTGGGGTACGAAATTGTTTCATATCCATGTATAACAAATTGCATACAGTACAAGAAAAACGATTAGAAAGGTGCCATAAGTTCTGTAAAAGACCTGCTATCGAGAATTAAGGGTGTCCAATCTTCATCTAAGACAGAGCTTAGATAATTCTCTATAAAAAATGAAGGCAATTTACTTCGCTAGTAATTAATTTTCCTACATGTTAGTGAAGGATATTACCTACTTTTTTGCTGCAAAGAGGCCATGAATTACCACATAGCTCTTATAATCTTCAGGGAATAAATTTCCTGTATAATTGAATGTATAAAGGGGAGGGGTATGATGTATAAAAGGTGAAAAGGGAGTTGGATAATATCTTATTGACCCTTCGCAAAGCGCGACATTGACATTAAATTTATTATTTGTTAGGTGTATCTTTCAAAAATTTTTTTGGGGTATGTCTCTTTAAGAGAAAGGATTCATTCAATGAAAAAAAGAATATTCATTCGATTTCCTTTTTTGTTTTTAATGGTTTTCACCCTTTCATTTCCGATGTTTTGGATCGGCTGCTCCGGGAATCCTGAAGAGAAGATGGAGAAACACTTTCAAAGAGGGCTAAACTATTTTGATGAGTCAAAATATAATGAGGCCTTGATCGAGTTTAAGAATGTGGTCAAGATCGATCCAAAATCAGCAATGGGCCATTATAGGTTGGGGCTTACTTATCTCAAGATTGGCAAAATCAAAGATGCCTTTTCAGAATTCAATAAGTGTGTTGATAGTGATCCAGGTATGACGGATGCAAAGTTAAAATTGGGGAGTCTCTATCTCCTTTCCAAGAATCTGAAAGATATCGAAAAAGCAAAACAGATAGCGAATGATATACTAAGCACAGAACCGGAAAATATAGAAGCGATTATTATTTTAGGGGAATCCCTGTCAAGAGAAGATATAGACAGCGGTATTGAAAAGGTAAAATTTGCCCTTGAGTTGGATACCAATCACATTCCTTCTTATATCCATCTGAGCAGACTCTACTTAAGAAAAAAGGATATTGCTTCTGCTGAAAAGATTCTTAAGGAGGCATTGGAAGTAGAATCAGATAATACAAAAGTACACCTGGATTTAGCCTCCCTTTACTGGAGAAGCAAATACTGGGAAAAGGCTGAGGAAGAGTTTCTCCATTTAATCAGAATCAAACCCGAGGACGTGGATTCAAGGATCAAATTAGCGAATTTCTATGGTTCTCAAAGGATGTTTGATAAGGCCAAAGAAGTGCATCTTGCAGCCATTGAGATCGCCCCTAAAAATACAGAGATATACTTAAGCCTAGGAGATCTCTATGCCTCACAAGGGAATATTGATAAGGCTGTTGAACAATACAGGAAGGCCATTGATATCAACCCGGATATAATCTCAGCGAAAGCCAGGATTGCAGCACTCTACATTAATAATAATAGACATGAACAGGCTGCAGGTTACATTGATAGTATTCTGGAGAAGTACCCCAATAACCCCAGGGGACGTTTTCTTAAGGGGAGGCTTTATCTTGTAAAGAAAGAGCCCAATCAGGCCATTTCTAACCTTCAGCAAGCAATCAAAGGGATGCCTCGTTTTACACCTTGTTATTACTATTTAGCTCTTGCGTATTTACAAAATAAGGATACCCAACTGGCCAAAGGTGAATTGTCTAAGGTGTTAGAGATTGATCCGCATTTCATAAAGGCCAGGCTTTTACTTGCGCATATCCACCTACTCTTGAGGTCATTCGATTTGGCCATGGGTGAAGCCAAGAAAGTGTTGGAGCTGGACACAAAAAACATTCAAGCCCACCTCATTATAGGTAAATCGTTCCTTTACAAAGAAGAGATAGTTGAGGCCGAAAATGAGTTTAAAGAAGTCATAAAGCTTAATCCTCAGGATACTGCCGGTTATCATTATCTTGGGTTGGCATATAGAATTTCAAAAAAAGAAAAAGAAGCATTGACACAGTTTGAAAAAGTCCTTTCTCTGAGCCCAGACTCTGTTGAAGCCCTCTCCCAGATTGTTTCGATATATATAAGACAAGAAAATCCAAAAAAAGCACTTGATAGGTGTAAAGATCATCTTAAGGTCTCTATTGATAATCCAGTGATTCATCACATCATAGGGGGGGTATACCTGGCATTAAAGGATGAAAAGAAGGCAGAGGAGAGCTTTAATAAGGCGATAGACCTCAATCGAAATATAATTCCTTCGTATATTCAACTAGGGGCATTATACGCAAAAAGCAAGAGATATGAAGATGCGATAAAGAAATACCGGGGCATATTGGAGGTGAATCCCAGATATTTGCCTGCATATATGCTTTTGGGTGTATTATATGAGAATCAAAAAAAACGAGAGAAGGCAAACGAGATGTACAAAAAGGCCCTCGAAATCGAGCCTGATTTTGCACCTGCAGCCAACAACCTTGCATGGAACTACGTTGAATATGGGGGGAATATCGACGTTGCCCTTTCTTATGCCCAGATCGCAAAAGAGAAGCTTCCCAATGATCCAGGGGTTTCAGATACCCTTGGATGGATTTACTATAAAAAGAACGTATATAAAAAAGCTATTGCATCATTTTTGGAAAGTCTTGAGAAGATGAAAGATAATCCGATTATCCACTACCACCTGGGGATGGCCTATTATAAAGATGGAAAGATTACATTGGCCAAAAAGGAACTCGAAACTTCCTTGAGATTAAATCCCGATTTTCCTGGTTCAAAAGAAGCAAAACAGACACTGGAACAGATAAAATAAAGAACATATAACGAGACGTTATCTGGCCTTTTATCCTCTTGGCAATTTTAATCCGACTCTTGCAATTGTATTCCTTTGCACCTCTGAAGTTCCTGCAGAGATATTACGCCTGGCTGCATGGCGATAGAGACGCTCTATCCTTCCTTGTAGTGGCACCCATTTTGAACCTTTCTTAAGCAAACCATAGAGACCTATGATTTCCATAGCTGTATTGCTAAAGCTTCTCATAAATTCGGTGAGATATACCTTAACCATTGGTGCCTCCCAATTGGGAGATATATTCTTGTCGGTGAGCCAAGTTACACGGTAAGCAAGGAGGGAGGCTGCCTGAAATTCTATTGCGAGTTGTGCCACACTTTGCTGAACCAATGGGTCTTTTCCCAGCCCCTTTTCTTTAACATACTCAACAAACTCTTCGAAGGTACGGCGCATATCTCCTACTGGGAAACTCCTTTCATGGGCTAAGGCAGTGAGGATATAATAGAATCCCTTATTTTCCTCTCCGATGAGGTTCTCTATTGGAACTTTTACATCATCATAGAAGACCTCATTCGTCCTATCATCATCCATAACCCATAATGGCCGGACAGTAATACCGGGGGTCTTCATATCAACGATGAAGAGGGATATCCCTTTATGCTTAGATACGCTTGGATCCGTTCGTGCTGCAAGCCATACGTACTGGGCAAAATGACATCCCGTATTGAACACCTTCTGCCCGTTCACAATATAAAAATCTCCCTTCCTCTGTGCTTTGACCTGCACGTTCGCCAAATCTGAGCCAGCTTCCGGTTCTGTATATCCAAGGGCAAATTCAATCTCTCCTTTCGCTATTCTCGTAAGGTATTCTTTCTTTTGTTTTTCAGTACCGTATTGCAATAAAGTAGGTCCTACTATACCAACACCACATAGGTGCAAGGGAAAAGATCGATGGTACGTCATTTCATCTGCTAATATAAATTGTTGCCATCGTGTAGCTCCCAGTCCTCCATATTCTCTTGGAAAAGCGGGTGCAAGCCAACGCCTTTGTCCCATCTTTTTCATCAATTTCCAACAATGAGGACCAATCCCTATCTCTGTGCCCCTTTCCACTTCATCGATCATCTCTTGGGTCACCTCTTCTTTTAAGAAATCACGAACCTCTTGCCTAAAACTCTCTTCTTCCTTAGAAAACATGAAATCCATATAAATGCCCCCTTTCGCCTCTTTGATATTAAAGTCCCATAATTTTGGCTACTATCTTTCTGTGGTATGTTGCATTGCCTAAAGAGAGGGCAGCCGTCTTGGCACGGCGAAAATAGATTTGCATATCATGCTCTTTTATTAGTCCTGTTCCACCATGTATCTGTTGTCCCAGTGTTGTGATATTTATATAGGCATCACTTGTAAATGCCTTTGCCATTGCTATCTCCTTTTCACACGGAAACCCTTCAGTCAACATCCATGATGCATAGTAAGTCAGATAACGAGAACAATCAAGGTCGATAAGCATATTCGCCAAGTGATGCTGAATCGCCTGAAAGCTCCCTATAGGATGGTTAAACTGCACTCGCTGTTTGGCATAATCTACTGACATATCCAAAACCATCTGTGCTCCACCAACCATCTCTGCACATTTTGCTAAAGCTGCATTTTGCAATATGGTTTCAAAATCCGTTGCGCTTTGTTCTTTATTACCAAGGAGGTCGTCAGAAGATATTTTTACTTTGTCAAATTGAACCTCAAAGAGTTTGTCACCGGAGATCGTCTTGAGCGGAGTAATGGATATGCCAGGGGCCTTCTTGTCGATAAGGAAAAGTTCCAGATCTAGGCCGCCATCTCTTTCTTTTTTTCCTCTCACAACGCATATAATCCAATCAGCAATATGGACATCGGGCACAAAGAGCTTGATCCCATCTAAATAAGAACCTGCTCCTTCACTTTTTGTAACCATTTGGATCTTTGCGATCTCATAGCCGGATTTCGGTTCAATGAACGCAAGGGTTCCAATCGAATCGCCAGTACTTACTGCTGAAAGGATTCTGTCCTTTTGCTCTTCAGTGCCCATACCCATAATCGTCTGAGCACCAAGTACAATCGTAGAGAAAAACCAGCTGGGTGCACATGCCTTGCCCATCTCTTCTAAAAGCACTGCAAGATCAAGGAAACTCCCCTCACTGCCTCCATAACCGAGCGGTAGAATCAGACCCATCCAGCCCAATTCTGCCATCTTTCGCCAGAGATCGGATGAAAATCCTTCTTCATCTTCTTCTAGCTCCCGTACCAGGCTAGAGGAACATTCTTTTTTTAAGAAATTCTGGGCGCTATTCTTTATTATTTCCTGTTCTTCACTCAAAGCAAGATCCATTTTTTATCTCCCTCCTCACTCTCTTAAAGGGTTTCGTTTCATATTTTTTTTGTATATTCTTGATGAATTACTGAAGAATCCTCCCTTTAGTAGTGTTCAAAAAGGTGTGTAATTAGCTTCTCTTTTAGCATTAATGAACGTAATTGTAAAGTCGGATCGGCTTTAAAAACGTATGTACTCATTATGCAATCATGCCTTTTAGAAGAATTGTGGCGACTTTACTCTTTGAAAATTTCACTGTAGTGTCACTATGAGGTGATAGAACAAAAAGACTTGATTACCAATCTACAAACTTCACAATTTCTATTATTCTTCAATGATTTCAAACATCGTCCCATGAAAGGATTTATGATGAACGAACCCAAATTTATGACCTTCATAGACATTTGGGGACGAATCGATTAACTTGATTGTATAGGAATTTTCATTTTTCTTTAGCAAAATTGGGCAGATTATGGTAAAGGGGGGAGGGAGTGAACAGATACAAGGCAGCAGAGGTGTTCGATGCAAGTGATCGGCCAAGGCACTT
>JAXHVA010000011.1:0-71207 GCA_034189035.1 Thermodesulfobacteriota bacterium
GAAGAGTCTGCGAACCCTGAACTCATGAAGAAGATATCGAGAATCGGAAAGGGAAGAATTTACATGATCGGCGAAGCCGGAGGGATCACCAGCGCCCTTCTCGAAGAAAGAAGTAAGATCTGAAAAATACATACTTCGTATAGAAACACGATATATTGTTATCCATCCTTGTGTATATAGGGTAAGAAAGATTGCCTAGAAGGTTTAAGACCAGGAGTAGATAGGATAGCAATTCCTGGGCACGATAATAAAGGCAATGGCTTTTCAATAGAGAATACAGTTTATAAAGAATCCTGGCAGCTCGTTAGAAAAACGTGAGTTATTATCGGGGAATTTCGTTGGATAAGGTTGAGGGATATTGAACGGGATAATGGTCGAAGAGTCAGTCTTAGGAGGTGAATTATGACCAATAAGGTAACTGCCCCTGGGAAGAAGACCCTAGAGACGACAGCAGAGATTAGTAAGGCCATTCGGACCTATTATGAAGGTGTAAAGGCTGCCAAGGAGGAAGGGAGTCCTGTAATCTGGTCTTTTGGATTGATACCGAGAGAGATATATCATGCACTTAAGGCGCCGGTAATCTACCTGGAACACCTCCCACTTATGGTAGGGGCGAAACAACTGTCCGGTCATTATATTCAGATTGCAGAAGAAGAAGGGTTTTCAAGAGATGTCTGTGCCTTCCACAGGTGTTTTTTGGGGTGTTCGGTTGCTAAAGAAAGGGACCTTTATCTCGATAACTTTTTTGTTGACCCAGACCTAATAGTAGCTACGAATCTTCCCTGTATGTCCGAGTCCAAGTCTTTCCTTTATTCGGCAGATTATCACAATATTCCTTACTATTTTGCTGATGCTCCTATAAATACCTGGGGCGAGAGGATTCCTGATTATGCCATCGAGTACTTTACTGGTCAGTTAAAGGGCGCCATAGATTTTATGGCGGAATATGGATTAAAGTTAGATTGGGAAAGGCTCAAAGAAGCAGTTCGCCTTTCTAAGAAGCTGGTTGAACTTTGGAGGAAAATAGACGATTGCAGAAAGGTTGTGCCTACTCCGATAGGCACAATAGATGGCCTCACTGCGGCTTTTCCACTGATTCAGCTTCCTGGAAGCAAATTAGGTGTCACGCTATTTGAAAAGCTCCTTGCAGAGCTTAAAGAGAAGGTAGGAAGAAAGGAGGGCATTTTAGAAGACGAGAAGTTGCGGTTAATGTGGTTTGGGGTGCCACCCTTTTACAATATGGGACTTATCAACTATGTGGAGAAATATGATGCTGTTGTTGTAAAGAGCATGGTAGAGTATATAGCAGGGGGAGGATACGATCCTTCTATAATGGACCCAGAGAGGCCACTTGAGAGTCTTGCATACAAGGCTCTCGTTGACATAGTGAATCCAATATCTACAAATATGGTTGAATTTATTGTCCAGGCTGTTAAGGATTTTAAGATCGATGGGCTTATAGGTGTTGTGAAAAGGAGCTGTGGGCTTTTACCAGGATACATGAGACTGGCCAAAGATGCTGTGTTTGAAGTGGCGGGTGTGCCGACAACGATATTTGATTTAGATGGCTTGGATATACGAGAGTATGACGATGCGACTTCAAAGGCCAACCTTGATTCGTTTATCGAAGCCTTACTGGAAAGCAAAAAGAGCTGACCAGTGTACAGACTCCTTACCCTTTTAGATTCCCTGAATAGAAATATAACTTGACAATCCTTTAAATCATTGATTTATTAATATTTCGGTTACAAAGTGTTTTTCAAAACCCATTTTTAAGGTGATTCATTGAAGCTAGATTTACATACCCACTGTATGGAAGCAACAGGAATGATTGCTAACCCCAGTATAGAGCAGGTAAGGGAGATTGTTGAGAAAGTCAGAAACCGGGGTTTAGATGGTATAGCCATTACCGAACACAACGATAAAGACTATGGCTTTCTGGTGAAGAGGATAGTAGAGGAAAAAATTGACGATAAGATAGTAATAATCCCAGGAAGAGAAATAACAGTTAAAGAGATGGGATGGGCAGAGATGGTGGAGTTATTTCTGCCAGATGGTTCTGTCTTTAGATTTCTGCCCCACCCAAGTTACCCTTATCCAGGGGATGATGGGTTTGACTATGATATTGAATTGCTCCACGGAATAGAGATCGGCAATGCCCTTCATGATCGACAGATAAACAAAAAGAAAGTAGAAGAGATTTCTAAGAGATACGGCCTTCTCCCATTAAGAAATAGCGATGCCCATACTCTCGATGATATCGGTTCATACTATACACAAATCTCACTTGAGGAACTCAATTCATTGTCAGGAAGATCTCTCATGGTATTTGAATGAACTTCCTGAAGAATCGTTAACGAAAAACTGGCCAAGGAGCCAGTCTGAGGAGGTGAATCATGACAACCAAAGTAACTGCCCCAGGGAAGAAGACCCTAGAGACGACAGCACAGATCAGCAAGTCCATCAGGGCCTATTATGGGGGTGTAAAGGCTGCCAAGGATGAAGGGAGACCGGTAATCTGGTCTTATGGACTGATACCGAGAGAAATATTTCATGCATTGGATGCAGCAGTGCTTTACTTAGAGCACCTTCCGCTTATGATATCAGCAAAACAACTTTCCGGTCACTATATACAGATTGCAGAAGAAGAAGGGTTTTCTAGAGATGTCTGTGCCTTTCACAGGTGTTTTTTAGGATGTTCTATTGCTCATAAAAAGGACCCGTATCTCGAACAGTTTTTTGTGCCGCCTGATATGATAGTAGCTACGAATCTTCCCTGTATGTCCGAGTCCAAGTCTTTCCTTTATTCAGCAGATTACCATGACTGCCCTTATTACTTCATTGATGCCCCTATAAATACATGGGGGAAGGAGATCCCTGATTATGCCATTGAGTACTTTGCCGGCCAGTTAAAGGGAGCAATGGATTTCATGGCTGATCATGGACTCAACGTAGATATGGACAGACTCAAGGAAGCAGTTCGCCTTTCCAACAGGCTCGTCGAGCTTTGGAATGAAATAGATCAGTACAGAAGGGCTGTGCCTACTCCGATGGGTACAATCGATGGTCTTACTGCAGCTTATCCGCTTATTCAATTACGCGGAACCCAGCTTGGGGTTACTCTGTTTGAAAGATTACTCGAAGAGCTTAAAGAAAAGGTAGAGAGGAAAGAGGGCGTTCTTGAAGATGAGAAGTTGAGGCTGATGTGGTTTGGGGTGCCGCCTTTCTATAATATGGGACTTGTCAACTACGTTGAGAAATATGGCGCTGTTGTTGTAAAGAGTATGGTGGAGTATATAGCAGGGGGATCATATGATTCCTCTCTTGTCGATCCTGAAAAACCCCTGGAGAGCCTTGCGTATAAGTCACTCGTTGATATAATCAATCCTACATCTCAAAATATGGTTGAATTTATTGTGCAGGCTGTTAAGGATTTTAAGGTTGATGGACTTATAGGTGTTGTAAAGAGGAGCTGTGGGCTCTTGCCTGGTTATATGAGACTGGCTAAAGATGCTGTATATGAAGGGGCAGGTGTGCCAACAACGATCTTTGATTTGGATGGTTTGGATATACGAGAGTACGATGATGCTACTTCAAAGGCCAACCTTGATTCATTTATCGAAGCCCTGCTGGCAAGCAAAAGGAGGTAAGTAATGGGAACCCTGGAGACAATAACGGATATTTTGGATAATCCTCAAAAGATAATCGAAGACTGGAAAGGAGAGGGGAGGAAAGTTGTCGGACATCGGTGTCTCTATGTACCCGAAGAGATAATCCATGCAGCGGGCATGCTGCCCTATCCTACTTTTGGTACTCCTGAGCCTATCACAAAGGCTGATTCGTACTTTCAACCATGTGTATGTGAATTCATAAGGAACATATTTGAACTTGGTTTGGATAAGAAATTTGATTTTTTAGACAGTTTCGTATTATGCAATACATGTGATGCGGTACGACACCTTTACAGTTTGTGGGTTTCTTACATAGATTCGATACCATGTTATATAATCAACAACCCCCAGAAGATGTTTGACGAATCTGGGTATAAATTCTATCGGTGTGAACTTGAAAAATTTAAAGAACAGATGGAAAACTTGAGTGGGAACAAAATAACAGATGAATCCTTGAAGAGGTCCATAGCGCTATATGATGAGACAAGACGGCTGCTCAAGGAACTGAATGAACTAAGGAAGAGGGACATCCCGCCTGTTACAGGGGCTGAATTCTTAAAGATAGCAATGGCTTCGATGCTCATGCCGAAAGAAAGGGCTAACGAATTATTGAAGCAACTTATCGATGAAGTGAAGACAAGAGAGATAGAAAATGCAAGGAGTCCGAGGATATTGATTACAGGAAGCATTATAGACAATCCTACACTCATCGAACTGGTGGAAGATATGGGCAGTGTGGTGGTTGCTGATGATCTATGTTCATCTACCAAGTATTTCTGGTATGAAACCAAGCCAAATCAGGATCCTATGGATGCGATTGTACGGTTTAACTTGGAGAGGCCTCTTTGTGCGTGTATGCATCCATCGGAAGACAGGTATGATTACATTGATAATTTAATCAAAGGGTTTAATGTGGAAGGTATTATCTATTTTAATATAAAGTACTGTCATCCTTTTGTGTATGAATCAGCGATTTTTAGGAAAAAACTGGAGGAAGAGACCCCAACTCTAATACTTGAGGTAGACCACGGCCTTTCAGGACTGGGCCAGTTGAAGACCAGAGTTCAGGCTTTTATTGAGATGTTATAAAGGAGTAAACTATGCTAACAGCAGGAATAGATGTAGGTTCTTTGGTAACGAAGGCTGTTTTATTGGATCAAGACAGAATTATGTCATATGATGTCCTTGGTACGGGCGTAAATGCCGAGGAAGCTACTAAAAAGGTAATGGATAGTGTTTTAACAAAAGCAGGAATTTCTTTTGATGATATAGCATCAATAGTATCTACCGGTGTAGGGAAAAAGAAGGTTCCTTATGAATCAGAACAGGCAACAGAAATAGTCTGTGATGCAAGTGGAGCTCGTCATCTCTTCCCAGATGCAAATGGGGTTATTGACATCGGGGCAGAGAGTTGTCGGGCGATCAAATTTGATTCCGGGGGCAATATCATTGATTTTGCATTGAATGACAAGTGTGCTTCAGGTACTGGTATCTTTTTGGATGCAATGGCCAAGGCATTACGGGTTAAACCGGAAGAGATGGGAGAACTCTCTCTTCAATCGACACAGGATATTGAGGTTACCTCTATGTGTTCTGTCTTTGCAGAATCTGAGGTAGTCTCGATGATTCACAGGAAGATGCCTAAGAACGATATATTAAAGGGCATTCACAAATCAATCGCTTCAAGGATTTATGGTCTTACAAACAGGATTCTCCTTGAAGGGAATCTGGTAGTTTTGGGAGGGATAGCAGGAAACACGGGCCTCATTACGATTCTAAGGGAGTTGATGAATTCAAAACTCATCGTTCCAGATGAACCGAAGATTGTTGGTGCCCTAGGTGCCGCTCTATTGGCCAGAGAAAAGGAGGGGTCATAATGATAACTGCTGGTATAGATATAGGCTCTTTAACAGGTAAGGCCCTTATATTGAAAGACAACGAAATAGTAGCCTGGAAGATAATACCTACAGGACCCGACAGCAGTGAAACTGCATCTGAAGTCACTGATATAGTCTTAAAGGAGGCAGGGCTTTCCCTTGATAGTATCGATTATATTGTATCTACTGGATATGGCAGAGTAGTTGTACCTTTTTCCGATAAAAACATTACAGAGATAACATGCCATGCCAAAGGTGCGCACTGGTTTTTCCCTAATGTTCGACTTATCCTCGATATGGGAGGGCAAGACTGTAAAGCAATCCGATGCGACAGCAAAGGCAAGGTGACCAATTTTGCAATGAATGATAAATGCGCTGCCGGTGCTGGAAGGTCTATGGAGATAATGGCAGAGCTATTAGAGACACCCCTGCCTGATATTGGAGGATTGTCCCTTGATATTAAAGAAGGATTGGCCCCTTTGAGCAGTACTTGTGTTGTTTTTGCAAGGACTGAGGTTTTGGGGTACCTACACGAGGGGACTCATAAGAACGATGTTTTAGCAGGGGCATGTGAGGCATTGGCAAGTAGGGTTCACACGCTTTTAAAGAGGGTAGGGATAGAAGGAGACTTCGTTATCAGTGGTGGCATTGCTAAGAACATCGGGGTAGTAAAGAGGGTAGAACAGAAGGTGGGACTCGATGCGAATATTTGTTTTGAGCCTCAGATAGTAGGCGCACTGGGTGCTGCATGTTTTGCAAAGGAAATACTTGAGAAAAAAATGAAAAAGAAAAAATAGTCTGAAGTGGACACTGGCTCATTACGGATCGTTTTAACCATTGCTGTTTGAAAGTATATAAAATGGTTATTGAGCTAGCTCAATAACCATTTTATATATGTGTAAAGCTAATTTTTTTAAGTAAAATTCTTGACAAAAAAGAGATCGTATGGTATTTAACCGAATGAATGTTCATTCACTATTTTGATTGTTCTAATGGATACATTCAATTGACTGCAATGATTGCGGTTGTAATATGGAAAACAAAAAGAAGCTAATAAGAGAGATCGGGAGATATGGTACAATTGGTTTAGAGATGGTTATCTCGGTCGTTATTGGTCTTTTGTTTGGTTGGTGGATGGACAGCTTGTTACATACGAAACCATGGTTAACTCTAGTCTTCATGCTTTTTGGTGTTGCAGCAGGCTTTAAGGGCCTCTTCAGGGTGCTCAAATTGGTGAAAAAGAACGGTTTAATCGATAAGGAGTAAGCTATGTGAATGAGATACACAAAGAGCAAAGAATGACTGCCATTGAGAGGAATAATGCGATTATATTTGCTGTCTTAGCCCTTGGAAGCATTTTTTTTAAATCACTTGCTGTAACTTTAGGAGTTGTAATAGGCGGAATTATTATCATCGTTAACTTTTGGTTTCTACGTAAAATAGCTGAAAGGATTATCAAAAAGTCGGATAAAGGCGCATTCTTTGTATTCAGTTATATCTTTAAATTTATTGCCCTTATCGCAATTTTATTTGTAGTAATATATTCTGGCATTGTGGATATTATTGGTTTAATTGTCGGACTTTCAACAGTATTTTTAGGTATTGCCCTGGATGGGTTTGTCCAGGTTTTCAAGAGAACATAAAGGAGAAGATATTTCATGGAAGCACATGATATTACTTGGGTTTCAAAGTTGCCGTTCAATGATTCTTTTACGTCTCTTTTGCAAAGCGAAAGTGTCCCTTCTTTTTTACGGCTTGGACAAGATGGCAATGTTTTTCATGTTTATCATGCTATTCTAGTCGTCTTTATACTTACTTTTTTTGTATTAATTGGCTATGGAAAAAGATCAGAAAGCCTTGTCCCAGATGGTAAGGTCAGTATTCGTAATATTTTGGAAGTGTTGGTTGAACAACTCCTTAATTTAATAGACAATACTATGGGGCATGAAGGGAAAAGATTCCTGCCGTTGATTGGTACCCTTGCTATATTTATATTATTCTGCAATCTATTAGGGCTTCTACCAGGGTTCTTGCCACCTACAGATAATATCAATACAACGGCAGCGTGTGCCATTCCAGTCTTTTTCTTTTATCATTACATCGGTATACGAAGGCACGGATTAGGCTATGTTAAACAGTTTATTGGGCCTTTCTGGCCGATAGCCCCTCTGATGTTTCCAATTGAGGTTATAAGCCATCTCGCAAGGCCATTATCATTATCCTTGCGATTATTTGGAAATATTACAGGTGATCATATCATATTAGCAATGTCGTATGGTTTTATTCTAGCGTTAGGTCTTGGCATCTTTGTTTCTGGTATCCAGGCTTTGGTCTTTATTCTTCTTTCAATGATGTACATGTCAAATGCTCTTGCCGAAGAACATTAAGCGGCTGGATAAACTGGCTTTAGTCCAGACAGAAACTATGAAATGGCATCAATTTAATAAGAGAATCTATCTATCAAGATTCTAAAATTTTACAGAAAGGAGGGTTACGAATGAGACGAAAGTTTACTATTGTCTCACTTCTCCTGTTTGTTTCTTGCCTCGCGATTGTACCTCTGGTTTTTGGACAAGAGGCAGAACATGGGGAAGTAGTTTTAGACTCTACAGTGAAGAGTGCAATAGCTATTGCCTGCGGATTTGCTATTGGAATAGCAGCAGCTGGTGGTGGTTTAGGTCAGGGTAGAGCCATTGCATCTGGGCTTGAAGGCATTGCCAGAAATCCAGGCGCGTATGGTCAGATATTTACTCCTCTGATTGTTGGTCTTGCATTGATTGAGTCATTGGTTATCTATGCTTTTGTAATATCTATTATGTTATATCTGAAACTATAATAATTGGTATTTATTTGAAGACATGTATGAAATAGATTCATAGAGTACTTCATTTTGGCTTAAGAGGCACTGTAATAGTGCCTTAAAAGCCACCAATATGCGACTCAATGAATCACCCTCCTTAAAAACTGACCTGTGTATGAATGTTTAACCTGAATTAGCTCTTCTGGTGTGCCAGAGGCTACTATATCTCCACCCATTTCACCACCTTCTGGTCCGAGATCGATAATATAGTCTGCACTTTTAATGACATCAAGGTTATGCTCTATCACAATAACGGTATTCCCTGCATCCACCAGTTTATTTAAAACATTGAGTAACTTTTGAATGTCCGCAAAATGAAGACCTGTTGTGGGTTCATCTAGAATATAGAGAGTTTTTCCCGTGCTTTTCTTGCTCAATTCCTTAGCCAGCTTTACCCTCTGAGCTTCTCCCCCCGATAAGGTAGTGGCTGACTGCCCTAACTTGATGTAACCTAGCCCCACATCAGAAAGCGTTTGAATCTTTGCTTTGATTTTCGGGATCCTGCTTAAAAAGGATAGGGCCTGATCAACAGTCATGTTCAATATGTCTGCAATATTTTTTCCCTTATAGTATATTTCTAAGGTTTCTCTATTGTATCTCTTACCCTTACACACTTCACAGGTAACGTAGACATCCGGGAGAAAATGCATCTCTATCTTTATTATTCCATCACCTTTGCATACTGCGCATCTTCCACCTTTTACATTAAAACTGTATCTTCCCGGTTTATAACCTCTTACTTTCGATTCAGGGAGCTTTGCAAAGAGTTCTCTTATATGGGTAAAAGTTCCTGTATACGTCGCAGGATTTGAACGTGGAGTTCTCCCTATAGGGTTTTGGTCAATGTCTATTACTTTATCTATATACTCAAGACCTTCAACCTGGGATACTTTTCCAGCTCGTTCTTTATATTGGGAGATCCTTTGGGCTAAAACCCTGTATATAGTGTCGAGTACTAATGTACTTTTTCCAGAGCCAGAGACTCCTGTCACGCAATTGAATAGTCCAAGGGGGATATTTACTGAGATATTCTTTAAATTATTTTCAGAGGCTCCTTTGATTACTAATTTTTTTTTACTCGGTTTGCGGCGGTTGACTGGTATCGGAATCGTTAACTCCTTTGAGAGATACTTCCCTGTCAACGATTTAGCATCCTGAATTATTTCTTTTGGAGTTCCGCAAAAGACAACCTCCCCACCATGGATTCCTGCACCTGGTCCCATATCTATGATATAATCTGATGAAAGGATAGTCTCTTCATCATGCTCAACAACCAGTACAGAGTTTCCAATATCTCTTAGCCTTTTTAATGTCTTGAGCAGTCTAATATTATCCCTTTGGTGTAACCCAATACTCGGCTCATCTAATATATACAGCACCCCGACAAGACTCGACCCAATTTGTGTTGCCAGCCTAATGCGTTGCCCTTCCCCTCCTGATAGAGTTCCAGAGGGACGATCCAGGGTCAAATAATCTACTCCTACATTTATAAGAAAACCCAACCTTTCTCGAATCTCCTTCAATATCCTCCTTGCTATCTCCATGTCTCTATTGTTGAGCTGAATGTCAGAGAAAACTCTGAAGGCATCTTTAACTGAGAGTTTCGTTACATCAGATATTGACATGCCATTTACCTTAATGAAGAGGCTCTCTTTACGCAATCTGTCTCCATTACAATTGAGGCAGGGACGATTATTCATATACCTTTTCACATCCTCTCGAATGAGGTCGGAATCTGTTTCCATATAACGGCGTTCGAGGTTTTTTATCACCCCTTCAAATTCTTTTTCGTGAAATATTCTCCTCCCGTCTAATTCAAAGTAAAATCGTATCTTTTCTTCTCCAGAACCATAGAGGAGGACATGCTGAACAGAAGCAGAGAGGTTCTTGAAAGGAATGTATATATCTATATTGTAATGATCACTTAAAGAATCGAGCATTTGATGAAAATAGCTGCTGCTTTTTTTTGCCCATGGCAAAATCGCCCCTTCTCTAAGCGAAAGATTGGGATTGGGTATAATGAGTTCAGGATCAAAGTACATGGTAGTTCCAAGCCCTCCACAGGTTGGACAAGCCCCATAAGGATTGTTAAAGGAGAACATCCTGGGAGAAATCTCTGGATAACTTATTCCGCAGTCTATACAGGCAAAATTTTCACTGAATATCGTCTCCTTGCCGCCTACTATTTCGATTTTAGCTAATCCTTCTGAGAGTTTTAAAGCTGTTTCTAGAGAGTCTGCAAGCCTTTTTTCAATATTTTCTTTAATAATGAGTCTGTCTATGATAACGTCTATATGATGCTTTTTGTTCTTTTCCAGTGTAATCTCTTCATTTAAGTCTCTTAGTTCCCCATCGACTTTAATCCTCACGTAACCATCCTTGCGTAATTGGTTCATTTCATTTTTATATTCTCCCTTTCTTCCCCTTACAATGGGTGATATAATCATAAATTTGGATCCCTGTGGATATCTCATCACTTGATCGACGATTTGCTGAACTGTCTGACAGAGGATCTCTTTACCACATTTATAACAATGCGGTTTGCCGACCCTGGCGAACAATAAGCGAAGGTAATCGTAAATCTCGGTGACTGTAGCCACAGTAGAACGAGGATTCTTACTTATGGCTCTCTGCTCAATAGAAATTGCCGGAGACAATCCTTCAATGTATTCTACATCGGGTTTTTCCATCTGTTCTAAAAACTGTCTGGCATAGGCAGATAGAGACTCTACATATCTTCGTTGTCCCTCAGCATAAAGGGTATCAAAGGCAAGGGTCGATTTGCCGGAACCACTTAAACCGGTAATCACTACGAATTTATCCCTGGGTATCTCGACATCGATTCCCTTCAGATTGTGTTCTTTAGCTCCCTTGACTATTATTTTATCGTTTCCCATACTTATTAAATAAACTATAGATCAATATTAAGTAACTTTAATCGGCCCATCCAAATCATTCTTTGGCTATACAATTATGCAATCTTTAATTTTAATTTATCTTTATTCTAATTGCAAAACAAAATTACTTCCTCTTTGTTCTCCATTTTTATATTTATCCCTTTTATTTATCGAATATCTACTTTCTTCTTTAACCAATGTCCATACGTAAATGGAATGGCACCCTTACTCTTCTTCATTGACCTTGACTTTAATGTTTCCTATATTGATTTGCAGTGTTATAATCTTTCAATACGATACTGATTATCAATACGTTGATTTCAGTATTTTCTCAATATATCTAATATGAGGAGGCTATGTATGTCGGAAGATTTTGCCAGATTAGACAGATTGTTCAATCTCAAAAGTGTTGCTATTGTTGGGGCATCAGGATCAATCGCCAAGACCGGTACGGCAATCCTTTTCAGCATTATTGCAGGAGGGTTTAGAGGAGAGATATATCCGATTAACCCAAAAGAGAGTGAAATATTGGGGCTTAAGGCATATCCGAGTTTGAAAGCAACTCCCCAAAAAGCAGATGTTACAATAATTTGTGTTCAGGCTAAGGCAGTCATTAAAGTTATTGAGGAATGTAAAGAGGCGGGGGTAGACCTCGGTATTGTCATTACATCCGGTTTTGGGGAGGTTGACCAAAACGGCAAAGACCTTGAAGAGGAAATTGTAAAGGCAGCTAGGATGGCGAATGTGAGGTTTATCGGCCCAAACTGTATGGGACTGGTGAGTGCAAATCCCAGTTTTTTTGCACTTATGAATATGCTAATCCCCCTGGTCGGTAATGTGTCTGTGATTTCACAAAGTGGAACAGTTGGGTCTTTAACATCTATTTATGGTTCAGAGCAGAGCATTGGGATCAATAAATTTATCAGCACAGGCAATGAGGCGGATCTCCATTCAGAAGACTTCATTGAATACCTTGCTTGTGATCCTCACACTGATGTCATATCTGTCTTTATTGAAGGCATAAAAAACGGAGAGAGGTTTATCAAGATTGCTAAAGAAACTGCTGTAAGAAAACCCTTGATCGTATTAAAGGGTGGGGTTACAGAGGCAGGAGCCAAGGCAGCGGCTTCTCATACGGGCTCTCTTGTTGGTTCCAGTGCAGTTTATGATGCAGTGGTGAAACAGACTGGAATCATACAAGCTGTAAACGAAAGAGACATGATCGATTTGATAAAGGCATTCTCTTTAGTGCCGCTCCCAGAGGGAAGAAATGTTGGGATTACAGGTGCATGGGGGGGAACAGGGGTTTTAACCTCAGATGCATGTAACCAGGCAGGTTTGGTTGTGCCGGAATTATCTGAAGAGAGTATGAAAGAACTGAGCCGTATCCTACCATCATTTTGGAGTGGTGGGAATCCAATAGATATTACCGGTGCTGGGCTTGGAGGGGATTTTGTTATGTTAGAGAAGCCGATTGAAGTGCTTTTACGTGATGAAAACATCGATTCAGTGATCTGTATGGTCCCAGCATTAGGTTCTATGTTTGATAAAGTGGCTGCCCGAATGGCTCCTGATATTGTGAAGTATTTCTCAAAGACTTCATTAGGCGCATTGGGGCCTCAGGAGATGGAGATGGCAAAGAACCTCATTGAACTGAAAGAGAAATATAGAAAACCAATGATTGCAATACTGATCGGACTCTATGGCCAAGAAGGGACAGAGCACATTCGTATGCTCGAAGACAGTGGGATACCTGTCTATGAGACGACTCAGCAGGCTGCACGAGTTCTGTCAAAACTCGTAGAATACAGAGAATTTAGAGAGGCTAGGGGGTGTTGATTTTTAAGTTATTTGTTGACAAAAAAGGAATTGGATAATTTGAGGTGCCAATTTGGCATCTCCAATCGTGACAAGATGGGATTGAGGCATAAACCCATGGCCTTCACTGAACAGGGTGTCACACTCTAAATAGTAGAAGATGATTCTCTACCGATTAGAACAAACGGGGAAAAATAATGGATGAAAATCGCATTATGATTCCTGTTGAAAGGATCAAGCAGTCGATTTTGCTTATCCGTGGTCAGAAAGTTATGCTGGACAGAGACTTAGCGTGTCTCTATAGGGTTGAAACAAGGGTGCTCAATCAAGCTGTCCAGAGAAATATCAAGCGTTTCCCAGAAGACTTAATGTTTGTTTTGAACCGCGATGAGATTATGAGGATATCACAAATTGTGACATCATCAGATATTAAATATGCAAAACGGTTTCACGCGTTCATCGAGCAAGGTGTAGCCATGCTTTCGAGCGTTTTGAGAAGCGAGAGGGCTATAGAAGTCAACATACCCATAATACGTTCCTTTGTACAACTCCGCGGAATGCTGGCTTCTAATGTGGAGCTTGCCCGTAAGCTGAAACAAATGGAAAAGAAATATGATGAACAGTTCAAGGTTGTCTTTGATGCGATCCGAGCATTAATGGAGCCGCCTGAGAAACCACGTAAAAAGATTGGATTTGAGATAAAGGAAAAAGGGGCAACCTATGGCAGATGTAGCCCGAAGCGCAAAAGAAAAACTTCTTAAGCAATATCCAGGAAGAACAGGGTTTCCTTCGGTTTCAACTATCCCGGCCATCCTGTTCATTCTGTCGGGGATAAGCTGTTTCTACGGTTCCAAGTTCAAAAAAACTTGAGATTACAAATTGTTATTTTAAAATAAATTCGGCAGTGATATGCTCCAGGATAAGAGATGTACATCCAGTGAGAATGATGTTCAATAAGAATCAGGAGCTTTAGTTGTTAAGCTAAAGATGGATCAACAATGAAATTAGATAAGATAGGTATCTGGTCTGAAATCAAGCTGGAGATTATCAAGGAATACGCAAATGCATTCACAACGATAATGAAAAATAAGGCATGGTGTAAAGGATATGTTTACATCGATGCCTTTGCTGGACCTGGAGTCCACATTTCAAGACGAACTGGCGAGTTTACCCTGGGTTCCCCATTGAACGCCTTGGAGATTGACAATCCTTTTACAGAGTATCATTACATTGATATCGATAAAAAGAAAACAGAAATTCTTAGTGGTTTGATTGGTGACAGGACAGACGTAAATATATATCAGGAAGACTGCAACGTGATACTAACAGAAAAAATCCTGCCCTCGCTTCCTTATAAAAGTTATAAGAGAGCCTTATGTATTTTTGACCCATACGGTTTGCATCTTAATTGGAAAACAATAATGATAGCGGCCCGACAAAGGACAACGGAGATCTTTTTGAACTTTCCACTTATGGACATGAACCGAAATGTGTTGCACAAGGATCTGCTTTCAGCGGAACCGGATCAAATTGAGAGAATGAATAGGTTTTGTGGAGTCGAAGAATGGCAGGAAATTTTGTATAGAGAACAAAAAGATCTTTTTGGTGATACATACCAAATGAAAATTGGAGACAATATTAAACTGGGAAAATGGTTCAGAAAGGAAAGACTACAAAAAGCTGCGGGATATAAATTTGTTCCAGAACCCATGCTAATGAGAAATAGTACTGGCGGGCCTTTATTCTTTTTGTTTTTTGCTTCCCACGATGCAACAGGCAAAAGGATTGTAACCGATATTTTCAATAAATACAGGAAGTATTTGTAATGGCAATAATCAAGGCAAATCCTGTACAGAAAATAGGAAGTGAAAGTCTAATTCGTGAGGAGAGTCCGGCATATTATCCGGAAGAAACACCGGAACCTCTCGTGAAGGAATTGTGGACAATCCGGAGTATGCGCAATAAAATAAGAGCTGAACAAATGGCAAGCCGTGCCGAGTTACCATTGATCTGGCTGGATAAAATACCGGGGATCAATGGCGAAAGAGGAATAGAAAAGGTTCGAGCGGAAAGAAACATTCTTCTATTGCGTGAAAGGAAGAGCCCTTTTATTGAACAGTTTCAACATCCTATTGGGCGCTGTGCAAAATTTTATAAACTAACAGCCTATAATAATTGCAATTTTTGGTGTGAATACTGTTATCTTTATTTGACATTTCGAACACAACCAGTTTCCACTCACTTCATAAATTATGAAAAGATGTACGATGAAATTATCAAATTCGACAAATCCAAAATACCAAAAACCCATAGGGTACTTAACCTCGGAGAACTTGGTGACCCTTTGGCTGTGGATTACATAACAGGTTTTGCAAAACAGATTATTCCCTTCATGCCGGAACATGCTCCGAAAACAACACTACTTTTCTTAACCAAGAGTGACTGCGTGGATGATATTCTTCACCTTGACCACGGAGGACAATCAATCATTTCTTTCAGTGTAAATACTGATGTTGTTTTTCATCAGTTGGAACATAGAACCGCTTCGCCTCTGGCTCGTATAATGGCTGCGGCAAAAGCGCAAAAAGCCGGCTATGAAATACGTTTGAGGATAGATCCTATTATATTCTATTCTACCTGGAAAAGAGACTACATAGCGCTTGTTGATAAGATATTTGAATATATTCGGCCAACAAGAATAACCTTAGGTGAATATCGACCATCCAATGGTCTCGCCAGCCACATAAGTTCCCGATTTCCCGATTCGACTCTATTGAAAATTAACAGAAGCCTGATTAAAGAAGGGACAAAACTTCGATATCCCAAAAACCTGAGGATCAAGATGTACGGAACAATCATAGAAGCAATAAAAAAATATGGAAGTGATATTGATATTGCCTTGTGCAAAGAGCAACCTTCAATATGGAAAGCGCTCTGCTTGAATATAAAAGGATTAAAATGTAATTGCTTGAGTTAAGGCTATGAATTACAGTAAATAAGGCATAGCTTTTAAAAATAGAGACAAGCTTGGCGCAAATTCAGTTTAAGGGCAAATCGTTCGTTCAAAACCATCATCTTCTGGTTAAATACCATGAGCTGATTCCGAAAAAGAAAAAAAGCCTTACAGACAAGGTTAGCCTTCATGAAAATCTCATCATCCACGGCGATAACTTAAAGGCCCTAAAGGCTTTGCTTCCGCTTTATGCCGGGAAAATCAAGTGCATATACATTGACCCGCCTTACAACACCGGCAATGGGAAATGGGTGTATAACGATAATGTCAACTCACCTATGATGCAGGAGTGGTTGGGTAAAGTGGTTGATCGTGAAGATCTTACCCGTCATGACAAATGGTTGTGTATGATGGCTCAAAGATTGAAGCTTTTGCGGGAGCTGTTGCAGGAGGATGGGGTTATTTTTATCCTAGATCCAGAGTCAACGCTATAATTAATAGAAATAAAAGAGAAATTATAAAACAACTGGGGTTATCGGATTTCACATATGTAGCTGATGATAAGTACATGACCTATTCGGCCATGGGTTCCCTGTTGGTCGATTTTATGAATATTATTGGTTTGTCTCGGCTTTTTAAAGACTATGTTCATATCGATAAAAGAGAGAGTACTTACCCTTCGGATAAAATTCCACAGCTTTTGGTATTACAGAACATCCTTGGTTATGATCGTATCGAAAGCGTAAGGCCTTTAAATCAGGATACAGTGCTGAAGGCTCAACTTGGGATTGAGAACTATCCTGATCCTGAAACCTTTCGGGATAAGCTTCAAAGATACACCGAAGAGAATATAGGGCAGTTGTTTTTTGTCAACCAGAAATTACTCGATGTCATATGTAATCTTACAGAAGCTCGATACGTTGATTTGCATTTCGATGCCAAGGTCATTACAGTTTATGGAGATCAAGAAGGTGCCGAAGTGGGCTATAATCCTCATAAGTTCGGACGAAAGAGTTATCATCTGAAAGTCTGTGTAGTAGAGCCCTTTGGTTTCATTTTGACCATCTCATTAGAGTCTGGCACGGCAGTCAGTTCTACCGGTTTTGTTGAATTCTATCAAAAGAGTGTTGCTGCTTTGCCTCAAAACCATCTGGTTATTCAAAATGTCCGTTTATACAGCGGTTTTTTCAGCGAAGGAAATGTCGAGGCCTTTGAAGGGGATTTCGTCTTCTTCGAGGTAGTTGCCAAAAAGTACGGCAATATAAAACACTGGGTTACTGAATGTATCCCTGAAGAAGACTTTGAACCCTTCTATTATGATGAGAGCATCTGCGGCGCATCCTTCTCTTTCCGTTTAAATGAATGGAAAAAGCCTCGTTTGTTGTAGTAAGAAAAGCAGTGAACCAGGAAAAGAACGAGCAATTGCCCCTGTTTTCCAAGTGGCGATATCAGATTATCTGTCATAACCAGTTGGATATGACACCTAAAGAGGTTTGGGAAGATTACAATAAGCGGGCCAGGATCGAACTGAACATCCGGGATCTGGATTATGACCATTTTAGGGAGACAACGGGGCGGGATACAATGGGGTCAGGTCTTCATTCTTGACAGAATTTAATGAGAGAGTGGAGAATGAAGACCAGACCCCTATGAGACCTATAATGCAACTGGTGACGATAAGGCCCTTATGGTGTCGCGCATTTTTGATTCTACGGTAATCGGAAACGTCATCAGAAAGGGTGAAAAGGAAGGTACAGCTTTTGAATAGAAGGTGCATGCTTTGTCGCGGGACGGTAGTAAAGGAACAGAGTTATAAACAAATGGACGCATCCAATAAGAAGCATGGAATAAAGAACTGGCCCAAGTCGGAGCGGCCACGGGAACTGTTGTTGGAGCAGGGGCCTGAATATGTATCCGATGCCCGGTTGGTGGCCATATTGCTCCGTACCGGAATAAAGGGACAGGATACGGTTGCTCTGGGAAGAGATCTGCTCAAGAGTTTTGGCGGGCTTGGGGGACTTCTGAATGCCGACAAAAGGGATCTGGAAAAGGTTAAAGGATTGGGAACTGCAAAGATTGCCCAACTGCTTGCAGCTACTGAGATTGCCAAGCGGCAGTTAAAAGAAGAGGTGGTAGGAGAAAAAGTCATCAATGGGCCGGAAGATGTGATTGAATATCTCTCTTTGTCAATGGCCAATCTCAAGGAGGAGGTGTTCAAGGTTATTTATCTGGATGGCGCCCATGTTATTCTGGCTCCGGAAGTCTTATTCAAGGGGACGGTTGACCAGGCGGCGGTCTATCCGCGGGAAGTTATAAAAAGGGCATTTGAACTCAATGCCACCGCCCTTATCTTTATCCACAATCACCTGTCGGGCAGTTTAAAGCCCAGCCCACATGATCTTGCCCTTAACCGGAAGCTGGTCAAGGCATGCCTTGCCCTGGATCATTTTATCGTCGGTCCCGGAGGATATATGTCATTTAAAGATGAGGGTATATTCTCAGATAGTCTTATAAACATAGGACGCAATACGGTGGAATTTCTTTATGAATAGAGAACAACTGAAAGAACTGGAAACAACACTCTGGCGGTCTGCGGATAATTTGCGGGCCAACTCCGATTTAAAATCAACCGAGTATTCAAATCCGGTATTGGGACTTATCTTTCTGAAGTTTGCCGATAACAAGTACAGCCAGTATGAAAAAGAGATCCATGAAGAATACATAAAGCTCAAAGGAACGCGCGGGAAAAACCCATAAATGAAATCGCCGTTGAAAAATGCGGGTTCTACCTGCCGGATCATGCGCGGTACGATTATCTGCTGAAACTTCAGGAAGAAAAGGACATCGACAAAGCCATTAAGGATGCAATGGCCTCAATCGAAGAATACAAACCCGAACTCAAAGGTGTATTGCCCCAAGATGAATATTTTCGTTTAACCCGTACGGATAAAACAATCCCGACACAGCTATTGAAAAACTTTTCCAATATCCCCAAACAAGCCACAGGAGACATGTTAGGCTGAATATATGAATACTTCCTGGGTAATTTTGCCCTGGCCTAAGGACAGGGCGGCGGTGAATTTTTTACGCCCCGCTCGGTTTTGCGCCTGATGGTGGAAATTATCAAACCGCATAATGGGACGGTATTTGATCCGGCCTGCGGTTCAGGGGGTATGTTTGTTCAATCCGCGAATTTTATTGAGCGCCGGAGAAATGAGATGCAGGCCAATGGTGACTCCGGCCTTTTCCTATACGGGCAGGAAAAGACTCTCGAAACCGTGAAACTGGCAAAGATAAATATAGCGGTAAACGGGTTGCGGGGTGACATTCAACAGGCCAATACCTATTATGAAGACCTCTTTGAAAGCCTGGGAAAGTTTGACTTTGTGCTCACCAATCCGCCTTTTAATGTGGATGACGTCAGTCTGAGCAGGGTTGAAAACGACAAAAGGTTCAACACCTACGGGGTGCCGCGCAAAAAGACAAAAGCAAAGAAAAAAGATAAAGGGGCCGAGACGGTCCCCAATGCCAATTATCTGTGGATAAACCTGTTTGCAACATCATTAAAACCGACCGGCAGGGCCGCTCTTGTTATGGCGAATTCCGCTTCCGACGCCAGACACAGCGAGGCGGACATTCGACGGAAATTGATCGAAAACAATCTGATTTACAGCATGCTGACCCTGCCTTCCAATATGTTTTACACGGTCACCCTGCCTGCGACTCTCTGGTTTTTTGATAAAGCCAAGAAAGATGACCGCATTCTCTTTATTGATGCCCGCAATATTTTTACCCAGATCGACCGTGCGCACCGTGAATTTTCCGAAGAGCAGATACAGAATATCGCCATCATCAGCCGTCTGCACCGTAGCGACAGAGATCAGTTCGTTAAACTGATTCACGGGTATTTCACCCAGGGCATGGAAAAGCTTAAAAAAACAAGGAAAAGCTGAAGGCCGTTTCCAGTACCCTGACGGATTTTCTGAAAACCCTCCAAAAAAACGAACTGCCGGATTTCGCAGCCGGACTTGAAAGTATACGGGAACTGGAAAAACATTATGCCGCCTACACCAAAAGGGTTGACTTGGAAAAAATTGACACGGCAAACCAAAGCCAGAGAAGGCTTGCCGAATATTTCCAGCCCTTCTTTGCATCAATTCATGAAATGCTCAAGTTGATTGACAGAAAGGTTCGAAAGTTAGATAAAGAACATAGCAACAACAAAGAAGTTAAAACCGTAAAAACCAATTTGGACGAGCTGCATAAGGAGATTAAAGATTCGGAATATTTCTTCACCCATATCAACTGGCTCCAGGAACGATTTCCGGTGGCAAAATATGAGGATGTGACCGGGTTATGCAAGCTGGCTTCACCTGATGAAGTGAAAGAGCAGGATTATTCATTAAACCCCTGCAGATATTTCGGGGTGGTGATTGAAGAGGACGGGAAGACCGAGGAGGAGTTTGTTGAGGAGATTATAAGCTTAAATGAAGAGTTGGTCCAACTGAATACTGAAGCAAGAAACCTCGAAGGGATTATTAGAAATAACATGGCTGAGATTATAGGGGAATAATGAAGGATTGGAAGAAAGATATATTTAACAATTTTATAAAGTTGAATAGGGGCTTTGATTTACCTAATCATTCTATTAAAGTTGGTAATTATCCTGTAGTAGCCAGTACGAGCGTTAAAGCATATCATAATTCCTATAAGGTAACTCCCCCATGTGTAGTTACTGGCAGGTCTGGTTCTTTAGGTTCGGTTCAATATGTCAAGGAAAAATGTTGGCCTCTAAATATAACATTATACGTAAAAGACTATAAAGGCAACTTACCAGCGTATGTCTATTATTTTTTACAAACAATGCACCTAGAAAATTTTAATGCTGGTGCAGGTGTTCCAACATTGAATCAAAATCATCTGCATAAGTTGAAAATAAACCTCCCCCCACTCCCCATCCAAAAAAAATAGCCGCCGTACTTTCCGCTTACGACGATCTCATTGAAAACAACAACCGCCGCATTGCCATACTGGAAAAAATGGCGGAAGAAATCTACCGGGAATGGTTTGTGAGAATGCGGTTTCCGGGGCATGAAAAGGCGAAATTTCATAAGGGTGTGCCTGAGGGGTGGGAGGTTGAAAAGATAAATAAATTAGGAAAAATTATAAACAGGGAAAACGCCGTCTACGAAGGTGGCAAAATACTATAATGGCGATTATTTATTCATTAAAACTCCTGACATGCATGCGAATATGTTTGTGTTTGAAACGGAAGAAACTCTTACTGAAGAAGGACTAAAATCCCAACAATCACAAAAAATTCCAAAGAATAGTATTTGTGTAAGCTGTGTTGGTACAGGAGGAGTTGTCTCCATAACAACAGGTACTTGCCAAACAAACCAGCAAATAAATACAGTAGTCTTAAGAGAAGAATCAGATTTAGAATGGATTTTTTTTACTTTAAGAAATTTGAAAGAAACAATTAAGCTTTTCGGGGCTACCTGTACAACAATGACAGATTTGAGCAAAGGCAAATTTTCATCCATTAAAATATTATTGCCGTATTCCCAGTTAAGGGAAGCATATCACGACACAGTTAATCCAATATTCGATCAAACTAGAACGCTTGTTTTGAGTAACAGCATATTAGAAAAAACCCGCAACCTCTTCCTCCCCCGCCTCCTCTCCGGCAAACTCTCAGTGGAAAACCTAGACATCCGATTCACTCCGGGCATGGAGGATGCCGATGCCTAATTTCATCAGTGAAGAGATGATAGAATAGGCCATTATTCAGATGCTGGTTGAAAAACAGGGGCTCCGGCATATGAACTGTTTTTACGGCGGAGGCCGATAACCTGAATGACGGCTCGGGCAGAACGGACAAGAGCGAGGTTGTCTTTTTTGATATCCTCAAAGAAAGGGCAAAAGCCATAAATTCCCATATGCCGGAAACGGTCATTGACCATGCAGAAATTAACCGACCGGCGTTATTCCATGTCGGCGGTTTTGGCAAACCGTGAAGTGTACGGATTCATTCGCGAGGGCATTCCTGTGGAATACAAAAATTCCCACGGAAGGACTGAGCATGGGCGGGTCAAGGTCATTGATTTCAATGCTTGTGACAGGAATGATTTTCTTGCGGTGACCCAGCTCTGGATCAAGGGAGAACGTTATTATCGGCGGCCGGACATGATTCTTTATATCAACGGCCTTCCCCTGGTCTTTATTGAACTGAAAAATTCCAATGTCAAACTGAAATGCGCGTATGATGACAACCTGACAAATTATAAAAAGGACATCCCTCTTCTTTTCCAATACAATGCGGTGTGCATTCTCTCAAACGCCATTGAAACAAAGATCGGCAGTTTTACTTCGGGATGGGGCCACTTTTTTAACTGGCTGCGTATTGAGGATGAAAAAGAGAAAATCGACACAGAGAAAATAGCGCGTGAGGGAACCAGTATTGAACGGACCATTCAGGGCCTCTGCCGCAGGGAGAAACTGCTTGATTATGTGGAGAACTTCATCCTTTACCACAAAGAGACAACAAAAATTATTGCTCAGAATCATCAGTTTATCGGCGTGAATCGAACGGTTGAATCTTTTAAAGAGCGGGAGAGAAAAGACAGAAAAATCGGCGTTTTCTGGCATACGCAAGGGTCGGTCAAAAGCCTTTCCATGATTTTTTTCATCCGAAAGATTTTTCGAAAATTTACCGGTAATTTCACATTTGTAATTATCACCGACCGGGAAGATCTGGACGGCCAGATATACTGAAACTTTCTCCATACGGAAACTGTTAAGAAAAATGAGGCTGCCCGGCCGAAAGACAGCAAAGAGATGCGGAAGTTTCTGCGGCTCAATATGCGTATTGTGTTTACCCTCATC
This sequence comes from Thermodesulfobacteriota bacterium, assembly GCA_034189035.1. Classification (GTDB taxonomy): domain Bacteria; phylum Desulfobacterota; class UBA8473; order UBA8473; family UBA8473; genus JAUXFK01. The sequence goes on from JAXHVA010000011.1 coordinate 22,965, forward strand.
CAAAAATTTCGCTGGGATAAAGGAAAAGAATATCCTCTCCTTTCCGAGCGCGACGATATCATCGTCATTGTGGATGAGGCGCACAGGACCCAATATAGAACACTTGCCGAAAACATACGCAAAGGGCTTTGCCCAATGCCCAGTACATCGCCTTTACAGGCACCCCTCTTTTGGGAATGGAACGCAAAACAAACGCCTGGTTCGGCGACTATGTCAGTGAATACAACTTTGCCCAGTCAGTTGATGACGGAGCCACTGTGCCGCTTTTTTATGAAAAACGGGTGCCGGAAGTTTTGATTCAGAATGAGGATTTAAGTGATGAATTCTATCAGATCCTTGAAGATGAAAACCTGGATGAAAAGCAGAAGGAAAAACTGGAAAAAGAATTTTCCAAAGAAATAGAGATCATCAAACGGGATGACCGTCTGGAGAAGATCGCCCGGGATATAGTAGAACACTCCCCGAGAAGAGGATATCTGGGAAAGGGGATGGTGGTTTCGGTTGATAAGTTCACCTCGGTGAAGATGTATGACAAGGTGCAAAGATAATGGAAAGAGGAAATGAAGCGCCTGGTGGGAGTCATCGGCAAATCCAGGAATGACATCGTTAAACAGAGTTCTAAAAAAATACTCGATTATATGCGACGGGTGGAAATGGTTGTTGTGATCAGCGAAGAGGGCCGGAGAAGAAGAAAAGTTTGACGCCCAGGGGCTGGACATCAGGCCGCACCGCAAAAAGATGAATGCCATAGACGAGAACGGGCATGATATTGAATACCGTTTCAAAGAACCGGATGACCCTTTTCAGCTTCTTTTTTTATGCGCCATGTGGATGACCGACTTTGACGCGCTCACCGTTTCAACACTCTACTTCGACAAACCCATGAAAGACCATACCCTTATGCAGGCCATTGCGCGGGCGAATCGGGTGACGTCCCATATGGTCAACGATGTTATTAAAAGGAACGGAGAGATAATAGATTACTACAATGTTTTCCGAAACATGAAACGGGCCCTTGCGGACTATGCCCTCGGCAGTGGGGACAAGGCCGACGATACACCTGTTCAGGAAAAATCCGTGCTTTTCAAACTCCTTGATGATGCGATTGAACAGGGAAACGGTTTTTGCAGAAACCTCGGCATCGAGCTGGAAAACGTGCTGGAGACCTGGGAAACCTTCAGGAACATCGAGCTTTTTGACCAATATGCAAACAAAATTCTTAAAAAGGATGAATGGAAAAAGGAATTCTTCGTGTATGAGAATACGATTACATCTTTGTACGAGGCCTGCAAACCTGAAATCCTGGTTGGTGCCGCAAGGCCCCTTGTTTTTGTTTTCCAGTATTTGCGAGGCGTTATTGAGGCATTATCAATCGGCAGGATGTGGAAGAGGCCAAAAGAAGAATATCTGAACTTCTGAATCAGAGCATCATTGCCGACAATAAGCAAAATCTTTCCAAGATGCCCAAACCGGAATATCAAATAACGCGGAAAGGCCGGACCTGGGATTTAAGCAAAATCGATTTAGAAAAACTGAAAAAAGACTTTAAAGAGAAAAGATATAAAAACATCGAACTAGCTGATTTGCGAGCATTTATTGAAGACAAACTGGAGAAGATGATTCAGAGGAACACAACCAGAAAAGATTTTGCTCCGAAATTACAGGAAATAATTGACAACTACAATGCGGGCGGCGAAACTAATGAACATTATTTTAAAGACCTGGTAAACTTTGCCGAAAACCTTAAAAAAGAAGAAGGAAGACACATCCATGAAGGACTCACCGAAGATGAACTTGAGCTGTTCGACATACTGAAAAAAGAAAAGATGACCAGGGGTGAAGAGAAGAGAGTATAACTTGCAGCACAATCTTTACTCCACAGACTATTATAAGAGCATCCAAGGGTTCTCATACAAGACTGGCACAAAGACACCCAAAGCCGGGCCAGAGTAAAGGCGGCTGTTGAGGAAGTGCTGGATAAGACACTGCCCAAAACTTATGAGAAAAATATTTTTCAAGCGAAATGCAATAATGTTTTTGAATTGATTTTTGAATATGCATCAAAAGGGTTGAAATGGGCGGCATGAAAGAGAGGTCACCGCATCAATTTGCGCGACGTATTAAACTTTTCAACTTATTTTTCCTTCACAGCACGAAAATATCACAGTCTAACGCATCTTCATACCCTTCAAGATAAAAGCATTGAGGGCTGTTTGCCGTGCCAGTAGCGCGGGCAGCAATAAATATTTAATCCCAAAAGACAATGAGGTTTTTGTTGAGAAAAAAGGGTCCCCGACTATTTTTCAGCTTGTTTCAAAATAGTCTTGACTATTTTTCATTATTGTGAATAATGGTCACCATGGAAAATAGAACACCATATATCAAAATCTGGCAGGATCTTGCTATTGATAAAAGCATGGTCTTCCTTGCAGGGCCACGCCAGACAGGAAAGACGACTCTCACCCAAATCATTTCCGGTTCTTTTACAAATAGTCTCTATTTCAATTGGGATATTGCTGAACACCGGACAAACTTTATTCAAAATCCTACTTTTTTCGAAGCCCTTGAGCGCAGGGATTCATCAACCCCGCTGATCGTGCTTGACGAAATCCACAAATACAGGGACTGGAAAAATTACCTCAAAGGTGTCTATGATCTGTTTCATCATCATTATCAATTTCTTGTTTCAGGAAGCGGAAGGCTGGATCTCTATCAGAAAGGAGGGGATTCATTGGCCGGGCGTTACTTCCTGTTCCACCTGTGGCCTTTTACAATTGCCGAATTGGGAAAAAGGAATAAAGAGATGGGTCTTTTTCTCAATGATCCGCTGCAAATAGAGATGAAGCGTACTGATGAACTGAAAGAGATATGGTCGAATCTATCTGAACTGAGCGGATTCCCAGAGCCATACCTGGCAGGGAGAACAACGACCTATCGCCGTTGGTCGAATACTTATTCCCAGCAGTTGATACGCGAGGATATTCGTGACCTGACCGGTGTGAAATCTATAGCGGATATGGAAACACTCTATCTGTTGCTTCCCTCCAGGGTTGGAAGTCCTGTCTCGATAACTTCATTGGCCCGTGATTTGAAAGTAGCCTATAATTCCGTTCGGAGCTGGTTGTCGGTTTTTGAAAGATTTTTCCTGATTTTCAGTATTTCCCCATGGACCAAGAGAATTGCGCGGGCGATTCAAAAAGAGCGTAAGGTGTATCTATGGGATTCCCCCAGGATCAAAGAACCCGGGGCCAGGTTTGAAAATATGGTGGCCCTGGAGCTGTATCGGGCGGTTACAGCCTGGAATGATATGGGTTATGGTTCTTTCTCCCTGCATTTTATTAAGAATAAGGAACAGCAGGAAGTGGACTTCCTTATCGCCAATGAACGCGAGCCGGTTGTTTTGATTGAAACTAAAATTTCAGACAAAGAGCCGTCTCCGGGCCTTAAAAAATTCCAGGGCGCGTTAAAAATACCCGCGATTCAACTTGTCGAAAAAAGCAAAGGTTACCGTATCATACCGAATGGAGACCGGAATATACTGATCGCTCCTGCATATCAGTGGCTTTCGATTTTACCTTAAGGAGGATATATGGGACCAATTAAACTTTTCCTGCAGGATCTTCATTATAGATTTAATAGACACAAATGTATTGTTGAACAATACATTTGTATGGTATTAAGATACATTATGAATATATTAGCGGAAATATTATCATCCAGGGTTCGGGCCAAAATATTTCATCTCCTTTTTGGAACAATCACGTAAGAACTCCATATGCGTGAGATTCAAAGACGCTCCGGGTAAGCCATAGGTACTGTACAAACTGAGCTGAAAAACCTGTTACGCCTGGAATTGGAAGAAAAACACAGGGATGGAAATCGTATTTACTATCGAGCTAATAGAAATCATCCTATATATTCTGACATACATAATCTTGTTTTGAAGACAACCGGTCTGGTGGAGATTTTTAAGGAAGCATTGTCGCACGATTCAAACATTAAAATAGCCTTTGTTTTCGGCTCCATTGTTAGTGAGGGCGGTAGGGTCTGCCCTTGAGACAGGACATTTCAAACTCTCATCATGAATATTTTATCAGGAATACCATCGTAATCCGGGGAGTTTTTTTCGACTTGCCCTTTGGGACAATTCATGGAGAATCCCGTATGCCTGGGATTGAAAGGCGAAAGGAAATTTAAATGTCTGCAGACGAGAGATTAAGCACGGAAAAGATAAAATCGGAATTAATCGATTATATTGTGGAAAAGATAGTCCGGGAAATACAGCCGGAAAAGATTATCCTGTTTGGATCATATGCCAGGGGAGACTTTGACAGGGATAGTGATCTGGATCTGTTTATAATCAAAGAAGGGAAGGAGTCAAGTCGAATAATGAGGCGGAAAATAGATGCTATGCTTTGGGGACGACGATTTCCGGTGGACCTGATTGTGCGAAAACCAAAGGAAGTGGAGTGGAATTTCAAGGCCAAGAATCCCTTCTATTTAAATCACTTATTTAAGGACGCGAAAGTACTTTATGAAAAAGAATGAAGAAGAAATTAAACTGGTCAAAAGCTGGCTAAAGTTTGCCCGGGAGAACCTATTATTTGCTCGCTCGGGAATGAAAGAATAGTATTCCCCCTATCATAAGATATGTTTTCTGTGTCATGGAAGCGCAGAGAAATACTTAAAAGCATTTCTGATATGGCATGGGTGGGAGCTAAAGAAAACACACGACTTAAAAGATTTATTGGTCTTTTGTGTTGACTTTGAACAGGGGCTTGAGAAATTGAAAGAAGCATGTGGTATATTAAATGAGTATATTACCTTGGGCCGTTATCCGAGTGATTTACCTTTCGAAAGTATTGGCGAAGAAGAGGCAAGGGAGGCTATCGAAGCAGCAGAAAAGATAGAGGAAGACGTGATGAAGAGTATTAATCTTAGGTATTAAATTTCCAAAGACATAACTGTGCATTAAGGAAAGAATATCTATGTTTCGTTTTATACACACGGCTGATATACACCTTGATAGCCCTCTCAAAGGCCTTGAGGTCCATGAAGATGCCCCTGTTAATGAGATTCGGGGGGCTACAAGGAGGGCGTTTGACAACCTGATTGATCTGGCGATTGAAGAAGCAGTTGATTTTGTTCTGATTGCCGGGGATCTTTATGACGGTGATTGGAAGGATTACAACACCGGGCTCTTCTTTGTCAGACAAATGAGCAGGTTAGACAAGGCTGGAATTAAGGTCTTTATTATTTCAGGCAATCACGATGCATCCAATCAGATCACCAAGACTATGCCTCTGCCTGATAATGTAAGGCTTTTTTCTCACAGGAAACCACAGTCTATGAAAATCGATGATATTGGAGTTATTATTCATGGTCAGAGCTATGCCTCACGAGTTGTTCTGGATAATTTAGCTTTGGAATATCCTCAGCACGATCCGGATTATTTTAATATTGGTCTCCTTCACACATCCCTGACCGGCAGGGAGGGACATGAAAGTTATGCACCTTGCACTTTGGATCAACTTAAATCCAGGGGCTATGACTATTGGGCATTGGGCCATGTCCATAAACGTGAGATTCCTTCTCAGGATCCTTGGATTATTTTTCCAGGCAATGTCCAGGGGAGACATATCAAGGAAGCCGGGGCCAAAGGGGCCACCTTAGTAACTGTTCAAGATGGTAGCATCACCACGGTTGATGAGCGTGCGCTTGACGTGCTGCGCTGGGTAACATGCCAGGTGGATCTGTCTGAATGTGATACCATCGATAGGGTCTATGATGCGATTCGGCAGGCGTTTGAACAGGAACTTGATTCGGTGGACGGCAAAATCTTAGCCCTGCGTCTGGTTTTGACCGGCAGATGTGGCACCCATGCTCAGCTGTTTAGTCGCATGGCGCAATATACCGAAGAATTCAGAGCCATTGCCGTGGGGATCGGCGATATTTGGCTTGAAAAAGTAGTCTTTCAGACGAATCGTAAGGTAAGCCTTAAAGAAGTTGTCGGTGAGAATACGCCTATTGCCGGCTTGCTGCAGTCGATCGACAGCTTGGAATTGGATGGTGATAGCCTTTTGGAGTTTGTACCTGAGTTAGCTGTGTTGAAAAGTAAGCTGCCTCCAGATATCCACAGCATTGACGAACCATTTCTTGACACATCTTCAGATAAAATCGCTGAACTGCGTACTGAGGTCCAGGAGCTTTTAATTGCCAAGCTTCTCCAACATGAGAGTGATCGATGAGAATAAAGCGTTTTGATATGAAGGCCTTCGGCCCTTTTACAGACCGAATCCTGGAGCTTGACTCCAAGAAGCCGGGCCTGCATATCATCTTTGGAGCCAATGAGGCAGGCAAAAGCAGTTCGCTCAGAGCATTAAAGGCTCTATTGTATGGTTTTCCGGAGCGCACTTCCGATAACTTTATCCATTCCAATAATCAGCTTCTTGTCGGTGGTTTCCTTGAGAACAGGGACGGCCGAACCATATCCTTTCAGCGTCGGAAGAAACGCAAGGCCAATATCATCGATGAGGAGGGTAATCCTCTGGATATGAGTGTCCTTGCTCCCTTTTTACAGGGCGTAGATCCGGAAATCTTTGAATCCCTCTATGGCATTGACCATGAAGCACTGGTGCGAGGCGGTGAAGAAATTCTGGCCCAGAAGGGCGAGGTAGGGCAGGCTTTGTTCGCCGCTGGTGCAGGACTTTCCTCTCTGCGGGATATCATCGAGCAACTTGAAAAAGAGGCGTCGGAACTATTCAAAGCGACCGGACAGCTGCCCGAGATCAACAAGGCTGTCATAAAATACAAGGATATACAGAAAGAGGTCAAGGCTTCCACTCTTTCTTCTAAAGAGTGGAAAGACCATCAAAAGGCTCTAAAAAGTGCCGAAGATGAGCGGGCCGAATTGGAGATGGAGCGGGCAGCCAAAAACAAAGAGTTGCACTGTCTGGAACGTTTAGAGCGGGCTATCCCTGAGTTGGGATCGCTGAAAAGTTTGCAGGAACAGCTTAAGGCTTTGAAAGATGTTACTATCCTGCCGGATGATTTCTCCGAACAACACAACCAGGTAAGCCAGGAAATCCGTGAGGCCAGGGCACAACTTGAAAGAGATTCTGAAAAGCTCAAACAACTTAAAGAGAAAAAAGAGGCAATTGCGTTCGATAGGGAGCTACTGGACCAGGCTGACCTGGTGGATGATTTTCACCAGCGCCTTGGAGAATATCGCAAAGGTCAGAAGGATAAACCTGAACGAAACGGCATGCGCATCGCTCTTTGTAAAGAGGCAGCTGTGTTATTGAAGCAAGTGCGCCCCGATTTGTCATTGGAAACTGTTGAGACCCTGCGTCCAGTACTTTCTAAGAAAAGGACCATACAGACCTTGAGCGCTAGATATGAATCCATAAACCAACAGCTTCTCCAGGCAGATAAAATTAAAAAAGAAGCGGACCAGGAGCTTAAGGAGACAGATAAAAGTCTGGCGACTGTGCCGGTAATCATTGACTTCCAGGGGCTTCTTCAGGCTGTGAAGCTGGCGCAAAGGGCCGGACATATTGATCAGCAAATTGAAAAAAACGGGATGGAGGTTGAGGAGGGTAAGAAAATTTGCCTTGCCAAGCTTAAGCGGATTGGTCTTTGGGCTGGGAATCTAACCGATCTAATGGAACTCTCCCTTCCACTGTCTGAGACGATGAAACAGTTTGATATTAGTTACAGTGATCTTGCAGACCAAAGGCGCGGGTTGGATAAGGATCGTAAAAACGCTCAAACGAAATTGAAAAATGCAAAGACCGAAATCAAGAAGGTGGAATATGCTGGTGAAATTCCTTCTGAGGAAGAGTTAATCAGAACACGAGAAAAACGGGAGCGGGGATGGCAGCTCCTGCGCCGTCAGTGGCTTGATAAAGAGGATGTATCAGAAGAAACTGAAACCTATGATTCCAGCCAACCCCTTCCTGATGCCTACGAGGGACAGGTAGAGCTTGCGGACCTGATAGCCGACCGTCTGCGCCGTGAAGCGGAACGGGTGGCCAATGCAGCTGCGCTTCGGGCGCAATTAGAAACACAGGAAGAAATATTGTCTGAATGCGACAAGAATCAGGAGAAGCTTGACCAGCGAGAAAAAGAGCTTAATAAAACCTGGGCCGACATCTGGAAACCTCTGGCCATAACTCCGTTTTCACCCAAAGAAATGAGTGGCTGGTTGGCGGAAATGGATAAGCTCCGTTACAAAGTAGGCGACATACTGAAAAAAGAACAGGAAATCGAGCGCGACAGAAACCACCGGAATGATCTCAGTCAGGCATTGATAAAAGAGCTCAAAGCCATTGGAAAGACAAAAACGTTTGCCGGTGAAGAGCTTGGTGCAGTGTTAGTTTTCGCGGAAACCGTCGTAGACGGGATTACCAAACAGGCGACAGACCTTGAAAAGCTAAAAGACCGGAAAAAAAATTCACAAAAATCCATTTCCCGGGCCAGGGATGACCTTAATGCAGCCCAGGAAGCTCTAACCAAATGGCATACAAAATGGCAAACCGCGCTCTCTGGCTTGGGGCTTACGGAAGTATCAACTCTAGATGCAATTGATATTATTGATACATTACAAAGCTGTTTTGATAAGGTAAAAGAGGCTGATGATCTCCAGTCAAGGATAAACGGCATTGACCATGACGCAGGTGAACTTGAGAAAGATGTTAGATCCTTACTTGAGAAACTTACCCCTGGAATGCTGGAATTACACTTGGAACAAGCAATTCTTCAATTGCGGACTATGCTGAACCAGGTACAAAAAGACAGCACTCTATATGATAAACTCTCAGAAGAATGTGATTTGCTCCAGACAGAAGTTTCGAGAGCTGAGAAGACCCTGAAAAATGCAAATGAGCAACTGAATAAGCTTTTACGGATCGCCAAATGTGAAAACCCGGAAGATTTACCGGCGACAATTAGCAGATCTAATGAATATCAAAGGCTGCAGGAAAAAATATCTGATACTCAGGTCACCCTTGGCAAAATTGCTGAAGGTGTGTCAATTGAAAAACTCGCTCAGCAGGCGGCAGAGGTAAATTTCGATGAATTGCCCGGTCTAATAGAGTCGTTAATTGAGGATATCGATAAAAGAATAAATCCCGAGATAAATAGGATTTCTCAAATTGTTGGTGAAGAATCTGTAAAGGTCGCTGCCATGGATGGCAGCGCCAATTCAGCTGAAGCTGCAGAAAAAATGGAAGAGGAGTTGGTCCGGATACGGCGACTGGCAAATAGATATGTGCGTGTAAAGCTGGCATCCAAAATTCTGCAGCAGGAAATCGAGCGTTACCGGGATAAACACCAGGACCCAGTTTTGAAGCTGGCATCCAAATATTTCGCTGATTTAACACTGGGCTCTTTTGCCGGCCTACGCACTGACGTTGATGATAGCGGCGATCCTATTCTTATTGGTATTCGGCCTGACGGCAGCTGGTTGACTGTTGAGGGAATGAGTGGCGGCAGCCGCGACCAACTCTATCTTGCCCTGCGGCTTGCCACTTTGGAATGGCGACTTGAGTCTAGCGAACCGATGCCTTTTATTGTGGATGATATTTTGATCAATTTTGATGATGCTCGTTCCCAGGCGACTATTCAAGTTTTGTCTGAATTATCTGAGAGGAATCAAGTAGTTCTTTTTACACATCATGATCGAATTGTAGAGGATGCAAAGAAAATCAAAAAAGGGACTGTTCAGATTCATGAGCTATGAGTAATAAAGGCGATAGGACATTAGAGAAGTACCGTCAGGTTATAAGTTTATAGGAGAAATGATTCCCTTTAAATAGCCAAAGAGCAACCAGGAAATTTCAGTTATTTTATACGCTATGGAAACAATAAAGGAGGGAGACGACCAAGGAAAATACTGAGTTGAGATTCATGGTTTTGATTATTATAATACCAAAACTAGGGTGATCGAGTCGGACGGCACGGGGGAAGATTGCTCTGTGGATGCTTGATGCCGATTATGGTGGGAGAAGTTTTTTGCCGGGCAGGTATTTTCCTCATGGCCAGTTCCAAAGACGGCTGGGCGAGGCCGGCAAAAAATCTGAAGGTGAAAATTGACGAAGAATTTATTGAAGCTTATCAGGGAAAGGTTTTCCTGCCGTTTAAAATCGGAGACAATTAAAGGATTGCGGTTAAAATTGTGGATGATAGCGGCATAGAATCATTAAAGATTTTGGAGGTGTAATAATGGGGGAAAAAGTACATTTTGAAATTCCCAAGAAAAAAATAGAAAATTTTTGTAAAAAAAACATATTCGCAAAATTTCACTCTTCGGTTCTGTGCTTCGGTATGATTTCAGGCCTGAAAGTGATATGGATATGCTGGTAGAGTTTAAGCCTGGGTATGTAGTTAGTCTTCTGCGCCTATCTGGCATGGAAATAGAACTCTCTGAAGTTTTAGGATGTAAGATGGATTTACGAACTCTTGCGGAACTGAGCCGCTGCTTTCGGCAGGAAGTACTTGAATCAGCGGAGGTTCAGTATGCTGAAGGATGATCTAATACGTATACCACATGCTGGATTCTGTCAGATAAGCCATATGACGGTATGAGAAACCGTTATAGGAGATTTCCCTTTGTTGAAAAGAAATATGGAGGAACTTTATAACACGATGAAGGCAAAAGAGGATATTGAGTAAAAGAAAAGGAATGCCCTTTAAAACATAAGGTTTCATTTATTCATTAGCAAATAAGGATATACGACCTGGGTAGAGAGGAGACATAAGCCGGAATTTGCAAAGGGGAACACTGTAAAAAAGTAAAGAGAAATTGGGACGCATTAAATTTTTCAACTTGTGAACCGGAAACCGGGACGTTGGTGCAGAAAGTATTTGACTGGCAGTGTAAGGCCATTGCATACTTGGAGATACCAATATTTCTTTAAAGGCTAAAATACTGAAGCTAATAAGTAATATTGATTATATTTTTTAGAGCAGGAGAAAAGTTCCATGTCTGAATCAAAGAATGTCATTCTTGTGCGTGCAAATGTCGAAATGACATCTGCATCCCTTCAAGCTATTGTACAAAATACCAAAAAAATAGCAGGAAAGAACGATAAAGGATATTATACAGTTGATACAGCGGATAAGGTCGGTGAAATGATTTCCCGTTTTCTATTAGAGAAAGACTTTGAAAGCTTTGCAAAAAATATTGAAAACTATAAAGATTAAGCCATAATAGACTCGGAAAAAGTGGAATATTTGGAAAGTATGTATGAAAAGTTCGGAGAGTCTTCATTCCGGTCAAGAGAAATGAAAGAGGCGTTTGATGTGCTTGAACGCGCCTCGATTGTGTATCGTGCAAGACCTTTCGTACCAACCCATATACCGTTTATTGAAAAATTCCGAAAAGCCCCGAAACTTTTTTTTCTCGATGTGGGGCTGGTGAATTACCGGATTGGATTCAAGGATTTTTTTAGCAAACAATCCCTGGACAATGTCTATCAGGGAAGGATATCAGGACAGGTTACGGCCCAGGAAATCATTGCACAGTCAATTATGCCACCATCGCTTCGGTTCTGGATACGGGAAAAAGGGGCTACCGAAATAGACTTTCTTTATTCCTTTAAAGACATGCTTATCCCAATCGAAGTGAAGAGCGGAAAGAAAGGAAAGCTGAAATCCTTAAATCTGTTTATGGAAAACAGTCATTATCCATATGCCATTCGTGTCTATTCCGGCAAAAGCTGTATCGATCCAATGCAGCTTCCATCAGGGAAACAATACTACCTCTATCCTATTTCGTATTACCTGTTATCAAGACTTGATGAGGTTATCGAGCGGTTTGTGTCCAGATGTAAAATCTGAACCGGCCATCCCCAAATTTGCCGTAAATGCTGTCAACTAGATGTTATTTTTCTGACTTTACGGCGATGTAATCATGATTACATACTTGTCAATTATGAATTGTTTTTTTATCTATCCTTTATTGTGGAAACAAGGTATAATTTATTTATAGCGTAAAGGGTGGGATTCGTATTAAAATTTAATCGTTATTGAAGTTTGATGATAGCTTTCAATTTTTATAATGCTAAAATGATATGTAAAATCCATATTCGTGACATGAAGAGGATGAATTCTGTTATGATGATCTGTAAAAGAGAAAATGTGATGTTTATGATACTAATCTGTTTTATCCATGATTTTTCTTGGATTATTAGGAAATCTATAATTATTCTGTTTCTTTCGTTCTTTTTATTGATGCCCTCTGTAACATGGGCTCTCAGTCTCAAAGACCGTGTAAATGAGTATACCTTGAAAAACGGCATGAAGGTCTTAATGCTAGAGCGACATTATTCCCCTACTGTATCTTTTTATATGACTTTTAAAGTTGGCTCTGTTGATGAGTATCCAGAAATATCAGGCACAGCTCATCTCTTGGAGCACATGCTCTTCAAAGGGACTCAGAGCTTGGGAACAAAGGACTTTCAAAAAGAGAAAGAGATATTGGATGAAATTGATAAGACGGCGATTATCCTTGATAGTGAGAGATTAAAGGGCAAGAATGCAGAGCAGTCAACGATTAAGAGATTGGAGGGTGAATTAAGGGGTTTGCAGAAAAAGCATAAAGAGCATGTTGTAAAAGACGAGATAGATTTAATATATTCAAAAAACGGGGCAGTGGGTTTCAATGCCGCGACAAGTTATGATGTTACAACATACAAGGTAAGTCTCCCATCGAACAGAATAGAACTGTGGGCAAAGATAGAGTCTGACAGAATGTTGAATCCGGTGCTCAGGGAGTTTTATTCTGAAAGAGATGTAGTTATGGAAGAGAGGAGACAGAGATACGAGTCTGATCCGGACGGGAAACTCTTTGAAAACTTTATGGCGAATGCTTTTATGGCTCACCCGTATAGAAGACCTATAATCGGATGGGGATCAGTATTGCAATTCTTAAATAAGAAAGATACGGAAAGGTTTTTCAGGACATACTATGCTCCGAACAATACTGTTGTGGCAATAGTGGGAGATATAAACCCCCCTGAGGTTTTAAAGATCATTAAAGAGTATTTTGCACAGATTCCACCCCAGCCCATACCGTCACGTATCCATATAGAGGAACCAAGGCAATCAGGAGAAAGAAGGGCTAAGGTTAAGTTCGATGCAAAACCACGTCTGGTAATCGGTTACCACAAGCCAACAATACCCGATTTCAGCGATTATGTGTTCGATATTATTGATAGTATCCTATCGAAAGGAAGAACATCAAGGTTTTATAAAAATTTAATAGAGAAAGAAGAGATCGCTGTCAGTGTGGATAGTGTTAATGGATTTCCCGGGGCAAGATACCAGAATCTCTTTGTAATATTGGGTACACCAAGACACCCTCATACGAATGCACAGTTAGAAGAGGCGATATACAAAGAGATAGACATACTCAAAAGGGAACCTGTGAGTGAAAGAGAGCTCAGAAAGGTAAAGAATCAATTACAGGCTGAATTCATAAGGAGGCTTAATTCGAATTCCGGCCTGGCCAGTATGCTTTCTTATTATCAGTCTGTTGCCGGTGATTGGAGGTATGTGGAGGACTTGCTCGATGTGATAGAAAGAATAACCCCGGAGGATATTATGGAGGTTTCAAAGAAGTATCTCATTGATGAGAATAGGACCGTTGCAGAACTTGTACAAAAGTACACAGAAGAACAGGGGAAGAAATGATAAAAAAGACCTTATTTATATCTTTATTTTCGATTATTCTTGGGGCGACTCCATCTTTTGCCCTGGATCATACGAAAGCGCAGCATCCGGGGAAAATGGTTTTTAAGCCCTTGACATTCTCTCCTGCCAAGGCTGAGAGGACCGTCTTGAAAGATGGGATGGTCTTGTATGTGCTTGAGGATCATGAACTTCCAGTAATCAATCTGTCTGCAACCATCAGAACCGGTTCTATATATGAACCTGAAGAAAAGGCAGGTTTAGCAAAACTCACAGGCAAGGTGATGCGGACAGGTGGGACCTCTTCCCTGACTCCGGATGAGATAAACGACCAGTTGGAATATATCGCAGGCATTATGGAGGTGAGTATTGGAAGAGAATCCGGTTCTGCTTCCCTCTCTGTTATGAAGAAGGATATAGATATGGGTCTTAAGATTTTTGCAGATGTCTTGATAAGTCCCAGGTTGAGTCAAAAAAAGTTGGACTTGGCTAAGAAACAGGAGGTTGAGGCCATAAGAAGAGAGAATGACAACCCAAACAGTATTGCTTTTCGAGAGTTTAGGAGGTTTTTGTACAGGGATAACCCCAGAGGGAGGATACCCACTAAAGAGTCTATAAACGCTATAACCAGAGGAGATCTGGTTGACTTTCACAGCAGATTTTTCACCAAAGAAAATATAATTCTCGGGGTTTCCGGGGACTTTAACAAGGATAAGATCGCAAGAAAAATAGAAAAGGCATTTCAAGGGTGGCAAAAAACCAGTATGAACATACCAAAACCCCCTCCTCCTGAACAATCTTATGATAAATTCATTGGTTATGCCTTTAAGGGTGTCCCTCAGTCAACAATTGTAACCGGACACTTAACTGTGAATAAAAAGCATCCTGACCATTATCCTTTTAAGATACTCAATTTTATCCTGGGAGAGGGGGGGTTCAGCTCGAGGTTGACATCAGAGATACGGTCCAACAGAGGACTCGCATACAGTGTAAGGAGTTTTTACAGGGGTGATGTTGATTACGGAGTTTTTGTGGCCCTGTGTCAAACCAAATCCAAGACGACATATCAGGCGCTATCCCTTATCTATAAGATAATAAAGGGGCTAAAAGAGGATGGTGTGACGGATGCGGAATTGGCCTGGGCAAAAGAGTCTATTATGAATAAGTTTGTTTTTTCATTTACATCTTCTTACAGCATAGTGAATCAACAGATGCAATTAGAGTATGATGAAATGCCGCAGCACTTTTTAGAGGATTATCTTGATAATATATCGAAGGTTACCCTTGAGGATATTAAACGAGTCGCAAACGAATATCTTCATCCAGATAGGTCTCTTATCGTTATAGTTGGCAATGGAAGAGATTTTGATACCCCATTATCTGAATTTGGTGAGGTGAATGAAATAGATTTAAAAGAGGAATAGACTATTCAGTTATTTTCTTTTATATCAAGAGATCACGCGGAATCAATTTCCATAGATATTCGATAAAGTGTATTAAAAAAGGGGAAAGGACTGAATCGAAAATCCATTTTTCGCTACCAAGGATAGGGTAGTTGGCTAAAAAAAGCAGGCTTACTCCAATAAAAATACAGCAGCAAAGAAGGCCGAGTAATCCGCCCCCAAAACGGTCAACCCAGCCCAGGTGAATGAAGTAAATAAATCTTTTGAGCATGATTCCTATTAAGGTGGTTATCCCTGCGATTATGAAAAAAATAGCAACAAAACTTACTATTGAGGCAAGGCTGGGGGTATGGATAATCCCACTGAGTATCTTAGCACCGTCTGGATAATACCTGCTGGCAAAAAATATTCCCATAACCAATGAAAATAGATAAAAAAAACTCTTCATAAGTCCTATCTTTAGACCAAAAAAAATGCTGATGCTTACTATGATGATAATAACGATGTCCAGCCAGTTCATAATTTTATCTATCGAATAAGCCTCTTAATAAAGCCTCTTATCTTAATAAATACTTCCTCAGATCCTTCCTTGCGAAGGATCCCGTGACGATTGAGCTCGAAGGAATAAAACTCTGCTTCTTTTGAACAGATACTATCAAGGATTATAGAGGCACTTCGTGGGTCTACAACCGGGTCGTTCTTTTCCTGGATTACCAGTGTGGGAACAGTGATGTATTGGAGAAGGTCTTTGCATCTATCCATGAGCTGTCCCAATTCTCTAACCCCTTTGATGCTGTTTTTGGTATAGTTGATCTCAGGGTTTTCAGGTTCATTATCCACATACTCCTTTTTACCATCTTCTATATTCAGGCTTTCCAGTAATTCATTCCAAAAGTGGATCGGGCCAACCAGTTTTGTCTTGATGCTTTTAAGCTGCAATGGGGCGTTTACAGTAAAAAGACCAGCGATTTTATTCCCTTTATTTGCTGCAGCTAAAAGCGCCAGGGTACCTCCAGTAGAAAATCCCCCGATGATAACATGTTCACATGCATTTCTTAAGATCGCATATCCCCTATTAAAGGAATCATACCAATCCTTCCATGTAACATCGGTCAGGTTGTATGGGGATGTGCCATGTCCTTTTAAACGTGGGCCGTAAACAGAATATCCGAACTTTGCAAGATAATCTCCCAGGAGTCTCACCTCTTCGGGAGCTGACATATAACCATGGCATAAGAGTATGCCCAAGTTTGATATCCCAGGATTGAGGTAAAACGGTGCCCCGATCTGTTTAGGTTTTGAGAGTGCCTCATCATAATACTGGTTGTAATCCTCATTAAATATCTCTTGATCGAATCTGCTCAAATGGGCTATTATCTTTGATCGTATCTTCTTTTTAGAACATCGAAACTCCCTTTTGATAATCCTATAAAGGTCCTCTGAGGATTTTATTTCATTTGCTATAACCTGAATTGGGTTTTCTATCCGTATTCTGTGAAATTCATGATTCTGTTTTAGTCTTTTTTTATCAAAGATATAGATATCATCCTTCTTTTCAATGATCTTCTCAGTTATAGCAAGTTGTTCGATATTATTATAGTTGTTTTCCGTTTCATCTGCCAAAAGTTCGATCGGTATATGATCGATTGAAGGATGAACAGAGAAACTTCCGTCCTTTATAATTTCTTCACATGCTAAAAAGAGCCTGCACTTAAAAAGATGGCTCGATATTTTTGCCTTGTTCAAAGACAGCAAACCGATTGAAAAGAGATGATCCATGTTCACAGTGACCATAGAATAGATTCTTTTCATAAAGTGATTGGTTAAGCGACGAGAAACCCCTGTCAGATTTAATATGGCAGGATCCTTACCGCACTCGAATCTCTTTCTATATAATAACAGGGAAGACAGGAGTCTATTCTTTTTACAGTAGTGGGAATAGAGAAAGTCTGCTATATTTATTGGAGTGCCAAAAGTCAGATGGATAGAAGCATCGGAAAAGAGCAGATTCCCTTCAACCTCTAATTCCTCCTCCATTCTCTCTGACATGTCTTTCAGTAATTTAGAAGTAAATAACTGGACTATATTCTTCCCGGGCCGTATTGGGAAATATGTAAAGTTGGTTGGAACGATCACTGTCTGGGCCCTGGACAATTCATCCACATTCTTCATAGAAAATCTCTTGAGATACTCACAGACACATTCTTCGTCGCCTCTTCTCCATGCGTAAAGGATATTCCTTTTATAGAGTTCTGTAAGGATTGACAGAAAAGCAGATCCAGTAGGCATTAAACCTTTTCTTCCCGGATGATAAACACCGAGGTTTCTTGCTAGAACTATCTTTTTTGTCTTGATCATTGCCCCTTCAGGAAAAATAATCCAATTCTTTCTTCCTGTAATAAGGTCTCCTATTATAATGTCGTTCCTAGAGGGAGTATTAACCGACATAGCTCCAAGTTCTCTCAAATAATCTCCTAACTTCCCTTTAAACAAGGATGGTTCGGCCAGGGAGTTCGGCATCTGATTTGTTATCTTCTTGATGAAATAGGGGAGAAGGATTGTCTCACTTCTGGTAAAATGGTTCACTACAAACAAGACTGGGTTATTAGGGATATTTTCCTCGCCCTTTATCTTTATATCCGCTTTAATAAACCTCTCCAAAAGCCTGATAAACATTTCGGTCCCGTATAGTATTACGTTCATTTTTGAATGCTTTGACTCTGATCTTTGATGGAACATTTCCTTTGTTACCTTTCCAGAAGAAGGCGCTGTCCTACAATAGATTTTACATTTTGATATTCCGAAAAAAATCGCACACTTCCTTTTTTGTGGACATATTCTTGAGCCTTTCCCTATTTTCCTCTTTCTTCAAAATATATGATATTTCTGAAAGCAACTTCAGGTGATCTCTTGTTTCTTTTTCTGGAGAGAGAAAGAGAAAAACAATTTCTACGGGTTTTCCATCTATGGATGAGAATTTAATTCCTCTGCCTTTCTTTATACCCAATGCGCATATAAATATATCTACCAATTCAGTTCGTATATGTGGTACAGCGATTCCATCGCCAATTCCTGTGGACTGAATTTGTTCCCTTAGTATTAGTTCTCTAAACAGGTGCATTTTTATTTTTTTCTTGATTTCTCCAGTCTCTATCAGACAACTTAACATCTCGTTTAATACCTCAAACATATCCACTCCATTCAGGGGAATCTTTATATTATTCTCCTTTAGCGCACAACTCAACAATGACCTTTCATGTTCAAGGATCTCTTGCCCTTTGAGTATCCTTTCTTCGCCAACTACCCATGATTTCCAACGTTTGAGTGCATGTTCCGATGCGAGAATACCCCCTACCTCAAAGATGATCATTGCAGGGATAACCGTTTGGAAGATAGATTCTCCCTTTGTGAGTACAAGGTCGATAAACGCTACTTGGACCGCAGCCAAGCCGGCTTGGGGGAGCATAAGCATCGGTAGACATTCGGTTATCTTTAGATCTTGTTTAGTGAGTTTACAACTGAGTCTTGTCCCAAAAAACTTTCCAACACCACGACCCACAATATAGAGCGAAACGAAAAATAGGATTTCCAGGTTATAGGTATCCAGTCTAAGATTTGCTCCAATTAAAGCAAAGAATATGAGATTAAAGGTCGGCGTAATGTTGTCAATGGAAAGGGAATCGAACACCCGCCTTGTATGAAAATTTGCTGCAAGCATACCGGCCACCAGGCTTGTGATCAAGAAAGGAAGTCCCAAATTCCATGCTGCTGCTGAACCTATACAGACGAGTCCTAAAATCAAAAGAAATATTTCTAGGGAAGGAGTGGGGGTGTCTTCAAATACAAAACGTAAAAATCCCAAACCTGTTTTCCTCTCACTAAGCTCATGGGACGGTTCAATACTCGTCTCTCTAAGTGTAATTTTCAATAAACCAAAGATGGCGATCCCAATTATTACTGCCAAACCGACCTCTTTTAACATAACTGCTAAGATTTTACTGAAAATCAAAGCTTTACCAGCTTCCTTCTCAATGGCAATCTGCACAAAAACTGAAAACATAAGGATTTGTATTACATTACTCAAGACTACAATATTCGCAACCTTATATCGGATATCTCCTTCGATACCCATCTTTCTAATCAGTATGAAAAGAGCAGCAGGTGCAGTAGCCACACCCACCGTTCCAATAATAAGTGCATGAATGGCTGGAAAACCAACTATATAAAAGAGTGAAAAAGTCAAGCCAAAGGTAAAGGTGATCTGAATAAAACAGATAATTAATATCTCCTTTCCTGCTTTTTGAATCCGATCTATGTGCATTTCTTCACCCAATGCAAAAACAATGAGGGAAAATACTGCGAACATTAAAAACTTAAAGGAGGAGAATACCTGCTGATATAAATATGAGTCGAACCCTATTTGCGTAAGGGAATAGAGGGTTATCAGCATACCGCCTAGTATCTGCCCTGTAATTTCTCCCACACCGAGACGTGCAGACAGTTTACCAAAAAAAAGAGCAGAAATTACTAGTAGACCCAGGTAAAGAAGTTGATAGGGTATATAACAGATGTTCATTACAACCTTGGTTATAAATCTATAGGCTGGACATAAATAACCATTTATAGATGGAAACTATTAATAGATAGATTACCAGAAAAATATTTGTTCATCAACTGAATTGATCATTAAAGAAATGATAGGCTAATTTGGCTTCCTATAAAAGTTATTATTGACACTCTACTACCTTTTCCATATACTCGTTAAAATGAAATAAACTTCGTTTTTTCTGAAACGATTTTGCAATAATTATATTGCGTTAATAACAGAAACAGAACATTACTGAAAGGAGAATCACATATGGATTTTGCACTGACTCCAGAACAAGAGGCTCTGAAGAGAGAATTTGGAGAGTTCTTTAAAGAAGAGATGAAGACCGCCCCTCCTGCATTGGGATTCGGGGCTAGAGAGGCAAGCATGACCGAAGAGGGGTGGAAGTTTCATCGTCAGATGGCGGAGAAACTCGGTAAAAAGGGTTGGATTTCCAGGGCCTGGCCTAAAGAATATGGGGGCCTGGATGCACCTATCGTTGAACAGGTGATCTTCAATGAGGTGAGGGCAAACTATGGAGCACCGGGAATCGACCAGTTTGGAGTAGGTATGCTCGCTCCAACCTTGTTAGTAGCAGGAAACGAAGATCAAAAGAAGAGATTCTTGCCCTCAATTGCACAAGGAAAAACAATGTGGTGCCAGGGATGGAGTGAGCCAAATGCAGGCAGTGACCTTGCATCTCTTACAACCAAGGCAACCAGGAAGGGAGATAATTATATCATCAATGGTCAAAAGATTTGGACCAGCAATGCCCATCGAGCTGACTGGATGTTTATGCTCGCCAGGACAGATCCCAATGAAAAAAGAAGCAAGGGGATATCCTTCTTCCTTTTAGATATGAAAGCTCCCGGTGTTACTGTCCGTGCCATTGAGAATATGGATAAATCGCATTCGTATAATGAGGTATTATTTGAAGATGTAAAGGTTTCAGTCGAGAATAGAGTCGGCGAAGAAAATAAGGGTTGGGCAGTTACCAGGCAGACTATGAACTTTGAAAGAAGCGGAATTGACAGATTCGTAGAGATAAGGAAGATTATAGAACTTTTAGTCCAATATGCCAAGGAGACAAAGAGAGACGGCAAATCACTGGCTGAAGATCCTATTATACGCCAGAAGCTTGCTCAGCTGGCCGTTGATAATGAGGCAGGTCAGGCCTTGGCTTATCGGATTGCCTGGGAACAGAGTAAAGGCGGTCTTATCATGGCCGCTTATATGGCATCTATGGCGAAGGTATTTGGAAGTGAACTCTATCAACGTATTGCTTATATTGGTTGCGAGATTATGGGGATGCATAGCCAGATACAAGAGGAGAAATGGGCACCCTTGCGTGGGAAGTTTATCCATTATTACCAACTCTGTTGTGGTGGGAATATCGCTGCAGGGTCATCAGAGGTTCAGAGAAACCTTATCGCATGGGTGGGCCTTGGATTACCGAGAACAATTTGAGTTGTAACAGTCTAGTTTTTTGAAAAGTGTCGTAAGAAGCGACAACCAATTTTTATCCGTGTAAAATTTACATTTCCCCCTATCATTTCTTAACTCACTTAATCACTCGAAGACAATACACGCGTAAAATTTGACCGATATTGAAGCTCGATGATAGCTTTCTTTTTCATAGCGTAAAATATAATACTTACAATATCATATATAGGAGGATACTGATATGAATCTTGACTTTACAGAAGAACAGGAGATATTAAGGGCATCAGTAAAGAGTTTTATAGGAAAGGAATGTTCCAGTGAAAAGGTAAGGGAAATAGAAGACAGTGAAGATGGATATTCGAAAGAGACATGGAAAAAAATGGCTGAACTCGGCTGGATGGGGATTATATTCCCTGAGGAGTATGGCGGATATGGTGGGACGTTTATAGACTTGATTGTCTTGATGGAAGAGATGGGCCGAGGCATTTTGCCAAGCCCCTTCTTTTCGACTGTGGTCCTCAGTGGAGAAATTCTAATTGAGGGAGGATCAGAGGCCCAGAAGAAGGAATTTATTGAGAAGATTTCTACTGGTAATTTGATCATGGCTTTAGCGCTCTATGAGCAAAATGGAAGCTACAAACCATCTGGAGTTACTGTTAAGGCAACGCCCAATAACGATGGATATACAATACAGGGTACCAAGATGTTTGTTGGTGATGCAAATATTTCGGATTACCTGTTGGTTGCTGCCAGAACCAAAGAAGGGAGCGGTTTTGAAGATGGGATTACCCTTTTTGTCATCGATGCCAAAGACAAGGGGATTACCTGTAATAAGATGAAGTCTGTCGGTTCTGATAACCAATGTGAGGTTATATTCGATAGTGTATGCGTGTCAAAGGACAGTATCATAGGGGGCCTCGACAAAGGCTGGACAGTTATACAAAAAGCAAGTCAAAAAGCTATTGTTGCAAAATGCGCAGAGATGGTTGGCGGCATGGAGGCTTCCTTGGAAATGACCACTGCTTATTCAAAGGAAAGGGAACAGTATAAAAGACCGATTGGAAACTTTCAGGTAATTCAGCACTATCTTTCAAATATGTTCATAAAGACAAACACAGCAAAGAACCTAACGTATGAGGCTGCCTGGATGGCAGGAGAGGGACTCACCTGTACCTATCATGTATCCGCAGCGAAGAGTTATGTGAGTGAGGCGTATAAGTACGTTACTGAAAGGGGTGTCCAGGTTCATGGTGCTATAGGCACAACCAGAGAACATGATATGGGGCTTTATTATAGGAGGGCAAAAGCGGCAGATGTCTTACTCGGTGATTGCGTTCATCACAATGAATTAGTTGCTAAAGAATTGGGTCTTTAATATTTTAAACAAGAAGAATTCGGATCTAGACAACAGTACGATAAAGAGGCAGAATACAATAGAGAAAGATATGAATATACCCCTTCCGTCCTTGATAGATGAGGCGTTGGAAATATCAGATACGCTTCTAAAAATGATCAAGGACTTTAAAAAAATCATGATGAAGAAATTCCTCGAAGTCGATGAGCATGCGGATATCCTGAAGATATATGAATCAGGCTTTCCTTCTTCCCCGTGGAAAATTGTAATGCTTAAGGAGCTTGTTACGCCAGATGGTATTGTACAGGGCCTACAGGACGAATTATTCTATGAAGGTTCGCATTCTGAGAATGGATATCCATTGTTACTGCCTGCGCATATCAAGAGTCTGCGATTCCAGCCGGATAGATTCAGGTATATTAGTGGTAAGTCTGTTTCTGAGAAATATATGGTTCAAGGTGGCGATATTATTATGCTCCAACACGGTGATGAGAAAGGCGCCTGTGCATTTGTCCCGTTTATGCACGAAGACTCAATTCTCGGCTGTGGTATGATCAGGATAAGAACAGATGCTGATCTGTGCGAAGTATTTTACATTGCGAATATACTGCATTTCTATTACAATACAGGCATTATGAAGAACCTGAAAGAAGAGGGGTCGGGCAGAATAGACCCATCAGTCTTATCAAGGATGCCAGTGCCTCTGCCTCCTTTAGAAAGACAAAAACAGATTGCTGATTTCATGCTACAGTTATCTGTTGGCATGGCAGCACAAGAAAATTATTGTAAGGAGATGTTTAGAATCAAAAAATTGATTGAAATTGGGGAGAAGGAAGTAAACGGTTAATCATTCCTGCGGTTAAGACCTTTGCCTTAAACAGAAATCCTCACTTCTCGATGGATATTAGATAGATACGTGTATGCCGGGATGGCATAGGACTAGCGATGTGAAAGTCCTCGTGCCAGGACGCGGAGCCTAAGGTTAGGAGAAGGGCAAGGGCGTTCTAGTAAGGCGGGGTCTGGAGGAAGCCCAATCCAAAAGTGCGGGGCGACGTACAGGAACCGGATCTGAGGTGTGGTACACTCGGGACGAGTGGCCACGTGACCATAAAGTCCTCCATCCGCAATTGGGGTGTGCTTTATAAATCCGGCGTTTACGCACAGAAAGCTTTAGTGTCTTACCCCGGGAGGCCTGTACAGTGTTCTAAAGGAGGAATGGCTGAGATATTGTGGCACCGCCGGGAAACCAGGCGGCAAACTGAGAAGACAAAGTTCAGCCTGAAGCCACTGTAATGGACTGAGACACGAGCAATCGTGTTTGACCGCTGTACAGGAGTCAGCAGAGGGCATAGTAGGAGGGTCACAGGCATTATTTCACACTCGCATGGACGAACTAGGAACCCGCCTTGCAATCGAAAGAGCAGGTGAGGAAACTCTCGGCCTACCCGATAGGGGAAATGGATGCTATGCCGCCTCTGAAGGCCCGAACGGTATGAGAGGGGCATTATTCAGCTTGGACAGGGTACAACCGTCACATAGTGTGGTGGCCTACCAATTATTGGGTGGCAAATTGTGCGTTGATTCAAATTGATTGAACACCCAGCTGACCTTTATTGCTCGGAGTAATCTGCCGAACCGCCGTGGTACGTGATCCGTATGCCCGGTGGTGTGGGAGGAGAGAAGCCGTCAGGCTTCTCCCTATCCCAATTGTAAAAAAAGGGAGATGAACATGCAGGATATCGAACAGCGTGTAGAAATATTTTGCGATTATACATGACCCTATTGCTCTTTCATTACCTGAGTATTCAAAGACTTGAAACTGAATTGAATATTGTCACCAAGTGGCGCTGTTTCCCTCTTCAGCCAGAAATTCCGACTGAGGGCATTTTGCTTGCGGAACTATTCGGTCAATCAACTCGTAAGATAGAGATCTTGGCACACGGTTTACAGCAAAGCGCATCTCATCTTGCGCTGCCGTTTGGTTCTTTACATAGAATTTTCAACACCCATTTAGCACAAGAGGTTGGGCTTTGGGGGGCGGAACAGAACAGCGGGCTAGTTTACAGTATTTTGTGTAAATTCTGAGAGTGTAGAAAAAAAGGTGTTTTTACTATAAAAAGAGATTTAATCAGAAACCTTAATAAGAAAGGAGAAGCACCCGTGAAAGAGGAAATTACTGTACCTGATGTAATGAGCATTTGCAAAGCGATTCAGGAGCAGCCTGAGAATATTTTTAAGATGATTCGTATAGAGATCAAAGAGAAGGTTAGTTCATATCAGCCCAAGCTGATGGATATAGAGCTTACCCATTTTCTTGGGCGAGAGCCGTATGAACATGGACAAGGAGATGTTAATCATTGCAATGGTTCCTATGTATCAATTTCATATTGAAAGGGATTGGAGAGGTACAGGTTGAAGTGTCGAGGGACCGGAAGGGAGAGTTTGAGCACCAGGTGCTCACCCGAAGCAAGCGCTATGAAAATAAGCTTTAAAAGATTTAAGTTTTATGTTTTTGAGGGGGATTAGTACCATATCTTATCAATGATTTCTACAAGGCTGATAGGCCGGAAGATATTTCCAAACGAAGGTCAGCAATGCAAATAAAGAGTTGATAGAGGTCGAAGAAAAATAGAGAACTCGTGATCTGTCCGAGGAAAGAATCAGATACATATTCTTGAGTGTTAAACATAACCACTGTACCGATACTCATGTTGAAGGGAAAGAAGTTGGTAGAGGTCCAACTATATGAACAAATGGAAAGCTTTGTAAAAAACGCAGGCGTATGAAAAAGGAATGTGCAAGGGACATTAATTCGTCTTTGCATCGTAGAAAATATTCCTTTTTCCTTACTAGCATCTTATAAATTTGGTGCTATGCTTGATTTGTGTAACATCATCAAACGTCAAAGAGGATACAGGATAAAAAGAATAATAGTCTTCGCATTCATATTTGTGTAATCACAAAAAGAAAGGTCATGGCCGCTCAAAGAGAGACGTTCGCGATTAAACTGTGAAATGGAGAATTGAAATAGTAAAGGAGGAACCATGGCAGTAGGAATAGCGGGCTATGGGGTGTATATACCCAAGTACCGTATCCGTAGAGATGATATAGCAAAGGCATGGGGAGGTCGAGACAGAGGTGAGAACGTTGTTCCAAATGAAAATGAAGATACAATTACTATGGCTATAGAGGCCTCCTTTAATGCTATAGAACATGCTTGTTTGGATGATATCAAAACACTCGATGCGATCTATTTGGGTACAGGTTCAGCCCCTGATATTGAGCATTCTTATATAGGGGTTATCGCTGAAACTTTAGGGACAAGGCCGGATATAGATATTTTGGATTTTAGTTCTTCCCCAAGAGCGAGTGTAGCAGCAATAAAGGCCTGTATGGATGCTGTGGAGGCCGGAAGGATTAAATACGGCCTGGTCATAGGGTCTGATTTTCGCACATCCTCATCTGGGAGCAACCTGGAATTGACATTTGGTGCAGGCGCAGGGGCTCTTGTGCTGAGCAGTGTTAATACCATAGCTGATATTATAGACACCTATACGTATTCTACCAATTTTAGAGACAGATGGAGGAGTGTAAAAGACACGTATGTAAGAGATTATGAGCCGAGATTTACAAAGGAATACGGGTACAGCAGGCATATCATCAATTCAGTAAATGGGTTAATTGCAAAGTCGGGTGTAACCATAGATAAAGTGAGGCATGTTGTGTTTCAACAACCAGATGAAAAGTTTGCCCGAACCGTAGCAAAGAAACTCAATGTAACCCACGAACAGATAGAATTGGGCCTATTATCTCAGCATACGGGTGATACTGGAGCAGGCTCTATCTTCCTTGGTCTTTCAGCAGTCCTGGACAGGGCAAGACTGGATGATAGAATATTAGCCGTTTCATATGGCTCAGGTGTAAGCGATTCCCTTCTTCTCATTGTAACTAACAATATTGAGAAGAAAAGGGAAAATTGTAGGCCTGTGGATTCATACCTGGAAAGCAAGTCGTATATTGACTATAATAGCTATATGAAAATTACTGGTAAATTGAAAAAAGCAGAAAACCCTTCAAAAATGGGTATTTCTCCCCTTTCACCGATGTTATGGAGAGCCGGCGCAGAGATGTATAGAATGATTGGGGCAAAATGCATTAAATGTGGGTATGTAAATTTTCCGCCTTCGGAGAGGAAGATCTGTATACGGTGTGGTGGAGTAGAATTTAAAGAGGTTTTGTTAAACAGGAAGGGAAGGATACATACATACTGCATCAACTACTATATGCCGGCTGGTTTTGAGTCCCCTTTGCCTATTATTATTGCAGACTTGGATGGGGGTGTAAGACACAGGGCATTGGGAACAGAGATGATGCATGATGAAATCAGTATTGATATGCCTGTGGAGTTGGTCTTGAGAAACATTGTTTCAGAAGAGAATGTAAAACAGTATGGGAATGTATTCAGACCGATCAGGTTCTAAGAACCTCTAATAATATGGTGTATTTTAAATTGAAAAAATGCAATAGTTTAGCTTTTTGTAAATTTAACTGCTTCAATGGTTGTCAAATTTTAATCCGTGTAAAATTCGCATCCAAGAGAGCATGAAGAAAGAACAGTATATCACCATTCTATTTGGTAGCTCCATTATTAACTAATTTCAGATTTAAAATGTGAGGTTATCCCTTGTTCTTTCTTCACGCTCACTAAGATGTTCAAACAATACACACCTTAAAATTTGACAACCGTTGAAGCCACTCTTTTCAAAAACTAAACCGTTACAAAAACAAAGAATCCAAAAGGGGTATAGGAGATGGGATGGAATAGAGTCGCTATCGTAGGTGTCGGGCTAATAAAATTCGGGGAGTTATTTGAAAAAGGTTGGGAAATAATGGTTGAAGAGGCGTATTTGAATGCCATTAACAGCGTTGATAAAGGATTTAACCCTCAAGATATTGAAGCAGCATGGCTTGGTGATTGTAGACCCGGTGCCCATGGTAATCAGACCTTGGCAGGGGTATCACTTGTTGGAAATATCGGTCTTGCGGGGATTCCCTGCACTCATATAGAGAACGGTTGCCCTACAGGTAGTGATACATTTAGGAACGGTTGTCTGGGTGTTGCATCTGGAGTCTATGATGTTGTATTGGTAGCAGGAGCTGAAAAGATGCGAGATAAATCAACAGCAGAGCTTTTGTCTTTGGCATCACAGGGCCACCCTATAATACAAAGGGGAGAGACTGCGATGACGATGTTTGCACCCCAGGCAATCAGGCACATGCATGAGTATGGAACAGCAAAAGAACAGATGGCTATGGTAGCCGTGAAAAACCATAAAAACGGAGTATACGATCCTTACTCTCATTTCAGGTATGAGATAACTGTAGAAGATGTATATAAATCGCCGATGGTCTGCACTCCCCTTAATTTACTCGACTGTTGCCCCCAAACAGATGGAGCAGCTGTAGCGATTCTTTGTAGGGCCGATATAGCTGAGAAGTATACAGATAAACCGGTCTATGTTGCGGGTTTTGGTATGGGTACAGATGTGTTTTATGTACATGAAAAAGAAAATTTTACAGAGTTTGTTGCCAGTGTTAGAGCAGCAAAACAGGCGTATTCTATGGCAGGAATAGGACCTGAGGATATAGATGTAGCAGAGGTCCATGACTGCTTTACCATAACAGAAATAATCAACTACGAAGACCTCGGATTCTGTTACAAGGGCAAGGGTGGGAAGCTGATAGAGAAAGGTGAAACGGATATCAAAGGGAGTATACCGGTGAATCCAAGTGGTGGCTTAATATCCAAAGGGCATCCTTTAGGTGCAACTGGTATTGCGCAGATCTCTGAGTTATACTGGCAATTGAGGGAAGATGTAAGGGATTCTGGTGGGTTGGGTGAACCTGCTATAAATGAAAAGAGACAGGTAGAGATAAAGAAGGGGTATGCCCTTCAGCACAATGTTGGAGGCAGAGGTATATCCAATTCAGTAGTAACTATTTTAACAAACAAAAAGGGATAACCTCTATTCATAATAGATACAGATTCTATTCCCCCCTGATTTTTTTGAACTATACATAGTTTCATCCGCAATCTTAATAAACGTATCAAGGTCATATCCGGGATTGAATTCAACCAAACCAATGCTGAGGGTTACATCGCCTACTTCATTTTCATTGAACGACTTTCTTATTCTTTCAGCTATAGTAAAAGCCTCCTTTTCATTGGCCTCCGGTAGAATAACCATAAATTCATCTCCTCCGTATCTAAATCCTGAGTCCAAATTTTCACGGACATTTTGAGATACTACCGATCCCACAAGATTCAAAATCCTATCGCCTTCTAAGTGTCCATATTTATCATTGCAGAGTTTAAAGTTGTCTAAATCGAATAATATCAGTGAAAGGGGCCGGCTAACCCGTAAGCTCCTGTCTATCTCTCTTTTCAGTTCTGTGTAAAAGTGCCTTTGGTTATAAAGCCCTGTTAGATTATCAGTTATTGATAGCTTTTCTAATTCCTGTTCCAATTCTTTTCTGTCGGTGATATCTCTGGCCAATACCAACAAACCTGTTTGATCACCCTGACTGTTGTAGAGAGGAGAGGTGCTGAGCAGTGAATTTCTAATGATACCCCCCCTGTTTTTCATTTCAACTTCGAATGACTGTTTTATTGGAGTTAATAAAGACTCTCTAAATTCCTCCTTGCTGAATTCCTTTGACATTATCGAAAAGAAGGACTTACTAATCAATTCATCCTTTTTATAGCCCATCTCTTCTATCTTCTGGTTGATATAAGTGAAGTTCCCCTCCAGATCTATTGTACATACGATATCATTGGCATTCTCCAAGAGGTTCTCCAGGTATTCTTTTGTCTCTATAATTTCATTCTCCAACTTTTTCTTTTCAGTGATGTCCTTGAACACTCCTAATGTACCTATTACTTCTTTATCTTCGTTTTCCAAGCGTGAGAAAGATCCTATAATAGGTATTAAACGTCCCCCCTTTACCTTGAGTCTTGTTTCATAGCCCATTATCATGCCTTCTTCTTTTAGAATATTATCTATATTCTGGGCTTCTTCTATACCTCCAATATAGTATTCAGATGCATGGGCGTTTACTTCATCGATATCGTAACCCAGCATATCTTTCGCACCTTTATTGGCAAAGGTAGTAATTCCTTTATAGTTAGTAGCCACTATTGCATCTATTGAGCTTTCTATTACATTTTCTAGGAAATCCTTAGTTTCTTTTAATTTTATTTCTAATTCTTTCCTTTCTGTAATATCACTGTATATTCCTAGACTCCCTGTGACTTCTCCTTTACCATCTTTTAATAGTGATCCAGAAAGACTCACCGGTATAATACGACCATCCTCTGCTTGGAAGGCCGTCTCATAGTTTGCTAATCTCTCTTCTTCTTGCAGAATCTTCATAATTTTTTTCGCCTCTTCTATGCCTCCGAGGTAATATTCTGATATATGGGTACCTAAAATATTTTCTCTCATATAACCAAGCATCTCTTCAGCCCCTCTGCTGACGTATTTGATCCAACCACTTCTGTCAACCACTGTAATGGCGTCAATAGAGCTATCCACAATACTCTCAAGAAAATCCTTTGTATTCTTTAGCTTATTCTCCAGTTCCTTTCTCTGTGATATATCCTTGGCTATCCCTATTGTGCCGGTTATCTCTCCTTGTCCATTTTGAATAAAAGAGGCGGATAAGATTGAAGGATGCGCCTTATTGTCTCTAGTTAATAATGGTATTTCATAGTTTTGAAGCTTTCCATCTTTCCTTAATATCTCCATTATCGTTTTCGCATCTTCTATTCCACCTTCATAGAATCTGGATACATGGGTTCCTAAAACTTCTTCTTCATTGTAGCCTAAAAGCTTTTCTGCTCCTTTAGAGAAAGATAGAATTTTCCCCTTTACATCCGTAGTTATTATAGGATCGACTACGCTTTCGATTAAGCTTTCTAAGTATTCTTTTGTCTTGCTTAATTCTTCTTTTGCCTCATTTACATCTTCTAAGATATTTAATGTTGCGAGCTTGGAGTTTTCTAGGCTTTCCAAACTTTCTTGCAATTCCTTTGTCCTTTTTTCTACGCTCTGCTCTAAAGTATTGCCATAATGCTTTATCTGTTCCTTGGATACCTTCAATTCTCGTATGATTTTATTGAAAGAACCTGCTAACTCACCAAATTCATCATCGTTTTTTATATCTATTTTTACGTCTAAGTCACCATTTGTAACTTTTGATATCCCTTCTGATAGCGTTTCTATAGGTATGACGATCTTATAGTATAAGAGAATCGACACTACGATCCCTAAGAAGTTAACAAGTACGACCAAGGTTACCCCGGTAATAATACCACCTGATTTACCGATGTAAAAAACAAGGCATAATGATGAAATAAAGATAATGAGGGGAACAGTAAATGCTAAAAATCTTACTCTGAAGCTTCTCAACCGAGATCCCTTTCCTTATGCAGCCTCATTTAAGGCTCAAGGATATACAGCTAATTATTTAGTTTCCTTCAAATATCTCAAGAACTCCGTCTCTGGAGAGAGGACCATGATGGTATCTTTTTTTATCGATTTTTTATATGCCTCTAAGCTTCGAAAAAAACTGTAGAACTCCGGGTCCTTCTGAAATGCCTTGGCATAGATCTTTATTGCCTGAGCATCGCCGTCCCCTTTGGTTTGTTCTGCTTCCTTGTAAGCTTCGGCCAGGATTATCGTCCTTTCTTTATCTGCGAGTGCACGAACCTTCAATGCCTCTTCCTCACCTTCTGATCGATACTTCTTTGCCTGTCTTTCCCTCTCTGCCCTCATCCTTTCGAATACGTGTCGTTCATTTTCAGGTGGCAAGTCAGCCCTCTTGATTCGTACATCGATCACCTCGAGACCGTATGCCTGAGCAGCGGTATTGCCCCGAAGCGTTACATTTTTCATGATACTACCTCTCGCTTCTGAAACAATTTCATTAAGGGTATGACGGCCTAATTCCACTCTGAGCTGCGAGTATATTATATCATCGAGACGGGCCTGTGCCCCTGCTTCGTCCTTTACACTCCTGTAAAATACCTTTGGATCTTTTATCTTCCACTTCGAGAAATTGTCCACCACAAGGTTTTTCTTATCTTTGGTCAATATCTCTGCCGGGGCCGCGTCATACTCCAATATCCGGTTGTCAAAATACGTTAGATGTTGAATAAAGGGTTTCTTTATATGGATACCAGGATCGAGTACTACCCTCACTGGTTTCCCTAATTCAATGACTAGAGCATACTGCGTCTGGTCAACAGTATAGACAGATGCATTGAGACCAATTAAAAGAACAACAGCGATAATACCTAAAATATATGTAAACTTTTTCATAATACCTCCCTCTCTTTAAAAGCAGTTCATCTCAAATTATCTTCCTTTTTTCCTTTTTTAGACAGAGTTTCTCTTCTAGGACTCGTTTCCGATATATTTTTCAATGTCACAGATCTACTACTCCTGGCTTTTACTGTCCTTTTTGTTTCCCATTGACTCCAGACCTTTTAAAGGAAGAAGCGGTATGAGATTTGAGCCGGGCTTACTGTCAATCACAACTTTTTGGATATCCATGAGTATCTCTTCCATCATCTCTAGGTATAATCTCTTCTTCGTTACATTTCTTGCCTTGCTATACTCCTTTAAAACCTGAGTAAATCGGCTTGCATCTCCCTCTGCCCCTTTAATCTTGGCCTCTTTATATGCTTGCGCCTCATTTATGATTTGAGCTGCCTTTCCCTTGGCCTTGGGAAGAATATCATTTCTATACCCTTCAGCGTCATTGATAAATTTTATCTTGTTTTCCTTTGCACTTGCAACATCCTTAAATGCTGACACCACTTCCTTGGGAGGATGGACATCCTGCAGTTGAACAGCATCGATACTTATTCCTGACTTATAATCATCGAGTATTTCCTGTAGCAGTTGTTTTGTGTCTTGTTGTATCTGGAACTTCCCCTCTGTCAGGGCCTCATCTATCTTGTTTTTCCCAACAACATCCCTCATCGCTGCTTCTGCAGCATTCTTGACCGTATGCTCAGGGCCTTTTACATTGAACAGAAAATCAGGGGCATTTTTTATCTTGTATTGGACAATAAATTGCATGTCGACAATATTCTCATCCCCTGTAAGCATCAAAGACTCAACTGGAACCGTTCGATACCGTGACGGCGGACCGACGACTACAGTACGAAAGCCTATCTCTAACCTTCTGATTTTGGTTACTTTGGGCTTTAAGACTGACTCTATGGGCCATGGCAGATGATAATGGGGACCAGATTCTGTGGAATATGCCACCTTGCCAAATCTCTTTACGACTCCTTTTTCATCTGGGGCTACAATATAGATTCCAGATGCTAACCATAATAATACAACAATCACGATGAAAATAGGTGCAACCGGAAATTTCCCCTTAAATGCACCTTTAATCATATTGATAATTTCCTCAAAATCCGGGGGATTCTGCCCCCCTCCTTTACCGTCCCATGCCATTGGTTTCCTCCCTCTTACAGAGTTTGTGTCGATCTAGAAATAGAGCTTTTGCTCAATCTATGCACCTGCATTCATGGAATGTGCTTGTCATAGAGAATTTCGCTTTACAGATCACTATGCTGATTCCACAGACGAATATACTGATGTGAACTTGATAAAATCCTCATATTTCTTGACCTTGAGCAAAATTACTCATTTTAAGATGGACACCCATTTAATAGAAAAGATTTTTTGCTAAAAACGTAACTATTTAAATTTTTGTTAAGGTATCAAAATACCAATTATATGTCAACAGAATAAGATAACCTTACTTGTCAGTTATTGTAAGAGAATCCTTGACATAAAGACCTCTTTACGTTATACGATTTGATAACAGACACAATAAAGAGGAAACAGATAAGATGGCTGAAAAACTATTGGATATAATCGATCTAGAGACTCACTTCATAACAGATGAGGGGATAATAAAGGCTGTTGATGGTGTAAGTCTGACCCTTAATGAAGGAGACACCCTTGGTTTGGTAGGGGAATCAGGATGTGGGAAGAGTGTTACCGCACTCTCTATTATGCGTTTGGTTCCAGATCCGCCTGGGAAGATCTTAAGAGGCGAAGTACGATTTGAAGGCAGAGATCTTCTTAAACTCAATGAGGCAGAGATGCGAAGGATCAGGGGAAACAAGATATCCATGATATTTCAAGAACCGATGACCTCTTTAAACCCGGTCTTAAAGATAGGAGAACAGATTTCAGAAGTTATAAGGCTCCATAAGGGGGTATCAAAGAAGGATGCTATTGATAGATCTGTAGATATGCTCAAACTGGTAGGGTTCCCTTCCCCACACAGAAGGATAGAAGAATATCCCCATCAGTTAAGTGGAGGGATGCGACAAAGGGTAATGATTGCTATGGCTCTATCGTGTGATCCGAAATTGATGATTGCCGATGAACCCTCAACTGCCCTTGACGTAACGATACAGGCCCAGATAATGGACTTGATGAATCGGCTGAAAGAGGAAGTAGGGATGTCAGTTATCTTGATCACTCATGATTTAGGAGTCATAGCTGAGACTGCGAAGTATGTGGCGGTTATGTATTCAGGGAAGATAGTAGAATATGCGGATGTAACCGATCTTTTTAAGACCCCGAAGCACCCTTATACGAGAGGACTTCTTTCTTCACTTCCTAGAATAGATGAAAAAGGAGAAACAAAGAAGAGGTTAAGTGTTATCCCTGGAATGGTACCAGGGCCTTCGGATATCCCTGAAGGATGCAAATTTTCTCCAAGATGTAAAAACTCCATGCCAGTATGCGTTGAACAAGAACCATGGTTAAAAGAGGATAGCGATGATCATCTAGTAAGCTGTTGGATATATCTCTCCTAGAACCTCTGCTGCCCCTTTATACAAAAGCCTTTGGGCAAGTCTTTCACCCAGAAAAGTGGGATTATCAGGACTTCCCTGGATCCTGTCTCTTAACAGTATCTTCCCGTCAATACTGCTTACAATTCCGCAAAGCGATAAAACCCCATTGTGGATTTCACCCAATGCGGCGATAGGAACTTGACAGCCTCCCCCCAATCTTCCCAAAAATTGTCTCTCTGCTGTGATTGTGATCTCTGAATCAGGAGAGTTTAGAAAACCTGTAATTCTGTTTATCCTGTTATTATCGATCCTGGATTCAATCCCTAATGCCCCCTGTCCTATGGCCGGCAACACGATTTCTGGAGAAATATATTCCGTTATCCGGTCTTGCAAACCCAACCTCTTTACACCTGCACCAGCCACAACAATTGCATCCAGCGAAGATGTTATAAGCTTTTTCAACCTTGTGTCCAAGTTGCCCCTGAGAGGTACCATTTGGAAGTCTGGATAAATATTGAGAAGCTGAGCCTGTCTCCTCAGACTACTGGTACCTATCTTTGAATCCGACGGCATGTCTATTAGGTGTAGGTTATTCTTAGATATGAGGGCATCCCTATAGTC
Organism: Thermodesulfobacteriota bacterium; assembly: GCA_034189035.1. Classification (GTDB taxonomy): domain Bacteria; phylum Desulfobacterota; class UBA8473; order UBA8473; family UBA8473; genus JAUXFK01. Next base: position 57,962 of record JAXHVA010000011.1, read on the forward strand.
TTCCCTTTTTGTTATCGCGGTAATCTGTAAGCCTTCAGGAAGGGCTGTAGGAACATCTTTCATACTATGGACAGCAATGTCTACCTTCGCTTCTATAAGGGCATCTTCAATCTCTTTTACAAAAAGACCTTTCCCTCCAACCTTTGCTAATGGTACATCTGTTATCCTATCCCCTTTGGTCTTTATCTTCTCTAGTTTGCATTCTATCCTTGGATATCTCCCTTCTATTTGTTCTTTTACCCAGTTTGCCTGCCACAATGCAAGCTTACTTGAGCGGGTACCTATCCTTATAATATCCTTTACCATTTTCGGTCTTATCATTATAGATTAAATATAAACGGGCTATTACGCAAACAATGATCGTTTTAATGGGTATTTAAAGATATTTTTTAGCGATTTCTTGACCTTGGATGAACACTCACTCACAGACTCATTCAAAAGAAAGGCTTTCTCGGCTTCTAATCCACCATCTTCCCATAGAAACAACCTGATCATTAAGTGACCTCACTCTATCATTCAATATATGCAATATCCTTTTCATGATTTTTAGAGCCAGTGCTTTATCTACATCCATAATTTTAGAAAAATGCAACTCATCAATCTCCAGGACACGGGTCTCTCGCAATGCAATAACAGAGGCTGAAGAAGGAAGGTTCTCAATAAAGGACATCTCTCCGAATATGTCCCCATCCCCTAAATCAGCGACGGTCTTTGTTGTGTCTTCAGTTATCTTCTTCGATACCTTTACCTGCCCTGAGTATATAATACTTAGAGTTCCTCTTTCTACCCCTTCGGTCATCAGCTTGGTATCTTTTTCATAAGTGACATCCTTGCAACAAAGCAGTATCTTTTTGATTTCATCGTCAGAGAAGTCACTAAAAAAAGACAAGTCTCTTAATGAACTGACAGTAATGTCTGAAGAAATATTTAGTTTTCTTCTATATCTCTTTTCAGATGCGATTAACTTGGCTACAGGGCAATGGTTAATGCTTCCAGTGACTAAAGAGTATACCCCAACGATAAATAGGATTACTTTAGCAGTAGGGCCTATAAATTCACCAAAATAGAGTAAAACAGAGCCAATGAGAATTATTCCTCCTAAGATTCGAAGTCCTCTGTCGATTGGGATTTCAACGGTCTTCAAGAAAAATCACCTCCTTACTCAAGAGCCATTTGTGAACGTCTTTCACATCCATCCAAAAAGCGATTTACAGAACTAGCCATTTTTCTCTGCTAGTCCCGTTTTGGGTTTCTATCCGTTATGTGATATTTAAAAAGAGGTGGTTGTTCTATTATTGGAGAGCAAGAAAGTTTCAATGAAACTATCAATGTCTCCGTCCAACACCGCGTCTACGTTTCCTACCTCCTTATTCGTTCTGTGATCCTTGACCATTCTATAGGGGTGGAGGATATAAGATCGGATCTGACTCCCCCAGGCAATCTCCTTTTTATTGCTATGGAGCTCATTCATCTTCTCAGCCTTCTTTTTCAGCTCCAGTTCATAAAGCCTTGATTTCAGTACCTTCATCGCCATGGTCTTGTTCTTGTGCTGAGATCTCAAATTTTGACATTGTACCACAATTCCTGTTGGAATGTGTGTAATCCTAACAGCAGAATCTGTTCTGTTGACATGCTGTCCTCCAGCACCACTTGCACGAAAAGTGTCTATCCTCAGATCTTCTTCAGTTATATCGACGTCTATTTCGTTTTCAATATCAGGATAGACAAATACGGAAGCAAAGGATGTATGACGTCTTCCCCCTGCGTCAAAAGGTGAAATTCGAACCAATCTGTGTATCCCTATCTCTGCTTTTAGGAGACCATACGCATAATCACCTTCTACAGTAAATGTTACACTCTTTATTCCTGCCTCATCTGCACTCAGATAATCTATAAGCTCTGTTGTAAATCCTTTGCTTTCAGCCCATCGCAAATACATTCTCATCAATATCTCTGCCCAGTCTTGAGCTTCCGTTCCGCCAGCTCCCGCATGGATACTAATGATTGCATTATTGAAATCATTTTCCTCCCCCAGCATCCGCTTGACTTCCATATAATGGGCTTCTTTTTCTATCCCATCAAGGCTTGATTCGATTTCGGCAATGACTTCTTCATCACCTTCCTCTTGAACAAGCTCCAGGAGTATAGTAACATCTTCAAGGTTGCCCTTTTGCTCTTCCCACTTACTGACTAAATTATTAAGAGACTTCCTCTCTTTTAAGTATAACTGAGCGTTTTCTTTGTCATTCCAAAAATCATGCTTTGACATCAACTTTTCTATATCATTTAGTCGTAGGTTTATACCGTCAATATCAAAGATGACCTCGAATATCATTCAATCTTTTATCCAAATCTCTCAGCCTCTCTTGAACCTCGTCTAACACTTTTTTACACCTCTTTTTATTATTATTATGAACATTAACACCAAACAGATTTGAGCAAAAATATCTCCATAATCAGTATAAAATGTATTGATTTTGACCAAGTGGATATCATCTACCAATACCCCTTGTGTAAATATCTCAGTGGCAAGCCTTGTCTTTCCAGTTGAATCAGTAATTGAACTTATGCCTGTATTTGCAGCCCTTATAAGGAAGACCCTGTTTTCAACTGCCCGAAAGACAACCATTGAATGATGCTGGTAAGAAGCAAATGTTTTTCCAAACCATGCATCATTGGTTATATTCACTAAAAAACATGCCCCTTTCTTGACGAATTTCCGGACAAGATCAGGGAAGATTGCCTCATAACAAATAAAAACGCCGGCCTTTCCAAGAGGAGATGCTAAGGGCTCCGTGCTTTCCCCCGAAGAAAAATCACTGATCCCGGCAGTGATTTTTTTAATAAAATAGAGATACCTGCCTAATGGGACATACTCGCCCAACGGAACCAGATGGATTTTATCATATCTCCCGAGGAGACTTCCATTGGCTGATATTAAGAAAGCACTATTAAAATACCGGACATCTCTATTTTTAAATCGATAAGCAGGGCTGCCAAAGAGAAGGTATGAGTCGGCCTCCTTTGAGATGTCAAAGATCAGCTTTCTATATTTGCTGTCAGATTGAAAGTAAAAAGGAGTCGCTGTCTCCGGCCATACAATCAAATCAGGGCCGGACTTTGAAGCCTGAACAGTGAGCTCTCTGTATATTCCTGTCGTCTCATCTTGAAAGGTTGGATCCCATTTCTTACTCTGATCGATATTCCCTTGGATGAGCGCGACCTTAATGGTTTTAAATGCATTGGACTTTTTATGTACATCAGTGAGTCGCCACTGTCCATAAAAAAACGTAATGAATAAAAGAAAAAAGGTTAAAATGATCTCTTTATACTGCCTTTTTTCCTTATTTAAAAACAAGTTATAAGAATAATTGAACAACAGGGCATTTACAAGAACGATAAGGAAGCTAATCCCGTAGACGCCTGTAATATCTGAAATCTGAATAAGGGGCAGACAAAGATACTGAGAATATCCCAAACTCTCCCAGGGGAAACCCGTGAGAAAAAATGACCGTAGATATTCTATTGAAACCCAGATGAACGGTGCTGTTGCAAACTCTTTTAAACCATGCCTTTTTTGTACGAATCTTACAAGAAATGAGAAAGCACCAATGAAAAGGCTCAAATACGAAACAAGGAGTATCAGTACAGCGATACTGAATATATAGCTAAGATTTCCATATCTCGAGACAGCGATAAAAACCCAGTTTATTACTCCCAGGAAGAATACAAAGCCGGTAATTGTACCCAGATAGAAACTCTGGTAAATGTTTTTCCCATGGATTGCATAAAATAAAGGGATCAAAGCGAACCAAGCAACAAATTCAAGATTGAACCTGGGGAATGCAATAATGAGCAATACACCTGAACATATTGACTGTAGTATATCTTTTGTTTTTATTGATGATATTATCCGTTACCACCACCCTCTTATTCAACCTATTTTTGGCTGAACTTCTCTTCCAATATTTTATAGAACAGTGTAACTGCTTTATCGAACTGCTCTTTTGAAAAGGATTTGGTCCTTACATGAAAATACTGACAGGCAGAGTAAGGTATCTGAAACTCTGATACTTCCTCTTTGATGAGTTCAATCTCTCTTTGAAAATCTTTTTCTTCCATCTCCTGTTCGATCCCGTATCATTCTCTAAATCTTCCATATCCCTGAGATAGGGTTCTGGCAGTATTTACATCTTCCATCTTCTATATCTGTTTTTAATACTGTATAACCAATTCTTTTTATAATCAAATTCTTGCATCTGGGACAATATGTGTTCTCTCCTTCATGACCGGGAACATTTCCTATGTATACATAGTTCAATCCCATATCCAATCCAGTCTTTCTTGCCTTCTCAAGTGTCCTTATCGGAGTAGGTGGCAGATTCTTTATTTTGTACGTTGGATAGAAACGAGAAAAATGCACAGGCACATCCGCTCCGAGTCTGTTTTTTATCCATAGGCTCATCTTTGTTATCTCTTCTTCGCTGTCATTCAGTGTTGGGATGATAAGGACAACAATCTCATACCATATATTAATCGTATGAAGTAATTCCAAGGTATCAAGAACTGGTTTAAGCTTTCCAGAGCATGTCTCATAATAAAACCTTTCTGTAAATGCCTTCAGGTCAATCTTTACGCCGGTGAGGTATTTACACAGATCAACCAATGGTTTTCTGTTAATGAAACCATTTGATATCATTACATTTCCAATCCCTTCTCTCTTCGCCAATCTGGCTATGTCGTACATGTATTCATAAAAAACGACAGGCTCGGAATATGTATATGCAATCGTAGCACACCCCTCTTTCTTTGCAGTATTTACAATACTTTTCGGTGTAATATAATAATTATTTAACTGTTCAGGTCTGAATTGTGCGATATTCCAGTTTTGACAAAACCTGCACTCAAAGTTACAACCGGCTGTAGCAATTGAAAATGCCAGTGTTCCAGGGAGGTAATGGAAAAGAGGTTTCTTCTCAATAGGGTCAGTATGTATAGAGCACGGTCTTGAGTATACCAAGCTGTAGTATTTTCCACCTCTGTTTTCTTTATTCCCACAATATCCTCGCTCCAGATCCGCTATTTTGCATCTCTTGGGACAGATTTCACATTCGATTCTTTGATTTGCCAGTTTTTTATAATACATTACCTCCTTTAAAGGAAAATCTTCTTCCGATTCTTTATAATTGCTAGCACTAAAGACTATATTTGACAAACCATTATATTTGGCAGACGCTGAAGTAATGCTCAATGCGCATATACCTTTTGGGACTTTGCTCAGAAATTCACGTCTAGAAAAATAGGTATTCATTTAGGATTCCTCGGAATAATCTATCCTGCGACCACGGATTGCACTTTATAACCTTTGTCTTCGATAGATTCAGCAATATGATCGATATCATCTGTATCTAAACGAAAGTAATAGACTCTCTTGCCTTTTTCTTTAGAGGATGACATGCCAACACTTATTATATCCGCCCCATTTTCCTTTATTAATTTGGATACATGTTGGAATGCCTCTGGGTCTTCTCCTAAAACGACATCGACCCTAGAGCTGTATTTGATGACTCCCATTATTTCAATAAAAACCCCAAAGATATCTGTTTCTGTGATCATCCCGACCAACCTGTCGTTTTCTATTACAGGCAGCCCTCCGATTTTGTTTCTTTGAAGAAGCATTGCCGCTTTTTCTATATCGGTCTGGGGAGTAACAGTAATGGGGTCTTTGGTCATTATCTGATCCACTGTAAAGAATTTTGATGTAAAAAGGAATACCTCTTTTTTATTATTCGATTCTGAAGGGACCAGAACCTGACGAAGATCTGTGTTTGTAACTATGCCCACAAGTTTTTCAGCATCCAATACAGGGATATGGCGAATTTTATTAGTCTTCATCAGCTCAAATGCCTTCTTTATATTATCACCCGAATTGATTGTAATCAGCTTATTCGATATGATATCTTTCACAATCATTATTACACCTCACTATCTGCTATATTTTTGTAATATAATATCATATTGTATTTCAGATAGTATGTTTTGTCAATGTCTATGAAGAGTGTATACTAATACGAATATGCAAAGCCGAATTTAAAAATACCTTGACACCATATTTTCGATTCGTTATTTTCATCTTGTTTTGTTTTTTTACTGTGCGTAATAAAAACGATTATTCTCGCTGAATTTTGAGGGGTTATAAACAGATATGGAAAAGGTTACGATTCAGATAAAAAGGGTTAAAGGAGAAATTGATAGTGATATTCCTTTGCCACAATATATGACCGATTACTCGGCGGGCATGGATCTCTATGCTGCTGTCGAAAAAGATATCCTTATTAGACCTGGGCAAAGAGTATTGCTACCAACGGGTATTGCTGTTGCAATACCTATAGGCTATGAAGCACAAATTCGTCCTCGCAGCGGGCTGGCCTTAAAAAATGGAATAAGCATTGTGAATTCCCCCGGCACAATCGATGCAGATTATAGAGGAGAAATAGGGGTGATCGTTATTAACTTGGGCAATGAAGCTTTTATTGTAAAAAGGGGAGACCGGATTGCTCAGATGGTTATCAACAGAGTATGTCATGCCTCATTTGATGTTACATGCGAACTTGACCAGACAGATCGAGGACCCGGTGGATTTGGATTTACGGGAAGCTAGTATCCCACTTGCTCTGCTGAACCCAGAAGAGAGAGAATATATGTGGAAAAATTCTATAAGAGGATGATAGAGGAAGCAAAGAAGACCGCTTCCAACTTAAAGACCCCGAGCTTCTATATTGAACATCAAAAGCCGATCTCAATTTCAAAGGAGATATACTACAGTGATGATCTGGTGATTCGGTGTCAGAATATGGTAACCGATGAATTGGTTGACAACCTTGGTCATGGGATAGAGCATGCAGAAAAGGTGACGATTGATGTGGGTGCTATTGTATATATTGAAGCAGATGCTCTATCTTTATTATCTGAGCAGATCGAGAGGGTGGTTATCATCGCTCAGATTTCCGGATTGTTACATGATATAAAAAGAAAAGAACCAAAACATGCCATAGCGAGTGCCAAAGAGGCAAAAAAAAGGCTAAAGGACTTTCCATTGGAAAAAGAGGAGAAAGAGTTCGTTATTCAGGCGATATCGAACCATGAGGCCTTTGTTGTTCCTAAAAAAATCCGCTCTCCAATTGGGCAGATCATAAGTGATTCTCTTTATGATGCTGATAAGTTCAGGTGGGGAATCGATAATTTTACAGATACCCTTTGGCAGATGACAGATTTCAAAAAGGTCCCTGTTGAGTTGATCGTCGATCGTTTCCCAAAGGGGTTGGATACGATTCAAAAGATAAAAAGCACCTTTCGAACTGATATTGGCAGGAAGTACGGTCCAGAGTTTATTGATCTCGGTTTGGAAATCGGGGATAGAATTTATAATTATCTCCTATCATACCATTCATCTTCATAGATATTGAAAATTGATATTATTATATTATTTTAGCGAACCAGCAGCGAGTTTTTCTCATTTGGATCAGGGGCATTAATTCCCCCGGTTTTTAGATCCGATGATATGCGAGGCGGGGGATAAGATGAAGGAAAGAATAAAAAAGATTCTTTCTCATAGAGAAAGAAAAGTTATAGCTGATCAACGGTTAAGGCCTTCAGGGGTTCTTGTTCCAATCTTTTACAAAGATGAAAGTTATCATCTTTTATTTACAAAGAGGACGCAGAAAGTAACGCATCACAAAGGGCAGATATCTTTTCCCGGAGGAGCTTATGAAGAGGGTGACAGGAGACTGAGGGTTACTGCTGTCAGAGAAAGTTATGAGGAGGTAGGAATCAAATCCGAGGATATCGAAATATTGGGGAAATTAGACGATGCAATAACAACGAGCATGTTTGTTATTACGCCTTTTGTGGGTTTTATACCTTATCCATATGAGTTTACTTTGAGCACGGATGAAATAGATGAAATCCTGGAGATCCCCATCCATGACTTGCTCGATGAGAGCAGATTCAGGGAAGAGTTGCGTACTTTTGAAGAAGGCCCCCGAATGGTCTATTTCTTTGAGTACGAAGACCATGTAATATGGGGTGCTTCAGCGGATATATTGAAACAGTTTCTTGATCTCCTATTCAAGGATTAAAGTTAAGCAGATTGTATTATGTTAGGTCTTCTCAAGATAGGTCTCCTTTTCTTATTGATTATTTCTCTGGTCTTAAAAAAACTGGAGTTATGGCTTATTCTCTTGATTGGATCCATTATCCTCGGTTTACTCTTCCAAGTGCACATACGTGATATGGGCTATACATTCATAGCGGCCATATCCGAATTTAAAACACTAAAATTGATCGGTGCCCTTTGGCTCATATTGCTCTTTAGCAATATAATGAGTGAAACAGGCGAGTTAAAAAGGATGATGGAATCTTTTAAGGTCATTCTCCGTGATCTACGCATAGTGGTTGCGATCCTTCCGAGTATTATCGGTCTGATGCCCCTTATGGGTGGAGCGATGATATCCGCGCCTATGGTTGTAAAGGCATCCGATGAACTGAACCTTTCAAATGAGAGAAGAACATTTCTGAATTATTGGTTTCGACATATCTGGGAATATGTACTTCCCACATACCCTGGGATAGTCCTTACTTCAGCGATTTTAGGAGTAACGATCAGAGAAATCAGCTTCGTTAACCTGCCTCTTTTTTTGGCATCTGTTATGAGTGGTATCATATTCGGATATATTGGGGTTCATAAAAACCAGTCTAACTGTGAACTCCATAAAAAGAAAGATATAAAAAGAGAATTTTATCAACTGACCAAGTCGTTGTGCCCCCTTATCTTTGTCCTTTTTTTGGTCATTGCACTGAAAGTGGAACTCGTCTATTCGTTTGCTATTACAGTTTCAATGCTTTGGCTGATTTATAGGATTCCCCTCAAGAGCATGAAGAGGATCATCCAAAGGAGTATCTCTATAGAGATGGGATTAATGGTAATGGGTGTAATGTTTTTCCAAAAGATGCTGGAGGCTACAAAGGCGGTCTATGTTATGTCAGAAGGTTTCTCAATCATCGGGTTTCCCCATTTTATTATCCTGATTTCTCTCCCATTTATCGTGGGTCTGTTAACTGGGATTACAATCGCTTTTGTAGGGATTACCTTCCCTATACTTCTTCCCATCTTCCAAACAGAAGGTCATTTTTTGTCTTATTTAATGCTGGCCTATGCCAGTGGCTATTGCGGTGTTATCCTTTCGCCTATGCATCTCTGCCTGATTCTCACCAAGGATTACTTTAATGCGGAGTTAAATGTTGTATACAGGTTGCTTTGGCTACCCGCAGTTTCTGTTTTATTTGTGGGTTTGGGTATTACCATTATCAGGGGCTAGGGTAAGGATCAAATGACGCTGGTTCACAGGACAGATGAAATTGAGATCGTTGAGTACTCCAAAGGGGCATTTGGAAAAGCCAGGATCACTGTAATTAAAGAGATGCCCCTTACGGTCTTTTTAAACAGGAGAGAGTTTGTTACCCTGCTTTGCATTGCTAATCACCTCAAGGAACTGGCAGTCGGATTTCTTCATTCAGAAGGCATATTGAATTTAGTGGATGAGATAGAGTCCATCAAACTCGATGAGGAAAAGGGTGTTGTTGAAATTGATACTCATCAAAAGAATCTTATGGCTGAAAAGCTCTTTATGAAGAGGACGATCACATCCGGCTGCGGTAAAGGCAGCAGCTTTTATAATGTTATGGATGCACTCAAGTGTAAAACGATCGACTCCCCAATTCAAATCTCTGCTTTACAGGCGCTGAACTTGATGAGGGAGCTTCACAGGCTATCGCAATTATATAAAGAAACAGGGGGAGTCCACAACTGTGCACTGGCCGTGCCGGATAGAATCTTAATCTTTAGAGAGGATATCGGGAGGCATAATGCCGTAGACAAGATAAACGGAGAATGCCTCCTGCAGGGGATAAAAAGAGAAGACAAGGTTCTACTGACAACAGGCAGGGTTACCTCTGAGATCCTGATAAAGGCAGGAAAGATGCGAATACCGATCCTGCTTTCCCGCTCTGCTGCAACTGACCTGGCTGTTTCTATGTCCCAAGAGATCGGGATTACAACTGTGGGCTATGTTCGAGGAGACAGATTTACCATCTATACCCACCCTGAGAGGATCACACAATAGCATGGAATCGAATACCCTTACGATAGCCTGAAAGGCCCAAGTGTTTTTTATCAAATGTCTCTGCCCTAAAAGACTCCTTTTTCTTGTAATTTGGCGATATCCTCCCAGGTGTACCCCAGGATATCTATGAGAATCTCTTCAGTATGTTGCCCCAGTTCCGGAGCCGTGCCTTGCACCCTGCCAGGGGTCTCGGACAGCTTTACCGGGATGCCCGGAACCTTGATTTTGCCATGGGCCGGGTCTTCAATTTCAGTGATATACTCATTCGCTATAATCTGAGGATCATTTACTAGATCTGAGCAGTCCTGTACTGGGGCTGAGGGTAACTCGGCTTCTCTAAAGAGCTGCCACCATTCATCTCTAGTCTTTGTAAGGAATGCCTTTCTTGTTATTTTCATAATTTCTCCTGTGTTTTCCGTTCTTGCCTTGGCATTTTCATACTTAGGATCTTTTTCCAAATGTTCGATGCCCAGGATTCTACAGAAGTCATGCCAGTATCTATCGGGCTGTAAAACTGACAGACAAAACCACTTGTCGTCCTTGCACCGATATATAGACCAAAGTGGGCTGTTCATAGCTGCAGCAGGAGAAATAAATGCAGGAAAACCCAATACAAGGTAGAGTTGTAAAAAGAGACGACCCAGCTCGACCTGACTACCCAGAAGCGACGTATCGACCATCTGTCCCTTGCCTGTTCTCTCCCTCGCAAAGAGCGCGAGCATTATCCCATATGCAGTACATAAGCCCCCCATTTCATCTGCAGCTCCTGCTCCGAGGGGGATCGGTGCCATATCAGAGCTCAGAGACATCATCCAGAAACCACCTCGTGCCTGCCCAGCAAAGTCAGCAGAAGGAAGGTCAGCATCTGGTCCCTTTCTGCCATAACCGGAACTGTATGCATAGATAAGCTTTGGGTTCTGTTTTGACAGAGCTTCATAATCGACCTGCATCTTCACTGCATGGCTGTACCTATAGTTTGTAAGAAAGACATCGGACTTCTCCGCAAGCTTATAGAGGATATCTCTGCACTCATCCTTGTAAAAATCGAGAACCATTGCCTTTTTCCCTCTGTTGTGATTGAGAAAATAAAAATTGATAGGAAGCTCCATCCCATACACAGACATCAAACCCCGTCCTGGGTCTCCCCTGGGTTCTTCGATCTTGATTACTTCAGCACCCATATCCGCGAGCAATGCACCAGCTGTAGGCCCCTGCTGAAATGCTGACCATTCCAATATCCGAATTCCCTCAAGTGGTCCATTCATAGTTACTTACCTCCTTTTAGAAAATAATATGGATACATATCTTTTCTCAATTATTGGCTATTGCCCAAAAATTAAATTCCTTTGAGCGGTCATCAAAAGGTCTTTTGTTATAAGTCTTAGTAAAGCGGAAGATTAGTGATTTCAACTGTTTGAGCCTCAATGGGCGAGTTTTAAAATCGCCTGGAGCATCCACTAGACCTATAAAAAAACGTTTTGGTTAAAACGAAAAGAGATTTTTCTTTTGGGCAAAAGCCCCTTTAAAAGTAAAATAGGTAACTTGATAAATAACCTATACTTGAAATATTACATAAAAGCCAGTTTTTTTTAATAAAAATATATAATGACCAAATACAATTCATACACCGAGTATTGATTGATATCATACGTAATAGTAATTGTGAGAATGAGGGTAACTCAATAAGAGGTATCCATCATTTTACAAAAAAAGAGAGGCGAGGTCCCGGCAAAAAGGTGTATAATCTATTTTTCAAACATTAACAATGCCAGAAGTCAGGAGGCTGCCTATGTGGAAAAGTAGAGTAAAAGAGCAAATGAGATACAATCGTAATATTGAAATTCGTAAGAAAGTCCACTCTTTTCTTCAAACCTGAAGAGCGAAAAAATGTCAGCTTGGCATATGAGATATTTGGGTATAGTCGTTCTTTTACTATGATTGCTTGAATCGTCTCAAGAGATCCAATAGGGATATTATGTCTTTGGAAAAACGTTCTACAAAGCCGAAGTCTCATCCAAATACGACTCAAGCTGATAAGGTAAAACTCATAAAGGCTCTATGGGAGAAGACCGGATATGGTTCTGTCAGAATTGCCTTTTACTTGAATAAAGATAACAACATAACTCTGTCACTATCTACTATCGGCCATATTTATTAAGACACGAAGGATTGATTATTCCAAAACCTAAAAAAACAGAAGAAACATACGAAGCTATATGAGATTCCAAACCCTGGAGACATTGTACAGAATGATGTAAAGTATGTTCCTTATCGTATGAGAGGGGAACAGTACTATCGGTTCACTGCCATAGATGATTATACGCATATGGTGCTTTGCAGATATATATACAGAAAAGAGCTCGTTAACAGACTCATCAAAGAAGCTTCTTTTCCTATACGCCGTACCCAAACGGATGAAGATACGGAATTTACAAATATATATGTCTCAGACCCTAAATGCATCCTCAAAAAACCCAGAGTACACATGCCGGATCAAATATGCGCTTTCTACACTATACGTTATAAAATCATTCCACCATCTACACCACAAATCAATGGCAAGGTTGAAAGAAGCCGCGAGGAAGAATTTTATAGATTAGTTAAAGTTAAATATAAAGATTACAAAACCTTGAGAGATAACTTCTCCGACTGGATCACTAAATACAATTGGAAAAGACCTCATGGAGGTATCAATATGCAAACCCCAATACTAAAACTCTACAAAAGGCTCAAAAATTATAATAACTCTCTCTTTGTGTTTATAGAAAAAATAGCCGCTTAATTTTTTTGCCAGAACCTTTGTGCTTGATATGTATTTGGTTAATACATTTTTAATAAAAAAAATAAAAAGTCATTAATTTCCAGTTAAGTATTTTCATATGGGTACCAGGAATACACCTGCTTGATTTTTTTTGAGGTATCTGGATTAGTCTGGAGATTGTAGAACTCGTTTTGAATTTTGATTCGAAGTTCTCTCACTCTTTTAATACTGACCTTCTCGTTGTGCTGCTCATGGCAGTAAATTGCCGGCAATAGATATTATCACACCTGAGAGGATTTGAACC
>JAXHVA010000110.1:0-12833 GCA_034189035.1 Thermodesulfobacteriota bacterium
TTTATCATAAGGACAATATGTTTGCGGCATGTTCGTAACTCCTTGAAATAATTAATCATTACGAACCATGCCGCACGGCATATTACCAATAATATGCCAAGCAAAAAATCGACTTATTCTGTTTTTTTTGATCTTTTTTGATGTATACATGCAACTTTCTAACCGGAAATTACTAGACAATGGCAGTTCTTATGACCATTAGCTGACTTGAAATCGAAAGAGAATGAGTCAAAGAATCATCAGCTATTGGATGATTATTCAGTTTGGATCGTTAATAACTCTAATTATTAAAAAAAGATTTTGGGCTAACTTATCTTACGATTTTTCCAAATCAGCGTAGGAACCAAAGAGGGAGTGAACTTCATTCTTTGAGTCTTTAAAATGAGGAAGTGCCTTTTTTTACTCTATGTTCGCATTCTCGGCATCAGACTCAGATGCAATGGCACGTAGGAAAGTGCCCCTACACACCCAATCTATTCCTTCGGTAACAATCTCCGTCTTCCTTGACCTTGGAGAAGATATCTCATTTCTGGATGGACATTACTTAAATACGATTCTCAGGTTCTCAACATTCTCCCTCATGACTATCAAATAATCACCTTGCTCCGGATATTACCTCATGGTTTAAACACAATACTTTTTATGCCTATTTCTGCGAGCTTTCTAACCGTAACTTGATGAGGTTCATCTTCCCAGATCATCCATTGTGCTTTGTGAGTGGTGAGGATACTATTTATTTCTTGCCAGCCTTTTTCATCAGGTACATGATCAGGCTCCGAGTGAATACTGTGAAGGTTTAAGGAGCAACGCTTGAAGATACTGGTAAACAAGGTGAGAGGAGAGAAACGGTAGAGTCTCTTTGCCAAATAAAGAATTAGTCCCGAGTTCTCGTTCCTCGACTCGGAACTAATCCTTGGTTCAAGAAGCCGCAGGTTATAGGGGAAGAGGTTGAGAGTTTTAGGATAGATTTGAAGGCCGGATCAGGGGAAAAGATCCACAAAAAAGCTATAAAGGGAGGATCAATCTCACATCAAGACATTCATTGTAGTAAAAAACTACTGATTAAGATAGTTAAGAATAAGCATTTGAGAACACGGGTACAATAGAGTATACCCTTGGTATTTTTGAGCCTCTTTTGTGAACTCAATATTGTTTTTTACAAGTATAGATTTTATCTGGAAGGACCCCATCTGGGTGCGGGCTTGAAAAAGGCAATACACGTTAGAGCATTTCCGCAGCAGGCACAATTCATTCCTTTTTTTTTATATATTCACTGGCTGATCCTAGATAATAAGTCATCTGATATGACTACAGAGGAACTGGGATGTCCAACTGGATGCTAGAATGGGAGAAATCGTAGCGTATGAATTTGCCATCTACTTTTCACAACGTACGCTCGCTCACATTGACGTCCATAATGTCGTCAGTCAAAGCCTCTTCTTTTACTTGCATCGCCAATATCTCTGGATGGTTAATCCAACTTTTGATCACAAAAAGTATTTACAATCTCCATAGATATGGACAGGTTAACTTTAAAACGGTTCAGTCTGATAATTGATAAAACTGTATTTTTCGTTTTCATAGTGAAATATGATTGCATCTAAGAAAAAAACAGGATCGATTTTTAAGTCAGTATCCTCCTTGCTCCTGAAAAATCTGACCCTTCCATATCAAAGATGGGAGTGGTTTTTTGTAGGTCTTTCATTTTGTTCTGTGGCTATGGTCTTCTTTTTTGTAGATCTCACGCCGCGTGTTGAAAGTGATTTTTTCTTCTCCAGTAACGACAACCAGTTACAGACTTCCCAAGCAATCTCTAGAATATTTCCTTCTTCTCCGCAAGTAATCATCCAAGTAACTGCTCAAAATATCCGTTCGGAGAGATATCTATCTTTGATCAGAGGCCTTACAGATGAACTCGTAACCCTTGCTGGCATGGTAAGCACAAAAAGCCTTATCAATGGCCCTGTAAGACCTGAATTCGCATTTGATAGCCCCCTATGGAGCCGACTTCTGCTCTCAAAGAACGGGTCAGCTTCATCTATCATTATAATGATGGATAAAGAAGTACCATACGAAACCTTCATCCCAAATCTGGAAAAGGTAATTGAGCAATTTTCCGATCCAAGCTTTGATATCCAAATCTCTGGAGTCCCTTATGTAGTTGAGCTCATCCGCAGGAACCTTATGTTGGACCTCAAGTATTTCAGTATAGCAGCCCTAGTCGTGTTCGGTCTCCTGATTACCATCATCTTTCGAGCCTGGAGAATTGTTGTGGGGATTTTGGTATCGTGTGTCACAGAATGTGCTCTGAGCCTTATGGTTCTCCATGCTTTGGAAATATATATTGGTGTGCTCACGGCAAACCTTGCGACCATAGGCTTTGTACTGACACTCTCCCATATCGTCTTTTTCACCTCTAATTGGAGGCAGGAATGGTCAGCAGAAAAACTGAACCCTGAAACCGCGGTTCATAGAGCGCTTCTGAGAACCTCTCTCCCCTCTCTATGTTGCATGACAACCACTCTCCTTGGATTTCTAAGCCTCTTATTCGATCTGCCAAGCCCCTTCGAGAGTTAGGTATAGCAGGAGCATTTGGAAGTATTATGGCTTTGCTGATTGCTTATGGAGTTTATCCGACCTTTTTGCGATTTGCCCGGACGAGTCAAAAAAAGGATGATCAGGCAAGCAGCCTTGTTCAACCGACCTTTAAAGGCCGTTATGGTCTATGGGTTGTCTTTATCGTAATCGGGCGCTTGCTGCCTTGGGTCTTGCCAAGGTATCGACCGACCCTTCTCTCCTAGCCTATTTTAATCCAAAGGGAGAGTTGTATAAGGCCCTAGATGGATTGATCGAAGCGGTGGCAGCAGCTCCCTCAATTTAATAGTTCGCAAAGCAGACGGAGGCAAATTGGACACTGAGATCGTGCCTATACAAAACTTATGCAGCTTCATGGTGCTTTAGAGGCAGATCCTTCGGTAGGTATTGTCATCTCTCTTCCTTTGCTTATAGCTGAAATTCAGGACACCCCTCTTTCAGTTTTGCTCAGTACGGAACAGCTTCTAAATATCTTGGAGGGTTCACGGTATGACCATATTGCCCTCAGTTTTGTTACCAAAGATCGAGAGGGCTCTTCTTCCTCAGGATGAATGAGTCTGCCGCCAGGTATCGCGTGTCCAGACGATTGAACGACTTAAAGGGATCGTAAGGGCTCATAGCTTTGAGCCGGATATGGTGGGAGGCTTCTACGACCTTCAGGGGCAGTTGGGACAACTCATAGCCCGGAGCTTTTTAAAAGGCCTGGCAGGACTGATCCTCTTCTTTCTTCTGATTGGAGCCTTGGTTTCCCGTTCAGTAAGAATGACTACAACTATGGTAGCATGTCTTTTGGGTATTCCTCTTTTTACCCTCGGCATGATGGGACATCTTAACATGCCTATGGACATTATTGCATCTCCTGCTGCGAATATTTCAATCGCTTTGGGAATCGATTTCATGATCCATCTTATGACCCGAGTTCGCCGTTTCAGAATGCAAGGTGACACCCCATGGCACGCCTGGGTTAAGGCCCGATTAGACATCTTGCAGCCAATACTCAGTTCCATGGTTATCATAGCTGCGGGCTTTGGAATCTTCTGCCTTTCCAGTTTCCCGCCTACTCAGCGTTTCGGTACGGCGGTAGTCCTGGGAACAACAATGGTTGCATTGATTAGCATAGTGATTCT
Organism: Thermodesulfobacteriota bacterium; assembly: GCA_034189035.1. GTDB lineage: Bacteria > Desulfobacterota > UBA8473 > UBA8473 > UBA8473 > JAUXFK01. The sequence goes on from JAXHVA010000110.1 coordinate 3,723, forward strand.
CCCCTTTGGGGCTACAGCCGAGTTTGGAAAAAAAGAAGGTCTATCATGAAATAACATCCTAGTATAAAGAATATGGAGTACTATGGAGCACTGGGGGGAATCATGCCATGATGAAATAACCATGCGATAAACAACCCTAGCGGAATTACTATCAAAGTAAGGATCGTTGCATAAGCGGCAGCTAATCTCCCAAGTCCTTCCCTGGCAAGTTCCCTAAAATCTGTAACAATACCTATACTTGTAAATGTTAGCATGAAAAAAAACTTCCTCAAAGAACCTTCAATGGGTTTTATACCAAATTCAAGGCTCTCTAATTGAATGATATCCGTCAGCCCCAAACCCATAACAAGAAACCATGCGATAAAATATCCGAGAACAAATTTGGGAAACCTAAACCATATCTCAGATTTTGGAACATTCTCTCCCTGTCTTCTTTCTATGTACCACACCCAGACTACTGCCAGAACAAACGCCCATATCCCAATAAACATATCGATCCATATCTTTGTCATAATTGCTGAGGCCAATATCCAACCTTCGTCCCATGATATACCCTCTGCAGCTACCTTTGCTCTTATAAGCTCATCGAGTATTGCACCTGCTGCTGCATCAGCTCCATCGGTCTTTACAGTCAATCCTAGACTGGCTCCGGAAACTATTGGCTCATTTGACCAATACGTGGCAAGCAATCCTGGAAGAATGATCAACTCTAAAACAGCAAACACGACAACAAGGGAGGAAATCATAATTGGGACAATGGGCCTTGCTCTTATGGCTGCGCCTGTTGCAATCGCAGCAGAAACTCCGCAGACTGAAACGGCTGAAGCAAGACATGCAGACCATTCTCGGGTGAGTTTGAAGACCTTTCTGCTTACTGTGTATGCTAAAGGCCAGAAAAGCAAATAGGCAACTACTGTAGCACAGCAACCAGCAAAGAGAAGATGTATTGCAAAGCCTGTGGCCTCAATGGCCTTTAACCCCAGTTTTGTACCCAGACAGACAATCGCAACCTTAATGAACCATTCTGGTTTTGCAGCCTCCTTCATAAATGCCCGAAACCTCTTTGGGGTAAAGTTTCCAATAAACAGTCCGGCAATCAAGGCGATTATATAATACGCTCCTCCCAAAGAAAGGCTCCAGTCTATGCCATACTTTCCCCGTTCCAATGAAGTTGCAGCTATATGTGCGTTTTGACCGGCAATATAAAAAATAACTGTCAGCCAAAATAGTATCGTCCATGCGATAAGATATCTCTTTACATCCCACCTCATGAATCTTGCCCCAATGCAGGTTGCGAGTGTAAAAACAATATAACTAAGGATAAGGGATGCCCCAGGACTCAATAACCCCTTGTGTGAGGCCTTAAATGACTCAGTGATTCCTGCCCATTTGGAGAACTTTACTATCCAGCCAGTTGAATCAACCCCGCTTGATGCAGCAAAAAGACCAAGTGCGACAAATAAGAGTCCTATCCAGACTGCCCACCAATCTTCTGTACTCAACATTCCATTGTACCATCTTCTTTGTACATCCATTGGTTACACCTTTAAGAGAAATATATCCACTAGAGTTGCCAATATAACCAGCGCTACTATACCTATTATCAGAGAACCTGCAATGAGTTTCGTCTCTATTGATAACCAGGGTTCCTCGATTCCATAGGTATCTTCTTTGTTATACATTGCGCAATACTCTTCTTGCTCGGTTTCTACGCATATTTTTTTACCCTTTTTTATGCGCGATTCAGTTTCTTTTTGAGAAACCCCTTTGTTGAGTTCTGACGATTCTTCCGTCTTCCCCTTTGTTCTTTGTTTATTCTTCATCCAACCCCCCCTCTTTCTCGTCCAGGTGATTACTTATTCAATGATTAGCGAATCATAGCCAAAGAAGGCGAAATTGTCAAGTAAAAGGGAACGTTAAGTGACCGGGCATTTGAGGACTCTTAAATGAACTTCGAAATTTTTTATAAAATCTTTTTGGTGACCCAATTATTTGTTTGAATCTCCTTGAAAATGTTTCGTACTTTTGTTAGACTTATCCCCACTTTCATAGTATTTTTATTTTGCGCAAGTCTGAACACTGTTTATTTTAATTGCGCAACAGTCTGTCCAATTGTAACTCAATAGTCTGATGAAGAGATGCAACGTATTGCTTTTGTTTTAAATAGTACTTTAAAAAAGTTCAATTATGAAACCAAACTAAAGGAGTATCATGTATTGAGTCTGTGGGCTGAAGTAGTAGGGGAGTTTATTGCGAGACATACTCAACCAGAGAAAATCAAGAGAAGAAAACTGTTCGTAAGTGTTGCAAGCACTGCATGGCTAAATGAGCTGGAATCGATGAAACAGATGATTATAGAACGTTTAAATAGTGAAGTAAAATCAGAGGTAATAAGGGATATCCATTTTAACCTGTCTCAGTTTTCTAAGAGTAATAGTACAGATTCTGTGGTCCAGCACGTGGAAACGATGGGAATAGAAATCGATAAAGATTATTTGGAAGATATAAAAAGAAGCTTAATAATGATAAAAGACCCCCAGATTCGAGAGTCCCTTAATCGTTTGATGATAAAAGATGCCAGACTTCGTAAAATTCGAGAAGATCAAAAGTTTGGATGTCCTTCTAGATCGTGAGTAAACAAAGGCCGTTGTATCTTTAACCCCGTTTTCCCTCCTTTTAATGCCTCTATAAGGACAAGCTTACCCTCAGAATTTATATTAGAGTAAACTATCTGAAGTCTTTTGGGCTCTAATGTAGCCTCTTTGAGCCCTGATATTACATCACCGAGTCTAACAACAGGAAATATAAGGCATACTTTTCCTTTCGGTCTCACAAGGTATCTAGAAACAGCTAAGATATCATAAAAGGAACACATAATTTCATGTCGGGCTACAGCCTTTTGAGAATGAGGATTAATCCTTCCAGAGTCAAACTTGCGATATGGTGGGTTGCTTAATACGATATCGAAGGACTCTGCTTTAAATAACCACCTTAAGTTATTGATATCTTCATGGATTATTCTAATGATTCTAGAAAGGTTATTTAACTCAACACTCCGTCTCGCCATTTCAGCCATATCTTTCTGAACTTCGACCCCAAAGATACTAGCAGTTTTGATTTTCTGCGCCAATAATATGGGTATTACACCACATCCTGTACCCAGATCGATGATCGAGCTTCCATTGGGAATATCAATAAAGTTTGCTAAGAGTATAGGGTCAATGGAGAAACGGTATCCATTTCTCTTTTGAAGGATCCTTATATCTCCATATAAAAGATCATCGAGAGTTTCATCGTCTTTCACGATTTGAAAAGGTCTTGTCATGACAATCCAGATAAAGAGGGTCGGTTTTAATCGTTAATGTCCCCTAGAATACTATTGATGACTAAGCCGGACGGTATTTTCGGATAAAAAAACGTAGCCTTTTGAGGCATTCTCACCTGAGCACATGATGCTTCATTGACTTGTTTAATCTTTGTTGGATTCATTAAAAAGGTTAACTGATACCTTCCCTCTTTAACCCATTCAATGGCCTTATCACTGTTTTCAATAAAATCGACATTTCTTTGGCTTTCCATATTTTGATCATTTAGACCCAGAATACTATTCAAAATAATCTTCTGTAAGATATTCACATCCAGGCCTTTGATAACATCGGGCACGTTCTCCATAACTGTTGAGTTCTTTATACCTTCGTCCTTAAGTGTCAAGAGATTGTAACAATTTGCCCCTTGGATATACAGACCGAAAGTGTGTTGTTTTTGCCCCTGTATTTCAAGTTTGTTTATTAATTTCCTTCTCACTTCTTGCTCATTACTGCCAGCAAATCCAAATGCCTCAATATAAAAATACTTCTGAGCCTTTTCATAAAACAGGGATGGTCTAAAATCGTTCAAATTATAAAGAAGACGGTGTGTGGGTAAGATCACTAACCCAGCATCATCCATATTTGATAGGTACATCATCACATAGTTATACGCCTCGTTACCACTATAGTTTCTACTCTTTTCCCTCAATTGATTACGATAATGAAGAGCAGTCTCATACCTGTGGTGACCATCGGCAATAAATAGGGACAACCCCTTAAACTCTTCTGACACCCTGTCTATTACATCCTTATTATAGATCTTCCATAATTGATTCCTTATTCCATTATCATTGACATAATCGATGAATGGGGTGGGGTCTTTTTTTTCTTCAATAATCCTCTCAATCTTCTTCTCAGTATCAGAATAGAGAGAGAATATTGGGCTTAGATTCGCATTACATGATTCTATTAATCTTAGCCTGTCGGATTTCGGTCCTGTCATTGTCTTTTCATGCGGGAGTACTACCCCGTTTGCAAAGTCCTCCAGTTTTATTAAGGCAATAAAACCTTTTCTTGTCTTTCTCTGGTCTCTTTTAACTGTAAACTCCTGCTGATAATAACAGATTGAAGTCAAGGTATCCCTTATCAAAACGCCATCTCTTTGCCACGTTTCTAAATGATTTGCTGCTCTTATGTACTTATTTATTCTGCTATTATCTTCAGCAAGATCTTTTCCTAAAACCAAACGGATTATATTAAACGGGTGTCTTTGATAGTACTTTTCTTGCTCTTCTTTCGAGATAACATCATAAGGTGGTGTTACAACTAACGCAATATCTTTTATGATTTCTTGATTATAGAAGATTCCTCTAAAAGGTGCTAAAACTGCCATCGAAATTCTGTCTCCTTAGCTATTAGTGTTCATCGAGAAATGGCCTTTTTGCCCAATCTCTGTGTCAGGATCAGATGCAAGGGCTGTTTGTACTGTGCCCTTACATGTCAATATATTCTTGCGGTTAAAATTTTCGTCTTCCTTAACCTTGAAAAAAATCAGTCATTTCTGGAAGAACCCTAACCACCCTCTTGTTTCAAATAAAACTTCTTTCCATCGAAGGGAATATAGTAGGTATCCTCAAGGGGATTGTAGGTTACGTATTGTGCTATATCATAGTAAGAGGGTCTATTGAATCTCGCATCAAACTCGTTTTGTTTCACTTTACAGTAGAGAACATTATGCCTTCCAATCCAAAGGGTATCCAACCGGAGTGTTTCTTCACTTTCATCATTTAAAACGATCGTAAAAGCCTTTCCTAGATCGACTCTCTTTACAATAAAAGGAGTATCTTCCACTTCTAGATAACACTTCTCATTATTTATTTTGAGTAGAAATCGTCCCTTGCCATCTTTTATCAGGTATTGATTGAAAAGAAGATAGATATCTCTACGTATGATTTCAGCCCCTTTGTAATACCACTTCCCCTCTTTATCGATCCTGATATGACATGGGAGAATCTCTTCCATCTATTGCTCCACATTTTATAAAATATTACTTTAAACTGTTTTTTCATATCGATTTTAAAATGATTCTTATACCATTTAAAAGACCCATATCTTTTCTTTCACATTGCTAATATTTTATATTAAAATTTAGCAAAAAAGTAAGATAAAGTAAATATATTTGTCATAAAAAAGAATATTGGCTTTTCTCGACATATAAGATTCTTTTTTCTATGATAGTACCCATTCAACAATAGGACTTAAAAAGGAATGGAAAAAAGCGATCGGATTCATAAATAAGGTATCTATGACCAAGGCCGCAAGAGGGTTTGCGCAGAGCTATGTATTGTGGCATATCGCAATCAGAAACCTGAGAGGAACGCTGCCAAAGAGAAAAAGACCCATTTATCTAGAGAAACTGGACAGAGAATAGAGCAGAATGTTACTATTGATGAAACAGTTTAAAAAAGGGGCCTTTGAATCAGATAGACCTTAAGGATTTTAAAACCATATTTTACCCAAAATCCTTTGCTGTAGTCGGTGCTTCCAAAGACAAGTTGAAATGTAGCACTAATTACCTTCACTTCAAGCTTTGCTTGACTCTGGATTTACGAGGGAACTTGACTCTATAAAAACCCAATGAGATGGAGATTTTTTGGATTATGACCTATCCTAGACTTACTTCAATCCCTAGGCCACTTGATTATGTTATTACCTCAATACCCACTCAGTCTCTTCTTCCCTTTTTCAATGATTGTATAGCGAAAGTGGTCAGAGTTGTGCAGATCTTCGCTGCAGGATTCAGTGAAACCGGAAAGGATAAAGGTCATGACTTAGAAAAAGATATGGCAAAAAAACAAAAGAGGATGACTTTCGAATTATTGAAACAAATATTATTGGGGTATACTCTCCTGCTCATTGTGTGCCATTCGGACCTATGCATCTCAAGGCAGATGCAAATTCGGTTGGATTCATCTCTCATAGTAGTGTAGTAGCCGTGACATTATTGAAGAGGGAGTAAGAAGAGGAGTCTGCTTTAGTAAGGTGATTAGTTTTGGCGACGGATGTGATTTAGATAATTGTGATTATCTGGAGTATCTCGCTTATGATCGTGAAACTCAGGTTATCGGGGCCTACTTAGAAGGGGCGAAAGATGGCCGCCGTCTACTAACCCTGATCAAGGAGATATCCAAGACAAAGCTAATTTCAGTATAGAAAAAAAGGAGGGGGAATAGAACACCTGCTGAATCCCATGTGAACCTTTCATTTTTAATACCACTCATAAGTAGAGAGCTGTCGTTTCTGGCTGATTTAGAAATAGGTAAATCCAGGACTTCTTCTTTATAGATCCTGTTAAAACGTCCAATATAGACATTCTGAGCCAGTTTGCCAGGTTCAATAAAATCAATAAGAACACTATGCTTCTCTACCCATTTCTCCATGTTTCTTGACATAAACTCAGGCCCATTATCAACCTGTATTGTCTCAGAATATCCTCGCCACTGGGCGATATGATCGAGGACTCTGGTCACACGGGCTGATGGAAGCGAGGTGTCGATTTTTGTTCTTAACAATTCACGGTTAAAAATCACCAAGCACATGTAATACACGAAAAGATTTGCCGGTTATGAAACTATCCTTCAAAAAGTCTAAGGACCAGTATTTTTTAGGCTCCCCGGGTTTTTTTCAAAGGTTTTGGATTGCGTGAAGGCAACCGTTTTTTAGGTTTCACCCTTAAATTCAGGCCCTGTTAACAATAAATACGGTGCACTCTCCTATGATTCCAAGGGTACCCTTTACGTTTTAGCCAGTTAAATATTTTACCAAAACCCCATCGGGGTTTATATTCTGCCAGCATGCGGAGTTTTAATACGCTTTTGTCATCATCTTACAATTTTGGCTGATAATAAAAGGCCGTGCGACTTATACAGAAGCAGTCGGCAATCTTGCCTTGTTTATAATCCATGATCGATAATTGCATATTGACAAAACGACTTCCGCTTTGCTGGTTTTATAACCTTTTTTTCGATTATACCCTTCAATAGTTCTTGCTCAAGGCTGAGATCAGCATACATCTGCTTTAATCGATAGTTCTCTTTTTCAAGCTCTTTAAGCCTTATATCAGAAAGTTCCATACCACCGTATTTTGCTTTCTAATTATACAAGGCAGCCTGTCTAATTCCGTATTTACGGACCAATTCCGGATTAGGTATCCCTGCTTCTGCTTTTTTTAGAATTGCAACAATCTTTACCTCTGAAAATTTTGTTTTCTTCATAGTAGAGTTCTCCTTTCATCTCTATTTTGACAGAAAACTCTACTTATGTGTGGTTTTATTTTGGGGGATGGTTACCCCCAGACGGCTATTTCTCATAGCAGGGGGCACTCGCTGGTTCCAATATCGTCTGGATGACTGCATTGAGACAAACTGGAGCTGTTACTGAAAGGCTCTATGGAGCAGGCGGAAGGGCATGTGTATCATCAAGTGATGCATTTACTAACCTTGGGCTGAAAGTATCTCCTTTCAGTCAAAAAACTAAAATATTGGGCTTGGGGCTATCCTCCCGAGAGCAAGCAGCATCTTTCGTAGTCCTTCTTGACATGGGTTCTGTAAGTGGAATACTTGATACATTATACAAAACAATTGAGTTGGTAATCGCTCAGCCTCCGATTTATAGATTTATAATTTAATTATTCAGATTTCCGTAGATTTTCTTATGGGGTTAAACTTTGTAGAAGCATTCCAATATGCGACTGAAATTTTAATGAACTTTAAGAAGAGCCAGAACAAACCCATTATTGTGTCTTCACCTCATCGTTCTTTTATGATGAACGACTGGAGTTCGACAAAAGGCTATAAGATGAGGGCATTCCTGCATACTCCAACCTTGAATGAGCAGCACAAGCAATTTTTAATGTAAGCTGGTTTATAGATTTCACGAACAGCGGAGACTTTAGGCAGGATCTATCTCTTTTTTAGCTTTGTTTCAAATAAAATCCCTTTTAACAACAGCCGGAATCGTTTCTTTTACTATATTCCGGCGAACTAAAATATAAGTGATTCTAATGTATTTTCAGATGAGTAGGTATTTAAACAAAATAAAGAGGGAAACTGATTGATTAAGAAACCTTTTTGGACAAAGCGTAAAGGGATTAGTAAAATGACTCCTATTTTATAAGTACTGACGTCTATTCTTCCTTCTTCGGCGATTCGCCTCGAGTCTTTTCCGTTTTCTTTTAACACTCGGTTTCTCATAAAAACGTCTATTTTTAAGTTCTCTTTGCACACCCTCTAATTGCATCTTTTTTTTGAGTAGCTTAATGGCTTTTTCAATATCTCCTCTAACCTCAACACTGATGGACATCAAATTTCCTTTCACATAGCAAAACTTCGAATATCTCTATATTCTATGATATATCTCTTAAATAAAAACCTCAATACAAATTTATAAGCTCGCACTTTTTTTAAAAAATCAAAATTCTCAGTCTTTATATATAATCTATTTATAATTAATTGTAAATATTAAAATAAATAAAGAAGAAAATCAAGTATTAATTTTCTGTTCTTATAATGACCAAATACAATTCATACACTAGGTATTGATTGATATCATAAGTAGTAGTAATTGTTGGAATGTGGGTAACTCTGTAATTTTTCCTTTGATTTACGAAAACGGACCTTTTTGTTGTACTCGCCGATACCTTTAAAAAAGGTATCGGTGAGATCGTAAAGTATAATCTTTTCTCCTAAATTAAAGAGATCCTGCTCTTTCAAACTCAAGTGTGCTTCTATGGCTTTCTTCTCTT
>JAXHVA010000111.1:0-12787 GCA_034189035.1 Thermodesulfobacteriota bacterium
CTTTTAAGTCCCGCATCTGTTATCTTGCTCATGTCGAGGCTGGTCAGACGGATATGGGGGTTGCCCTTTATGTTTTGCGTATCATCGAATACAAAGGGAACTTCGAGTGTATTTGAATAGCAAAATACTGTAATGATAAGCAAAATAAGAAAAAGGAGAATATGATAGTGGATATATCTTTTCATGCTGCATTTCTTTTTAGACATTTTCTATGAAATCTATTCTCTGCTAAACTCAATCTCCTCATCTAATTGCCCGACCGAGCATAAAAATAGGAAGGAACATGCATATAAGTATAGAACCGATAAGTGCACCCATGATAATGACAAGTATAGGTTCGATCAATGAAGACAAAATATTTACAGATGCATCTACTTGGTTTTCATAGTATTCAGCAGTCTTTTGTAACATAAATGAGAGTTTACCGCTTTCTTCTCCGGTTGTTATCATCTGTGTTACTAACTCCGGAAAGTGTGCGGATTTTTTAAGGGTTTCAGCGATCCCCCCCCCATCTCTGATCTGAGTTATGCTATTTGAGACCGCATACTCTATAACCTTATTATCACTTGTATTAGATGCCACCTCCAAAGACTCTAGTATAGGAATTCCGCTTTCAACCATCAATCCCAGTGTCCTCGCAAACCTAGCTAGGGCTGCCTTTTTAATGATAGAGCCAAAGATAGGCATCTTTAATTGAAATATATCAAAGACCAGCCTTCCTTTATCGGTTTTTATGAAAAGAAAGATTAAGAGGCATGAAATAATGGACGCAATAAAAAAGATATCAAAGTGTTCCCTTATTGTATTACTAACAGTCAGTAAGATACTCGTGGGTAAGGGGAGCTCAGTGTTGAACCTTGAGAAAACCCTATCAAATATTGGGATGACCTTTAAAAGGAGAAACATAACTGCAAGAATAGTAAATGAGATAAGGATAAGAGGATAGATAATGGCGCTCTTTACCTTTTGTTTTAAAGCTACAGTCTTCTCCAGATGGATAGTAATGTGGCCAAGGACTGTATCCAATTCACCGGAAAGCTCACCAGCCTTCACAAGATTGACAAAAAGATTGTTGAAGATCCCAGGATAGCGACTCAAGGCCTCATTGAGGGGAGAACCTTCTTCTACATCCTTCTTTATATTTTCGATAATTGCCTTAAATTTTTTATCCCCCATATCAGCGGCCAAACCGGATAATGATCTGACAAGCTGAAGCCCTGCTCCGAGCATGGTAGAAAGCTGTGAGGTAAAAAGTAAAAGAGCATTCGGTTTTACCCGTATTGATATCTTTTCGTATTTATTTTTTAGCTGCTGTAGGAAGGATGACTTTCCTGTCTTCTCCTTTGACCTTTGCCTCTTTTCTTTAATGGCAATTATCATCAATCCTTCTTTGCGTAGGTCCTGTGCCAGTACATCTGGACTTGTTTCTTCCTTTGCTCCCTTTACGGTCTTTCCTTTGAGGTCTATGGCTTTATAGTGGTATAGTGGCATACTATTAATCCTCGATGCAAGTAGAGAGAACCTCTTCTATGGTTGTTATCCCCCTGATGGCCTTTTTGAACCCGGCCTGTCTGAGAGAAACCATACCTGCATCTAAAGCCTTCTTTTTCAAAAAATCGATGGGGTGGCCTTCCAATACAAGCCTCTTTATCTCTGGAGTAATCTCAAACATCTCGAATATAGCAGTCCTTCCAAGATAACCAGTGTATCGGCAGTCTTCACACCCAACGCCTCGAAAGAGGATTAATTCTTTCCCCTCAAATCCAAATTCCTTCAACACCTCCTGAGTTGGAGAATATTCTTCCTTGCAATACGGGCAAACCTTTCTTACCAATCTCTGGGCTATTGACAAAGAGAGGCAAGAAGTTACTAAAAATGGTTCTATTCCAATATTTGTTAAACGTAGAATTGTACCAACAGAATCGTTTGTGTGTAAAGTAGAGAATACCAAATGGCCGGTTAAGGATGATCTAATGGACATCTGTGCTGTCTCTAAATCCCTGATCTCTCCTACCAGTATGATATCAGGGTCTTGTCTCAATATGTGACGGAGGGTATTGGCAAAGCTCAATCCGATATCAGGCCTTGCCTCTACTTGCTGGATTCCCGCCAGTCGATATTCAACAGGGTCTTCCACTGTAACTAAATTTTTAGTTGGTGATTTGATCATGTTTAGAATCGTGTAAAGTGTGGTAGACTTACCTGAACCAGTCGGGCCTGTTAAAAGTATCATCCCCCAAGGACGGTGGACATATCTTTCAAGTATCTTTGAAGATTCTGTATCAAGCCCCAGGACATCGAGTTTGAGTTTTGAAGCAAAGGCATCTCTGTCAAGAATTCTTAAGACCAGCTTTTCTCCATAAATTACAGGTAGAGTGCTTACTCTTAAGTCTATTCTTTTATTATTTACTTTGATAGTGAAACTCCCATCCTGAGGCAGTCTCCTCTCAGCAATATCCATACCTGAAAGGATCTTGAGCCTGGATGTGAGCGGTAGTCGAACTGAAGGGGGCGGCGAGATGAGGTTGAATAATATCCCATCAATACGATAGCGAACGATTAGTCCTTTTTCTTGAGGTTCAATGTGAATATCCGATGCATGATCCCTTATTGCCTGAGCGAGGATGAGGTTGACCAGTTTTACAACAGGAGCATCATCAGCCTGGATACGAAGTTGGGATTCATCTATATCTTCCCTTTCGTCATGTATCTCCTCTTCCAGTTCAAGGTTTAGCCCTGTGAGGTCTTCCATATTTTCTATTTCTTTTGGATAGTAAGTGTTTAGTGCTTCTCCTATAGCCTTCTCTTTGGCAATCGCGGGCTCCACATTGAGCCCGCTTATTCTTGAAAGGTCATCGATAGCTCCCATGTCCAGGGGATCAACCATGGCAATGATTAACTTATCTCCCTCTTTAGCAAGAGGTATAGCTTGGTAGAGTCGGGCAAGGTGTTCAGGTATCAAAGGAATTATTGAAGTAGAAACAGATTGTAGGGTCTTCTTGTCTGCCAAGGGGATACCCCACTGAGATTGTAATAACTCAATAAGGTCTTCTTCGCTTATCCACCCCAGTCTCAAGGCAAGCATCCCTATTTTCTCACCGGTCTTCTTCTGGAGCCCTAAGGCTTCCTGTAATTGCAAAGGTGTTATACACCCCTTTTCTAATAAAAGGTCACCTATTTTCTTATGGGAAGGCTGGTTTTTTTTCATTTGAGAAGAAACAGATTGTAGGGTCTTCTTGTCTGCCAAGGGAATACTCCACTGAGGTTGTAATAGCTCAATAATGTCTTCTTCGCTTACCCATCCCAGTCTCAAGGCAAGCATCCCTATTTTCTCACCGGTCTTCTTCTGGAGCCCTAAGGCTTCCTGCAATTGTAATGATGTTATATAACCCTTTTCTACTAAAAGGTCACCTATTTTTTTGGGGGAAGGCTGGTTTTTTTTCATGCGAATATGTCCGTCTCTTTTTTTATTGATTGAGTAAATATTTTTTAGCCTTCTTTGATGATCGTTGGCGTAATGAAGATCATAAGCTCCGAGTTATCCTTTGAAGTTACTTTTTTCTTGAATAACCATCCAAGAATAGGGATCCTGTGAAGAAATCGAACTCCCTCATAATCCTTTGTAGAATAGTCTTTTTTCAACCCACCGATTACAAAAGTTTCCCCACTTTTAACCCTGACCTTTGTAGTGAGTGATCTGGTAAGAAGTGGGGGATTATCGCCAATAGCCCTAGACCAATCAGGCTCGCTTTTTCCAACTACAACATCCAAAAAAACTTCATCTTCAACAATATGGGGTGTAACTTCGAGCTCTATAGCTGCGGTCTTAAACTCTACTGTATATTCTCCTCTGCCAAGTGAAGTCTCTGAGAACTCCCGATATGGGATCTCATATCCGCTCTTGATATATGCCCTCTGATTGTCCTGAGTGATTATTTTGGGGGCAGAAAGGACCTTTAAATCTCCTTTGCTCTCTAAGGCAGAAAGTTGGATATCAAGGACGTCCTGTCCGATATTCCCGATCATAAATCCTATAGCTCCCCCCTTTCCTTCTGAAACTCCTGCCAATAGATTGACAGCAAGATTTTCACCTGAAAGACCTATATTTCCCGTAATAGGTACTGTCTCTGCTGTCAACTCATCGAATACCCCATCCGATCCATATCCTCTTAATCGGTTTGCTTCATATTCTTCCAGGCCTGTTGCACCACTGGTCTCGAATTCGCCTCTTTTGTATCTTCCTCCCCAGGCAACTCCCATCTCCTTTGCTATTGAAGAGATCGCTTCGGTAATTTTAGCCTCTATGGTAATCTGGCTGAGTGGCCTGTCCAGATCTTTGATCAGAGCTACGATATCCTCCACATGAGAGGGGATGTCAGTAACAAGTATGGTATTGGTCCGATTTATAACAGTGATGCATGCCCCTTTTCTCTTTGAGAGTCTCTTTTCAAGGGCCTTGGCCAGTTCCTCTAGGTCTTTTATCTTCCCGGTCTCCTCAGGAAGCTCTCCAGATATGGTGCCCCGTGGATTGAGAGCATTTCTTAACTGTACTGCCTTGGTGATGAGTGCAGATCGTTCTTCTATACTTTGCCTCTCAAGCCTTGAGGCTTCCACTGCCTCTTTGGCACGCTCTTTTTTCTTGGCTAAGGAGTGTACTTCGATGATATCTCCTATTATACTATAAGAAAGTCCGGCATTACAGAGGATGGTATTGAAAGCATCGTTTATAGGTGTATTTTTAAAACTCAAGGTCATGGCCCCTTTTACATCATCACCGATGAGGAAGCTTTTCTTGGCTTCTTTAGCAATGAGAGCAAGCACGGTTGATATCTCAGCATTTCGAAATTCGAAGGAGATCTTCACGCCTGGAAGATCGGGATCTTGGGCCCTTAGACAATCTGTATTGATAAAAATCACGCTCGCTATTAATAGAAAACACCATATTATAAATACTTTATTCTTAAACATGCATCCTCTCCTTATTTATGATTAATGTAGTTTCTTTCTTTAGCACCTGTAGTTTAATGATGAGCGGTTAATTTAATATAATACCTCTGACCCGTTTTGTCCTTTAGTAAAACTTTGCTCTTTTGGATACTCTCAATGGACTTTCCTTTGAGATAATCCCCTTCTTTTAATGGAGTATTATCTATAATTGCAATCATATATCGAGGGTACTGTAAAATCCCGGACAGTGTATGCCTTGATGATATATTAATAGGTTTTTTTATTCCTTTTTTCTTTATCGTTGATGTCTTACTGTATGGTTTTTTAAAAGGGTCTCGTATTTGGGCTTCTTTTGTTAAGGGCTCAATATCCAGGCCGAGAGCCTTTTCAGGAATGTTACCCTTTAGTGCGAGAAATACATCATTGTCCAATCGTATAATGTTTATAACAAGTTCGGCCTGCAATCGGGAAGAGGATGTATTGTCCTTTTCTATCTTAATGCTGCTGATCTTTGCCCCCATATCATCTTCCACTCTTTTTATAAATCTGGATATTCCAAAATAAGAACCTGAGATATCCATTGAAAAACTATCTTTAGTATACCCATTACGTGACTCTTCACGAGGTTTTATTGAGCAAAATTGGATATCAAGCCTCTTCGCCTTTTGTGAAACATCTATAAGCGATGAGCCCCCCTTTCGGGGTGATAATAAAAAGGCAAAATTGCTCAACAACTTTATTTCCTTTTGAAGCTCTGATTCTACCTTATTAAGCTCCGCCCTTAGTTTTTTAAGTCCCCCTATCTTTGATTGAGAGCGGTCAGCGCATGAACAGGCAACAATAAATAAGGTCATAACAATACATAAAGCAATTCTTTTCATTTTCTCTCCATTTGTAATTCAAAATTGACTATCTTTGGGTTTTCCTTGGACAATCCAAATGATGTAAGACTGGGATACTTAAAATCAGATGAGAATGCAGGCTGATCAGCCAGACTGGCTATAAAATCTGTTACTGTATTAAGGGGCTTATTCGATGAGAGGAGTTGACCTTTTATGCTTAAACCCTTATTTGAGACTGCTGCTTTCTTCTTTTTTTTGTTTTGAGATTCATTAAAATCTTCCATCTCTATTTTTGTCAACCACATATCATGAGGGACAATTAAGCCTAGATTCAGAAGTTTATCCTCTAAGCTCACCCCTTCTTTTTGCCATTCTTTACGGATCTCTATTACATCTTTTAGATCTTCTTTGCTGTTTTGTACTTCCCTGATCTTCTCCTTGAGTTCTTGAAGCTCTGCCCTTTGTTGAGGTGTGATATCTTTTTGTAAAGACAAAATAAAATAGCTTACAAAAAAGAGGATTAAAAGGAAGCCAAAAAGTATGAAGAGTTTTCTTGATCTGTTCTTCTGCTTTTTTAGATTCTTTATATCCATGTTAAATTTCATCTCTACCTCTCTTTGAGGGCAAGACCAAAAGCCAATGCAAACTGGGGACTGATCTTTCCCAGATCGCTATTGGAGAAGTCTTCCGCTCCTTTTAGATTTAAAAAGGGATTAAACAACTCTACATTTATGCCAAGCTCTTCGGTGAGATATTGGGGGAGATAGCGAAGCCTGGAACCACCTCCGCTTAATATGATCTTCCTGAAACCCTTTCTTCCGCTTTTACTGTCAAAGTATGCAAGAGATTTTCTCAAATCTTGGACGAATGAATAAAGAAGCGGCTCCAGTATATTGAAAACAGAAGAATCTGTCATTTTCTTCAGCTCTTCTGCTTGTTCATGGTCAATGCCTATCTTTTCCTGAATTACCTCGGTCAGTTTCTCCCCCCCCAAAGGGAGGTAGCGGGTGAAATAGAGATCGTTTTCTTTAAGAATATTAAGGTTTGAACGTTTTGCCCCTATGTCGACCATAACTATTGTTTCCTCGTCCTTTAAGGGATTAGTAAGTGAAAAGGAGTTCATTAAGGCAAGGGGTGCTATATCTACTGCCCGTGGTTTAACTCCTAAGGAGGAAAGGTAGCCGAGATGCCCTTTTTTGAGTTGCTTTTTTACTGCAACCAGTAAAACCCGCAGTTTTGATTGTTCAGTATCGGTATATAGAGTCTGCCAATTAATAAGAACATCCTCTGCAGAATAGGGGATGTGTCTGGGGGCCTCCCATTCCATGACAGTATCAAGCTTCTTTTTGGCAGATAGAGGAAGACTGACCTGTTTTATCACTATTGAAGAGTCTTCAACAGCGGTGAATACTCTGGCCTTTTGTATCTTTATCTCTTTTAGATAATTTTTTACCTTTTCTGGCTCAAGCCTTTTCCCAATCAAAGCAGCTGAAAGACTCGTCCCTTTAAGTTTGACTGCCTTGATAGAATGACTGCCTATATCAAGGCCGATCCTGTACTTTGACGATATGCTGAATAATCGCTTTTGCTTTGATCTAAATATAATAAATGGCGAGCCAAAATCTTCTTTTCTCTCCTTTTTATTAAGGGAATCCTGTCTTATCAATTCCTCTTTATTTTCTTCAGTCTTCATTTTTTTTTTCATAAAAGTTTTTTCTCCATATCCGCAAATGGAAATTCTCCTTGCTTTCATGCCCTTCAAATTTAATACTTTTTCACTTTCTCAATTATTCTTTATGCAAATAAACCTTTTGCCTGTTGAGAGTAACTCCCTTATAATAGAGGGTGTGAATGAGGCGCACCAAAGCCAATAAAGTAAAGAAGGCCAGAGATAAAGCGATGATCTTTTGCAGAGCCGTAGTACCAACCACTAAGAGGGCAAAAACATAGACAGGCATAAGCCCCACTCTAACAATTTTTTTCAATGATTCATGCTTTGAGATCAAAGAAGCCAGAGGGGGACTCAATTGATAATAGAGATTTACTAAAAAACTCCCCACACTGTTCCCTATAAGATACCTGTCCCTGAATTGACGAAGTACCCTTACCTGAAATGCTTTATTTGAGCCGTAGCAGGCAGTGGCGATAAAGCACCAGCCACCACTTCCCTCTATAGAGTCTCCTGTATAGCTAATCTCTCCGGAAATTGCATCTGTGTGCTCCTTCCAACCAGAAACATCATACTTAAAACAGTCTGGAAGTCCATAATTTCGGGCTGCTGCTCCGTGAAGATTCACCTTGTCGAGATAGAAGAAGGTCTGGAGATCGAACATGGTCATCAGTGCATCTGGGTCAGTGCCAACAACGCCATCATCATCTGCGTCATTTGGACCGGGATCAGGAGGGACTTCACTGTCTATCCCATCAAAACCGTCTCCATCAGGGTCCCATGTGATGAGTTGCCAGGGGCAAAGAAGACAGTTGCGGTATTTTAATTTGTATCCATCGGCTGTGTCGATCTTAACCTTTTTTTGAAATGAGCTCTTTGCTTTGTAATACCAATAATGGTCCCTATTATCAAAGTACACTCTCTTGTCTTGCCCTCCTGATTTCCATCCGATTTCAGCTTCAGAGAAACGGAAATAGAGTATGTAAATCTTCTCGAAATCAAAGGAGGAAGCGGAATACTCGAAATCATTTAGAAAGTTGAGTCTCACATATTTCCACTGAGGATCATCAACAGAGTTGTAGTCATATTCATAGGGTGCTGAGGGATCATCCTCAAAAGGAGAATGATTTCCCCAATTATTTTGTCCGTAAAAATTCTCATCAATCACCGATTTTGCCCAATTATCATCACTGTTTCTAAACTTAAACTGCAGGATAACATTTTTATAGGTGGTTCCTTTCTTCCAGTTATCGAGCTTCATCCAGAACCCAATATCCCTATAGATTGACCAATTGTGGTAATTATCTTTGTCTTTAATAAGTTCGATTTTTTTATCACAAAAGGTTCCATATTTTAACCTGAGCTTGAGCATATCCCCATAAAAGTCATCACCAAAAGACCTCATGAGGATATTTACCTTCATACAATTGGGATATGTGTTTTCAGAAAAAGGATATGAATAACACCCCATATGATCGCTAGAATCAGCTTTATTTGTGGTATTTTCTAGACTACTGTATCTTTTTTGCTCAGTAAAGTCTGCTCCGAGATCACCCCAATCAACATCATGATTATTTCTACAAGAACCTTTATCGAGCCACCAATGGGGAGGGTTTACATCAGGGGGATCGTCCCATTTATTCTGAGTGTTTTTGTTCTCCATATCATCATAATTAAGAGGCGATCTCGTCTCAATAGTCCCATTTATAACATTTTTGTTGAAGATAATCGCCCATCCATCATCTTCGTTTCTGATCTGATTGCCTGCTACCATCACACCGGCAAACACGGAACAAGCGGCTTCAAGCTTTCCATCACCGTCAAGTATAATATCATTTCCTGCACAGAGGATGCCATTAAGGTTAGTGTCTTTTTCTCCATGAAGGTAAATATTTTTGGCGATGAGGGTTAATCTGCCATTAATATCGGTATAAGGTATTCTATAACTGGAAGAGCTCCACCTGTCCGGATTTCCCTCGTCCCCTTTATTAACCCCCCAATATATGGTATCGGTAGCAATCATTACCACGTCTTTCCCTTTCCAGGAATCAGAAAAGCTTCTCATCTCAGTAAGGTAAATATTTCCATCAACAAAAGTAATGTGCTTACCGTCGAATGATTCACCCTGAAAGGTCTTATTCCCAGCAAATTTATCATAATCGCAGTCAGCAAAGTATCCCTCAACAGGCGCCCCATATTTATCAAATAAATTAAGGGGTAAATTCACCTCTTTTACTCCAATGTCATTTCCATCTGAACCGGTTTCCACAGGGATAGAAAACAATATACCTGGCTTGCTGTTATTATCTACATATGTAGATACGAGATTATTGTTAATCTTCCATTCTTTATAGATCTGAAAACCGATAGTTTTTTTGTTTTTATCTACAAAACCATTCTTAGCTGCTGCGCTGACGTTATGCCCCAAAGAGTTTCCCAGACCGATGTAGCACTCAAAAAACCTGTTGGTATCATCAGGGTCTGCATCATTGAAACTTTCTATATCTCCTTCGATCAGTCCATTTATGCCGTCACCATCATTGTCTATCCCCCCGAGAATCTTTACAAGGATCCTGTTCCCCTGTCCCCTTGCATCAACTGTTTTAAAATAGGCTTTCCCGTTTGTTCCCGGCAAGAAACCTTCTCCTGCTTTGGGGTTTACAACATTTATTAAATCTGTTACACGGGCTGGTGAAGCTCCTCCTCCATACCAATCGGGATGAAATGGGTTAACGTTAAGGCCAATTATTTCTTTATGTTTTTTTGTTGCCCAGCATACCTTCTCACGCCCGGATTCGGCAGCATATAGAGCCTGAGTGAAGTCAACATCGGTTTGAACGACTGCTTCTTCAATATCACCTAGTTTATAATATGCTAGGCCTGCAATAATCATGATCATTGAAAACATGATTACCGTGATTAATGCATAGCCGTTTTCGTTTTTAGCATTTCCCATAGGGAAATTATCCTCCTCTAAGATGAACAACAGAGTGAAAATTTATCTTTATATCATCGCCTTGATCAAGGGTTTGCATGTCATCTCTTAGGATAAAATCTATACTAATCTTACCTTGTTTCCTTATAAAGGTCAGTATATCGCAGTATACGCTATTATGCCCAGAATCAGGGGGGTATCTGTTATCAAGGAGATATGACCAGTTTCCGTTCCCTGTCTTTTCCTCTATCTGGTCTGTACCACCTGCCAACTGAAAACTCCTTATCGGCATAGGATTTGCCCCATTATCATCACTGGCACAATTCCAGTAGCTGTCATTATTAATGTCCCGGTATACTTCACCGTTATCCCAAATTCCATTGAAATTCCCGTCATCGTACGGCTCTTCTGGATAATATATTGTAATTAGGCTGTTCTGACTATCCTCAGCAAGATCAGTACTTTTGCCCTCTCTTATGGCACGGCAGATCGATTCCATGGCCAAGCTGCCGTTCCTTTGAAGCTCAAGTTTTGCCGATCCTTCCTCAATAACACCTATAGTAAAAACATAAAATGCGCCGGCAGCAAGAACCACGAAGATAAAGATAGTTGCTGCTACCATAAGTTCGATTAGGGTAAATCCCTGCTGCCTAGATAAAGTCACCATAAATTAAATAAATAAAGATACAATTTTAATTCAAGGGGAGAAGATGGTTTGAAGATGCAATACCTCATTGATATACAAGGCATCTTCATATATCGTTACTGTAATAATTTTATAATCAGAGTTTCCCTCACCATTCGCTTTATCGTCAAAATTTACCACGTTCCATCTTAGAAAACCCTTCAGATCATCTACTATATCGATAGTTCCCCTATTGTCAATGACAATAGGATTGCTAGGATCATCGTGATTACCAGGAGTCAGATCTAAATCATTATAAGGCAAGTCCATCAGCTGCTCTACCTTTTCCATAACTGCAGTGAGGGCAGCCCTTCTGTTTCCTGTACCATCGATATTTCCTCGACCAGTAGCAAACATATACCCTATACTGATTACAATAGTGAGTAAGATAAATGCGGCTGTAATGATCTCGATCAGAGAAATTCCTTGTTGAGATTTAAAAGAGAGTTGACACAGAGCAACATTTTCATTTACCAATCATCTGCCTCCCTATCCCATTTACCTCTTGGGCTATTATTCCTATTGTAAGAATATTTAAGATATTCCCCGGCTGGCAGTCCATCGGCTACTCCAGTGGCGTTTACATCTGCCTTTACAGAGAAGCTGATGGCATCTGCGGATTCGATACTAAAATCGAATGTAATAACCTCACCGATATCTACATTGAGTTTAGCAATATCATCAGTAAATATCTTATACCTTTGCCAATATGACTTCTGTGCTGAAACAAGGGCACCGACAATTGCTTCTCCCTCGGAAGCCTTGGCTCTGTGAATATAACTTGTGTAAAGGGGAACAGATACTGCTGCTAAAACACCGACGATAATAACCACAACAATCAACTCTATAAGGGTAAAACCTTTTTGTCTTTCGATTTTAGGGTTGTAATTTAGAATACTTCTCTTAAAATACATCAGATATTCTACCTATAGAAATACAGCTTATTGTCAATAAACATTTATTTCGAATTTATAAGTAATCATCACATTAAAGGGGCTGCAAAGCGTGCGTTCAGTCGATTTTCACGTATTTTAAGTACCAGAACCATCAGTCCATGATTGGGATGCAGGATCTTTTGTATATGATACTTCGACCCAAAGCCCTTCAAAATCAGTGCCGGATTTACCTTCAACTCTGACAGTAAATCCATTATCACTTGCACCAGATAGATTTATGTCCCATTTCTGCTCTGCTTCGCCAAGGTCTCCAAGAAATGACTCTAGATCGGCCTGGCTATCTGTGAATGTAGCATTCTTTATGTAATAGGTCTTTTCTGCTGTTATGATTGTCCCAAGGAGAGTTTTACCGTCTGCCTTCCTGGAATCCTCGGTGTACCCTAAATATAGGGGAATAGCAACTGATGCCAAAACCCCTATAATAATTATTACTACCATCAGCTCGATCAGGGTAAAACCTTTTTGTCTTTTCTTGGTATTGCTTATCATTTTTCTACCTCCCGTTGTTAAAAATAAAAGTAGTTAATATATTAACTCCTCAAAGAACATTCCTGAGTTTGTGGCTATCTATAAATACATCAGATAAATTCTTTATATGAGATATTTAAAGAAACAAAAAAAGAATGAGATTTTTATTAAACAGCGATTTTCGCACCGCTATGTGAGACATAATTGATCTTCACTCATCAATGAAACTCGAACTGCAGGCGTTTATTCCCGAGCCAGGATATGCTCGTGGCCTTCTTATCTAAC
>JAXHVA010000112.1:0-12773 GCA_034189035.1 Thermodesulfobacteriota bacterium
TATGATTTGGACAAGTCGGACCCAGCGGTTCTCGGATGAAAGCTTTCCGGAGAACGGTAATGTGAAGTTTTCAAATTCAAGTTGCTTTTCTGAGCGTCTGTACATGATTTTTTCGCCGATTCGTGCAAGGGTTTTTGAAGAAACATGCAAAATTGCTTGCACTTTCGGCCAACCTATTAACACATATAAATAAATATATCAACACATTAACGCTTATTTAGCAGGCCTTAAATGGTTATTGACTAGTTTCAGCAAAAAATTGGTTACAGCAAAGGAAATAGCTATTAAACATATTTGTATTCGGCCAATGAAGACGGAATATGGGTTCGCATTTCACAGGGCAAGCGGGAATAGTATCCTATATTTCAAGGACTACGACCTGAGTCTATAGAGATTATTTAACAAATGGCTTTTTGGGATGGATAAGACTTTAAATCAAAGACAGGGGATAGGTTTTGCCTTGTTATTCTTTAAATACATCCCAAAGGGATCTATCTCTTCTCTCAATACCCTTATCTCCTCTTGTGTCGGTGGATGAGCTACTTTAACATTGTCGGAAATCTTTATATCCCACTGAAAGCTCTCTTTAATCTCTTCTATACTCACTTTTGGATAATAGGTATCAAGATACATCTCCTTTGTGTTATTGTCGAATTTGAAAACACCCAGTGTAGTTATAACTGCATAAGGACCTGTATCTGGACGTAAACCAGAATCTTTCCTCGAATTTCCCCCGTTAAGATAGCCTGGCGTTGTTATATAGTCTACATTTTCAGGAAACCTTTGTTTTTCGTGTTCAAGCATCGTAATAACTCTTTTTGCAAGACTACCAAAATCACATGCACCACCGCTTCCTCCCAAACGATACTTTGGCTTTGAATAGTCTCCAAAACATGTCGTATTAATATTACCATATCTATCTACATTGGCAGCAGGAAGGAAGGCGAGATCCGGATGACCTCCATGGAGTATCATCCCTAGAGTGTCCAAAGAATCGTTGAGCAATACAGAGTGAGACGTAATACATGGATCGCCGGTAAAAAGAGGGATCCTTTCTGGAATAGAATCCAGAACCACCCCGCCTTCATAACAGATCGTTGCATTGGGTGCATGGGTTTTCTTAGCAAATAGAGTGGCTATAATCGGCCATTGTGTACCAACGATCAATACCTGGCCATCCTCTATCTCTCGTGAACCGCTAATTATCATCATCTCAATCGGTGTATAGTCCTCGCAGTATTTCATCATATATAATCCCCCTGATATTTACTACAGTACCCATAATCAACCGTGTTACTATTCCATGATTTTGGTCTTAACTCATCAAGCTTATCTTTACCGATCTTATTTATATATTCGTTTCTATCTTTGACACCATATACCCATTCTTGAAGATAATTTTCGAAGCCATCGAGTGTTTGGGTCGCTCTATCATAGAAAGAGAAGTACCTCCAGTCTATATCATAATAGCCGGAAACATATGATGGATGGCCTCCCCAGGGTTCTTTAACCACAGCATTTACCTTAAAACCAGGGATCATGGTACGATTGGGATCTCTTTTAATGACCTCTGTGCTCACAATCTCTTCTGCACATATGATTACTTTTGAACATGAGTTTATTCCATACTTACTATCTCCCATTATACCCCATGTTTGTGCATTACCAAAGCTGTCCGCTCTTTGTACCTGAATAATCCCAAGATCATGTCTTAAAGGTGGTATCAAGCAGACCTTCTCTCCATTAAAGGGAGAATCAATAATCTTCATTTTGTTCTCCCCCAAAAAAGAGGAATGATTGGTAAAATCAGAACCCAGTAAGGTCTTAACTGAAACGAACGGGAGGTTAAGAGCGCCTGCAAAATAAGCCAGGGTAAGGCTTAAGATAGAGTATTCCTCCATTTCGATTTTGTGGGGAATCCCCTTTTCTATACACCTCCTTAAAGCATGTGCTGGTTTTGGAAGCGGATTCCATATATATGTTGAGATAATCCTATCCACACAGCCGGCACCTATCAACTGATCAAGGGCAATCATCCCCGCACACTTCGATACAGTCAACCCCTTTCTTTTCTGTCTAATAATCTCATGAACTGCCGCATATGGCTCGTGCTGAAGAAAACCGCCAAGATACAGCACATCACCATCATGCAACAAATCTGTTATTGCCTCTTTTATTGTAGTTATCTTGCTATCCATATTCTTCAGTCAACCCCTTCGATTCTGAGTACCTGAATTGTCTAAAATCCTGGTACTATGATCTGCTCCTTTTCGACGGATGGCACTTTTTCATAGGCACCCATTCTTTTATTTAATATACGTTCTTTTTGTCATTTTAGTGCTATGAAATAGAAAGCTATTATCAGTCTTGAACAGCTGTCAAATTGTAACGCGACCTATCGCTTGATCGTCTCTGCGAGTCAAGAAAGAGCAGGAAATTAGCTCAAATTTCATGATTGCAATAGGGAGTAATGGAGATGCTGAATTGAAAGCTGATATCCTGCTCTTTCCATACGCTCACTTGAATACGATTTTTTCTCGGATTGAAATTAGATTGCCGCTTCTTGCAACTCTTTTCAAAAGCTACTAAGAAACTTGAACCTCATTATGGCGTATAAGGAGTGATTTCTCCAGTAAGTTTCTTGCATATATAACCCTTAAGCAAAGCGTCAGGGGTCATTTGTAAAAGCGTTAACGTGTTTTATACATTTAGGACAACTAAAGCATCTACTGCAATGGGTTTATCCCCATTTATTATCAATGGATTGATATCTATCTCTTTAACCTGGTTAAACTCTAAACCGATATTGCCCAGAGCTATTAATGCATTGCACAGAACATCAATATCAACAGGGGGTTTCCCACGAAAGGCATCAATAATCTTATGACCTTTAATCTCTCTCACCATCTCCATGGCATCTCTCTTTTCTAAAGGGGCTATCCTGAATGAGACGTCATTAAGAATCTCTGTAAATATACCGCCCAATCCATACATTACGCAGGGGCCAAATTGAGGGTCACGGGTCAAACCAATAACGAGTTCCCTCTGGCCTTTGACCATTTCCTGTACCAATACTCCCTCAATGGATGCCTCCTTTTGACTGATAATCTTTTCATAAGAATCGGCAACAGATGTATCATCTCTTAAATCGAGCTCAATCAGGTTGAGCTCTGTCTTATGTGTAATCTCCGGAGAGCAGCCCTTGAGTACTACAGGAAATCCTATCTCTTTCGCTGCCCGAACAGCCTCTTCTTTTGTGTTAACCAGTTGCTCCTTTGTTATCGGAATTCCATAAGAAGCCAAAAACTTTTTTGACTGGTATTCAGAAAGTGTACTCTGTCCTTTACTGATCGCTTCATCTAAAATATTCATAATCCCTCCTGTGGTTTTAATAACTTCAAATAGAAGTTCTACTGGAATAAGTATGCTAACTTATCGATTATATTCTTATAATGACTCCCCAGTCCTTTAATCTCCAACAATCTAATATTCCCTTCCAAACAGTGAATATATACCTCTAACCTCTCATCTGGTAATAGATCGGTCATCTTATCTGCCCACTCAATTACAGTAACGCCCCTTCCATGGAAGTATTCTTCATATCCAAGATCCTCAAATCCTGAAACTCCTTCTATTCGATACAGATCAAAATGATACAGTGGAATTGTGCCTGGGTATTCATTTATAATCGTATAGGTAGGACTCGTTATGGAATAATGATCAGAGACTCCCAACCCGAGAGCCAATCCTTTTGTAAATTGAGTCTTTCCTGCTCCTAAATCCCCAATCAATCCCACAACATCACCAGCTGTTAGGTATCTGCCCAGGATTTCTCCAAATTCAATGGTTGCTTTCGAATCTACCAGCCTAATCTTAATCTGTGTTCCCTTCACTAAAATATGATTGAATTCAGCTTTTAGAAAAATCTCTTAATTCAAATAAGACTGATGGTACTTTTTCTATTACATCTGATGCAAGCAGACCGACTTCTCCCCTTTCATAAACAATGGTGTCTCCTGCCAGCCCATGGGAGAAGACTGCCAATTTAGCAGCATCCGTAATGTCCAATCCCTGAGCAATAAAACTCGAAATCATACCAGTCAAGACATCTCCCATACCAGCAGTAGCCATTCCGGGATTTCCTGTAGGATTGATATATACATCACCGTTTGGATCGGTAATAACAGTTCTGAAACCTTTTAATACAATGTAGGCAACATACTCTTTAGCAAAACTACGAGAGACTTCTATTCGATTATTCTGGATTTCGGCCACAGTGTTACCTGTAAGCCTGGCCATCTCACCAGGATGAGGGGTCAGGACAACGGGTGCCTTTGCCTCCTTTATGGAGTCCTTATTTTTAGCGAGAGCATTTATACCATCAGCGTCTATAACAATTGGAATTGTAGTCTCTTTGATTATACTGGCTATAAGGCCTGCAGTTTCTTCTTTTGTAGACAGCCCTGGCCCCAATGCGAGAGCATTTTTGTCCTTTGTTAATTCCATGATCTTTTCAAATGCTTTTATACCCAAAAAACCAGGCGCATACTCAATTAATGGCTCAGTCATCACCTCTGTTAACTTGCTCTCCATTATATGGTTCAGGCTCTCAGGGATTCCCAGTGTTACTAGCCCAACACCAGCACGCATAGCCCCGAGGGAAGTTAGAACAGCAGCTCCGGTTTTACCCATAGAACCTGCTAGAACTAAAAGATGCCCGAAGTCTCCTTTATGGGAATCGGGTTGTCTGGGCTGAATTAATGACCTCAGTTCATTCCCAACAATCAGATGGTCCTGTATGTTCTCATCTTCGATCAGGTAGCCCGGGATACTTATATCTATTGTCTCAAGTTTTCCTACATTCTCTGGTCCCTGATGGATAAGTAACCCCAGTTTCGGATAAGCAAAAGTGATGGTCAAATCTGCCTGTATACAGCTTCCTAAAACCATTCCGGTATCGGCACATAACCCCGAGGGAATATCAATTGATACTGTTTGAATACCTGTCTTATTTATAAACTCAATGATTTCGCGAAAGATACCCCTCACATCAGAGTTCAGCCCGGTTCCAAAGATGGCATCGATAATCAGATCAAAGCTCTTTAATTGATCTCGAATGAAACCGATATGGCTTTCATCCTTCAGCTCAAATATATCCACCCCCATACGCCGTATAATATCGAAGTTGATCTTCGCATCACCCCTCAGATTGTCTCCAACCGTTAAGAGAAAGACCTTGACATCAATACCACTGTTAGATAAATGCCTGGCAATAACATAACCATCTCCTCCGTTATTCCCCCTTCCTGAAAAGACTGCGACCTTTCTATTAAAGAGGTCAGGATAGTGACATTCAACTATACGCTTCGCACCCCTACCCGCGTTTTCCATTAATACGATTCCTGGAATCCCGCAATTATCTATAGCCATTCTATCGAGTTTTTGCATAATATCAGCAGTTACTACTTTCAACTGAACCCTCCAGTATAATCTGAGCAACTCCATACTCACCATCATGAGATAGGCTTAAGTGAATATTTCTAATATTTTCCTGATATCTCTCTTTCGCCTTTCTGCGTAACTCAATTGTTGGCCTGCCTATCTCATTGTTTACTATCTCAATATCATTCCATGGGATTCCGGCCCTCATCCCTAATCCTAATGCCTTTAAAAACGCTTCCTTTGCGGCAAATCGTACAGCAAAATTCTCAGAGGGAACTCTCTTTTTCATACAAAAGGCTATTTCCTCTTTTGTAAATATTCTATTGAGAAAACTATCCTGCCATTTTTTTATCATAGAGTCAATCCTCGATATCTTGATTATATCTATACCGGTTCCTAAAATCATATTAATCGTTAGCTACAACGGGAACAAAGGCATATTTTCACCCCTTATGCACTTTATGGAGATTTCATTATCTATGGATTTCTTAAGGAAGGCAAATTGATCAATGCAATCATCTCTCTGACTGCACGATTCATACCGACAAGCAGTGCTCTCGATACTATGCTGTGACCAATACTGAACTCTTCAATCTCTTCAATCCCGATCAATGTCTTGATATTCTGATAGTTCAAACCATGCCCGGCATTTATCCCCAGTTTTAGTTTAGACGCCATCTTAAGGGATATCAGGATCCTTTCAAGTTCTCTCTCTTGTTCTGCCCGATCATATGCCTCGCAGAACCTGCCGGTATGGATCTCCACATAATCGCTAGATACTTTATGTGCAGCCTTAATTTGATCGATATCCGGATCGACAAAAAGACTAACGAGTATCCCTTTCTCTTGGAGCTTTAAAATGGAATCTTTTACATTTTCTTTATTCATATTTATATCCAACCCGCCTTCTGTAGTCAACTCTTCCCTCTTTTCAGGCACCAGGGTTACCATTTCTGGTTTAACATCAAGCGCGATTCTGATCATCTCTTCAGTCACTGCCATCTCTAAAATCAGTTTGGTCTTGACTGTCTCTCTGAGTAATCTAAGATCCCTGTCTTTTATATGCCGTCGGTCTTCCCTTAAATGGACAATTATACCATCTGCGCCGGCCAGTTCTGCGAATGCTGCTGCAGTTACAGGATCGGGTTCTTTTATCCTTCTTGTCTCTCTGATTGTTGCGACATGGTCAACATTTACCGACAATCTAGCCACTTCATCCACCTCCAGTCATTCCGAATGCCCTCTTTGCTAAGTAGGCAACCTCCTCTGCCAAAGCAGAGATTTCAGCCTTATCCTCTCCTTCCACCATTATCCTCAACAGTGGTTCAGTACCTGAAAACCTGACAAGGATCCTTCCTCGATCTTTGAGTTTCCCCTCTATCTTCTCAATCTTTGACGTAAGCTCAGGAGCATCCGCCATGTCTCTTCTTACTTTTACATTTACATTCAACAAGACCTGGGGAAACACCCTCATTGATTTAGCCAGTTCAGATAACCTCTTCTCATATCTTTTCATAATAGCCAATACCTGTAATGCGGAAATAATTCCGTCTCCTGTGGTATTATGATCGAGAAAGATTATATGGCCGGATTTTTCACCCCCAAGATTATAATCGTTCTTTAGCATCTCTTCTACTACATATCTGTCACCTACAGCAGTCTTTACAACTTTACCTCCTAGGCTTTTGATAAACAAATCAAGCCCCATATTGCTCATTAAGGTAGTAACCAGGGTGTTCTTATTGAGTCTGTTTTTATTGATCAACTCCGCAGCACATATTGCCATGATATGGTCTCCATCAACCAATTCACCTTTTTCATCAACAAAGACTACCCTGTCTGCATCACCATCAAGGGCTATACCAATATCCGCCTTATTCTCTCTGACCGCCCTCGATATTACTTCCGGACACAAAGAACCGCATTCTCGGTTTATATTCTCTCCATTTGGCTCAACACCGAAGAGAATCAGATCTGCTCCCAGCTCTCCGAAGACTGCTGGGGCTACCTTATACGCCGCACCATTTGCACAGTCAAGAACGATCTTCAAACCATCCAGTGTCAAATCCTTTGGGAAAGTCCCTTTAAGAAAGACGATGTATCTTCCGGCTGCATCATCTATCCTAAAAGCCTTTCCTACCTCTTGTGCTGTGGGACGCAATGAATCTATGCTGTCTCCGAACACCAGCTCTTCGATCCTCATCTCTAATTCATCCGGCAATTTTAAGCCATCTTTTGAGAAGAACTTTATTCCATTATCCTGAAAAGGATTATGAGAGGCAGAAATAACGACTCCCGCATCTGCCCTCATACTGGAGGTAATGAACGCGATCCCAGGTGTAGGTAGGGGACCGATCAGCAATACATCAACGCCCATTGAACAAATCCCCGCAGTAAGGGCAGTCTCGATCATATATCCGGAAAGTCGGGTATCTTTCCCAACGACAATCTTATGCCTTCTCTTCTCACTTTTAAATATATATGAGATCCCCCTTCCTAATTGTGTTGCGATCTCAACGGTCATAGGCTCGATATTTGCAATTCCCCTTACACCATCTGTCCCAAATAACCTTTCCATGATACCCCTACTCAATTTTGTAACATTTTAGCGCTATACAATAGAAAACTAACATCAAGCTTCAACGACGGTCAAATTTTAATTGCATCTATTATCTTAACAGCCCTCTTTATCATGCCAACATTATGAACCCGTATAATATTCGCACCATTGAGTACTGCCGCACACACAGCAGCTACAGTTCCTTCCTCCCTCTGTGTTACATCAGTACCGAGTATCTCTCCAATAAATGCCTTTCTCGATGGACCTATAAGGATAGGCATACCCAGAGTTTCAAATTCTGATAAACGTCGAATGATTTCTAGGTTATGCCTTTTTTTTATAGATTTTCCAAAACCGATCCCAGGATCAATGATTATCCTGTCTGGATGTATCCCTGCCTTTTGAGCAATTTCAATGCTTTCTTTGAGATAACCAATTATCTCTGAAATCAGGAATTCATAGCGGGGGTCTTTTTGCATATTCAAAGGAGTACCCTTCATATGCATAAGGACAATGGGAACGCCGTATTTGGCAGCAGTCACCTTCATATCAGGGTCAAAACGCAGAGCGCTTATATCATTGATCATCTCAGCCCCTGCTTCAATTGCCCTCTTTGCAACAGCAGACTTATACGTATCGATAGATAGAGGCACATCGATCATCTTGGAAAGTCTTTTCACTACCGGGATAACGCGAGCCAACTCCTGATCTGCACTGATTGGTTTTGAGCCTGGCTTTGTAGTCTCCCCTCCAACATCTATGATATCGGCTCCATCATCAACCAATTTTAGGGCATGGGTAACAGCCAGATCAGGGTCGCAGAACAGACCTCCATCAGAAAAGGAGTCCGGCGTTATATTTAAAATACCCATTATGTGGGTTCGCTCGTCAAGGTTGAGATTACCCTTCTTGCAACTTATACGCTTAATTGCATCTTTTCCAGAATCAGTGTTTACCATTATGAACTGATGTCTTTAGAGAAAAGGCCTTTTAGCCGAACCTCTGCCTAATATATACTCAAAAAGCCTTTTCCTTTCGGCTTCCTTTATCTTGAACTTCTGTAATCCCTTCTTTTGCGGTTTCTTTATTTACAATACTCTCTATCTCTTTCCCATCGAGGACCTCTCTCTCCAATAATTGACCGGCGAGCTCATGGAGTATATGGGTGTTTTCGTTTAAAATATCCCTTGCCCTTTTATAGTTTTCTGTTACGATCCTCTTTACTTCTCTATCGATCTTTATAGCAGTATCCTCACTGTAATCCCTATGTTGAGCAAACTCTCTTCCAAGGAAAATCTGCTCCTCTTTCTTTCCAAAAGTAAGGGGACCCATCTCTTCACTCATTCCCCATTCACAGACCATCTTCCTTGCCAAATCCGTAGCCCTTTCAAGGTCATTCCCAGAGCCAGTAGTAAGGTTTCCTAAAACAATCTCCTCGGCCGCCCTTCCTCCAAGTAAGATGGTGATATTATTTTGTAGATAATCCGATGGATAAGTGTGTTTTTCGTCTATAGGCAATTGTTGAGTAAGGCCCAGTGATCTCCCCCTCGGTATTATCGTTACTTTATGAATTGGGTCTGTACCTGGCAGGAACTTAGCAACCAGTACATGCCCGGCTTCGTGATATGAAGTGCTGCGTTTCTCTTCAGGGCTGATTATCATGCTCTTTCTCTCAACCCCCATCAAAACTTTGTCCTTAGCTTCTTCGAAATCCTCCATTTCAACATTGTTCTTGTCTTTTCTCGCTGCTAAAAGAGCAGCCTCATTAACCAAATTCTCCAAATCAGCACCTGTAAAACCAGGAGTCCCCCTGGATAAAACTTCAAGGGTAACATCATCGGCCAAAGGGGTGTTCCTTGAATGTACACTCAATATCCCCTCTCTTCCCTTTACATCAGGTGGTGGTACTACAACCTGTCGATCAAACCTTCCTGGACGTAACAAGGCCGGATCGAGAACATCAGGTCTGTTGGTTGCTGAAATAATGATAACACCTTCCTGGGATTCAAATCCATCCATCTCCACCAGCAACTGATTCAGAGTTTGTTCCCTTTCATCATGTCCTCCTCCCAGTCCTGCCCCCCTATGTCTCCCAACAGCATCGATTTCATCGATAAAAATTATACAGGGCGCACTTTTTTTGCCTTGGATAAAGAGATCTCTCACACGAGATGCTCCTACTCCTACAAACATCTCTACAAAATCAGACCCGCTTATACTAAAGAAAGGGACGCTTGCCTCCCCTGCAATTGCCCTTGCCAACAATGTCTTTCCAGTACCTGGTGCCCCCATCAACAGAACTCCCTTTGGGATCCTACCACCCAACTTCGTAAACTTTTTAGGGTTCTTTAAAAACTCTATGATCTCTTGTAGTTCTTCCTTTGCCTCATCTATACCAGCCACGTCTTCAAACGTAACTTTATGGCGTTGCTCAGAGAGTAATCTGGCCTTACTCTTGCCAAAAGTCATTGCCCTGCCCCCAGCCTGCATCTGCCTCATAAAGATTATCCATACAGCGATAAGGAGAAACATTGGAAACCATGAGATAAGTGCAGTAAGATACCACGGAGATTCCTCTTTAGGTTCAACCGATATTCTGACTCCCTTTTCCCTCAGCGTTCTCACTAGATCAGGATCTTGAGGGGCATAGGTTTTAAATGCCTTCCCATCTATGTATTTACCATGGATACGATTCCCCTGCATATTCACCTCAAGGACATTTCCCATCTCAAGTGCAGCCATGAAATCGCTGAAAATAACCTTTTCATACAGAGTCTGAGGCTTGCTAAAGAGTTGATAAAGGAGTATCATCATTAAAGTGATAACCAGCCATAATGCAATGTTTTTATAAAAGGGGTTCATCTTTTCATCCATTTTCTAGCCTTCCAGTTTTGCGTGTCTCATTTATCCAAAAGTTGAAGCAATAATGTAATCAGTCCAAAACGAAAGAATCAATAGTAACAATGTGGGATTCAGGCACTCATTTAATCTTATATGATTATACTTTAAAATACAATAAAAATCGTGTACTACTCATACATTCTCACCTTAAGGATCTCTTTAGTAGATTCACTCAGCATAACTCTATGATCTATCCTTAAGCCTATAACCCATGCGATCAAATCATCGAAGACTAAAAGCGGAACTTGTCTCCTTATTGATCTTGGAATTTTACAGTCTATAAAAAAGTCTTTTAACTTTTTCGTCCCATTCAACCCTATCGGCTGAAATCTGTCTCCTTCTTTAAAATTCCTAAGAATAATCGGGAATCTTACCCGTTCAAAATCGAAGAAAGCGACATCTGGATCACGACCGACATCTAAATTCTTGGCCTTTTTTATAACACTGAATTCGATATCTTTTCCAGTCTCTTTCAATCTGACTCGATCAGGAACATGATTAAAAGAATAAAAAAAATCATTTCCTCTTATCTCTTCTCTTATTATCAGCTCATTGTATCTCTTTTCGATACAAATCCCTTTAGGTAGATTTAAAAACTTATTCGAACCTTTACGAAAAAGCATATGCACTATTGAGTCCAGATGTTTGAAACAAACACATCTCAAATCCTCACTAAACAATTCTATGGCCCTTTTCAATACCCGAATCTGAATGGATTCATCCAAGTCCTTAAGCCTTAAGATATCAAGTGCAATCGATTTTTTATCACTGTATATACGAATATCAGACAGATATTCTTTTGCAAGTATATCGAGAAATCCATCTTCTTTTCTCAAAATTTCAGAGGTATTAACGAGACTCTGGATAATATTTGGATTGTATTCATTTATCAATACCGGCATAAGCCGATTGCGTATCTTATTTCGCAGGTAAATATCCTCCTTATTCGAACTATCAATAACAAATTCAATTCTACGATCCTCTAACTCCCTTCTGATTTCAGATTGTCTTATCTCAATAATCGGTCTGATAAAAATGCCATCTCTAAAAGGATTTATCCCACAGAGACCCTTCGATCCTGTCCCCCGTATTAATCTCATTAAGACCGTCTCAGCCTGGTCATCTGCATTGTGACCTGTGGCCACCTTATGTGCATTGTATTTCCTTAAGGTTCTCATCAAGAACTCATATCGGACATTCCTTGCAGCTTCCTGAGTTGATACCCTCATGACCTTTTTAATAAGAGGTACATTAAAAGATTGAGATTCAAAAGGCAAGTCGAATCTATTCGCAAGGTTCTTGACAAACATGCACTCATCTTTTGACTCATCCTTGCGAATACAATGATCCACATGAGCGACGATCAGTGTAAGGTTCATATCGTCTTTCAATTCATTCAGTGTATAAAGCAAGAATACAGAATCAGGACCTCCAGAGACTGCAACTACAATCCTTTCACCTTGTTGCAGCATTCTATATTTTTCAATTGTATCGATTGCCTTTGAGATAAGCATAAATAAGTGCCTAAAGTGCCTAAAATTTGAGGTATTTTAGGCACTCCAAACTTCAGGCTCTTTTATATAACGTTATGTGAATAGGAGCACATCTCTTAATCATAAAATTTCTACTTGGTAGAAGACACATCTCCTGATTACAGTCGTACTTATCCACAAGAAATATATGTTATTACTCGCTAATAGCGATTAAGAGGCTACAGGAAATCTCTCCCTCTGTCTCTTTTTGAGCCTCTTCAAACGCTTGAGCTGTTTTTGCTGATGAATATGCCCGACTATTTGAATGTTCCACGCTTATACGGAAATGCCAACATAACGCTTCAATCCTTCAATACCATGATCCAGAAGTGGCATAA
>JAXHVA010000113.1:0-12573 GCA_034189035.1 Thermodesulfobacteriota bacterium
GCCAAAAGGTAGGGGAAGACGAAAGTCGGGAGCGTTGAGGGGTGAAACGTGAGATCGTGAGGGGATTGAGGGAGAGCTGAATTGTTGAGAGTGAGAACGTAGGAAAGTACGAATATGTGAACATTAGACGTGGAACTAAACCCATATGATTTTAGCAAGATGCTCAACTTTTTTGAAATCAGGGTCACCTGTTACAATTACTGCATTTTGCTCAACAGCAGAAGCTAAAACAAAACTATCTGCATACGAAATAGAATAGTCTGCTTTATATTCTGCTGATTTAAAGACCAAGTTATTAGGAACAGGCAGGATTATAAAGTTTAGTCTTTCAATATGAGCTAATACTTTTATTTTACTTTGCTCACCAAATTTCCTTTTTGTACAGTAAATAATCTCTCCAAGATTAATGACATTCAGGTATTTGAGCAGAGCATTTTTTCTTATGATTTTCAGTAAGTCTACAACTTTCTCATATCCTCCCTCTTTCTGAAAGAATTTGAGTAAAGCGTGGCTGTCGAAGATGTATTTTTCGTCTGATTTCATTTCAAAAAGCCTTCTTTTCGCTCTTTTAATAAATACTCAGAAAGGGAAGGTTCTGGAGGTAATGATCCACATGCTGCTCCAATTGGATCTTCTACTGGAGGTATGATATAGAGTATTCCGCCATATTCGATGAGATGCAATTCAGAGCCAGGTTTAATGTTGTACTTCTTTCTAATTTTTGCAGGAATAACAATTTGCCCTTTAGATAGTGTCCTAACTGTAGTCATTTATGTTAAACCTCCTTTTAAAAAGTTTTACATTTCGAAAATTAGTATAATTAATAAAAATTTTATTGTCAATATAGAAATGGAATTATACCTTAAAACATTGAATTCGGAAGGGATGAGGGACAAAAGGGATGAGTGGGAGAGGGGCACATTAAAAGTGTATCACCCTGTTCGATGCAAGTCTAATCCATACCCATACCCCTGTCTTGTCAAATGAGAAGCAGTCTTTCAATATAAGACAAAATGACTTTTTTTCAGCCGGTTAAAACTTTTTTATCTGTTTAAAAACTTCGAATTTTACGATAAATTATACACCCTATAAGAATCTTAATAAAAACATCCCTCTTTAGCGATCATTTATAATCAAGCGGAATTTATGGTATGATTTTTGCTTTATATAAAGCAACGTTTTAGTAAAATTTAATTTTGCTATCAGCTCAAGCTATTTTTATTGAAAACATAGCTTTCTTCACATAAATGTTCTCGTCTAATCCTGTCAGAAAATAATTTTTGTCTCAAAAGCGAAATGTTTCGATTGACATAGAGAGACATTGGATGTATATAAAGATATTCCATACAGTAAAATATAACCCTTCACCCAATATCACTTCAACTATAAAAAACGTACAACTCATATCTGTAAAAACGAAATAGTTATTGAGTCTCCTCAATAAAAAGCTGATAAAAACTTGACTTTTTCAGTGAAATTAAATTAAGTTGATAGTACTCATGAAATAGTGGTTTTTCTTTAGGATTGCTAAAAAACAGGCCTCTTTTACTAAGCTAGTTCAGAAGTCACTAAAAACAATATCCAGTATAAGGGTATAGCTGAATGAATTTTGCCTTATTCTTTATACCGTTTTCTCTATCTCTGCTCTTTACACCATTTTCAATAAAGCTTGCAAAAACTTGGCATGTAATGGATACGCCAAGTCAGGTAAAGATCCAAAAAGAGCCTACCCCAAGGATGGGTGGAATTGCGATTTTTTTAGGTGCTTTTCTAACCTGCCTATTCTATATCCTTAATTCATATATAACTGCTCAATTAGCTGCAGCTTTAGCAGGCTCTGTTATAATCTTTTCAATAGGTTTAATAGATGACTTATTTGATATCAAACCTCTTCTCAAATTATCCGGTCAGTTTCTAGCGGCTTTGATTCCTCTAACATTCGGCTTTATAATAGATATCCCCACATTGGGATGGGCAACTGTCCTTTTAACCCTTTTTATTATCATTGGATCCTCCAATGCATTAAATCTGATAGATGGACTAGACGGATTGGCTTCCGGAGTGTCTGTTCTAGCAGCTTCCTTCTTCTTTTACATTTCCTTTGTTCATAATGCCACTATTGCGATTGCGCTATCATTAATTGTCATTGGAAGTGCGCTGGGCTTTTTAAAATACAATATACATAAAGCAAAGACTTTTATGGGAGATTCTGGAAGCCTGTTTCTCGGTTATTTACTTGCAATACTGGCAATTATTTGCATTAATGAGCATCAGAATAAACTCTCATCCTTTATAGGGGTCATCTTAATCCTTGGGCTACTGATATTTGATACATCTTTGAGTATTACCCGCCGTTATATGCAAAAAAAGCCGCTCTTTAACGCTGATCTCGATCATTTTTACAACCAATTGATGATCAAATATCACCTTTCCCACAAAAACACTGTAATTATATGTTGGATTTTTTGTTTTTTATTTGGTATTTTAGGGATAATTTCCTATTTCGCAAATGCTTTGATAAGTATAGTTATCTTGTTTTTTACAATAGGAGTGTGCATAATATGTACATTTAAACTCAGGTTTTTAAAGGAATGAGAACATGACAGAACACCCCTTAGTCAAAAATATTCTTCAAAAGCCTACTTTAGTGAGAACCCTCTTTTTTCTAACTTCGGATGCACTGATATTCATATTAGCCATTTGTATATCTTTTTTACTCCGTTTTGATTTTGCCATACCAAAGGCCTATATATTTCAATTATATCTATGTATCCCACTATTTATAACCATAAAGTTATCTATTTTGGCTTTCTTTCAAGTCTACCGCTTTAACTGGGCATATATCGGTCTTTATGAACTTACAAAAATATTTAAGGCACAAACCTTAAGTTCTATAATTCTCAGTTCTCTTATCCTGGCCATCTCTTATGAAGAAATTTTTCATGGCTTTCCCCGATCCATTCTTTTAATCGATTATTCTCTATCCCTTATTCTAATTGGTGGGTTAAGGATTTCGAAGCGGGTTTATATGCAAAACGGTAACTACTCAAATATCGGGAAGAAGAACACATTGATTATCGGGGCAGGAAATGCAGGTGAACAGATTGTGAGGGACATGAAGAGGGTCAAAGAATCTCCCTATCTTCCCGTCGCATTTATAGATGACGATCCATCCAAAAAAAAGGCCTCAATTCATAGTGTTGAAGTAATGGGCAAAAGAGCCCATATTCCTTCTGTATCAAAGAAGTTAAATGTTGAAATGGCAGTAATCGCAATGCCATCCGTCCCATCGAGAGAGATCAGGGATATTGTCTCTTACATTCGCAAAGCAGGAATTGATGATATTCATATTATTCCTAGTACCAAAGATATTATTACGAGAAATATCAACATCTTTGATATTAAGAAGATTGACTTGGAGGATTTACTCGGACGAGAGCCCATAAAGATTGAATATACGAAGGTAGGAATGGACATAAAAGGTAAGGAGGTCCTTATTACAGGTGCAGGAGGGTCTATTGGTTCTGAACTGGCAAGACAGATATCGAGGTTTAACCCACGCCTTCTCATCCTTTTAGACATCGATGAAACCGCTCTATTTCATATACAAAGAGAGACTAAAAATCATTATCCTCTTCTTTCGATTCACCCTGTTTTAGGAGATATACTCGATAAAGAGAAGATGGAAGCAGTCTTCAATAATTTTAAACCACAGATCGTATTCCATGCGGCGGCGTACAAACATGTACCTATATTAGAAGATTTTCCGGAAGAGGCCTTTAAGGTCAATATTATGGGGACAAGGATACTCAGTGAGCTTTCATACAAGAAGGGAGTAAAGAAGTTTGTCTTCATCTCGACGGACAAGGCCGTTAATCCAACCAGTATTATGGGGAAGAGCAAGAGAGTAGCAGAGATGGTAGTATCAAGCCTCAACCACCAACAAAAAACCCAATTTTTAGCTGTGCGATTCGGAAATGTATTGGGAAGTAGAGGAAGTGTTATCCCTCTTTTCCAGGAGCAGATTGAAAAAGGTGGGCCCGTAACCATCACTCATCCGGATATGAAGCGTTATTTTATGACAATACCTGAGGCGGTTCTCTTAGTCCTGCAAGCAGGAACTATGGGAAAGGGAGGAGATCTCTTCCTGCTTGATATGGGTGAACAGATAAAGGTATATGATGTGGCCTGTGAGTTGATAAGACTTTCTGGCCTGGAACCAGAAAAAGATATCCCTATCGTTTATACCGGAATACGACCAGGAGAAAAGTTTACTGAGGAACTCTTAGCCACTGATGAAGAGATTGAGCATACAGGCCATCCAAAGATATTTAAGATTAAGACAAAAGAGTTCTATTCAAAGGGTGACCTCTATCAGAAGATCGAAGATTTGAAGAGGTCTGTACAACTCCAGGATACCCCAGCTATTATTCGTACTTTCCACAACCTTACCCCTGCCAATCTTGATATCTCGCCGGATTGATTTCAAAGTTTAGAAATAAACAAAAAAGAGAAGCTGGAGTATATATAAAATGACAATAACATCTCAGCCTTTTGACAGGAATATAGAAGGAGGTCTGTGCTTTATTATTTTTTTTTCACCCTTTGCCTTTGGGTCAACCCAGGTATGGGCGTATACCATAATTGAGCTCGTTAGTATCTGTTTAATCACAATCTGGTTTATCCAACGGATATTCAAGAAGAAGAAAGACAAATGGAACAAATCGAAGAGCTATCCTCTAATACTCATTCCAATATCCCTATTTATCTTTCTTATCCTGTTCCAGTTGCTCCCCGTGCCCCCTCAATTCATACAACACATCTCACCCAATACCTATAAATTATATGCGCAGACCCTCCCAGACTGGCCTGTTTTAAAGGATTCGAGATCAACTCCCCTTGAACTGACAACTCTCAAAAGAAGATCGTTATCTATCCATAGTCGTGCCACATCGATTGAGCTCATTAAGATACTGACATACATCGGGATATTCTTTTTAGTAATCACGACCATAAAGACCAGGCAACAGATAAAGAGAATTGTCATTATGATAATTATAACCGGGTTTTTATTGTCCCTCTTTGGAATCTTCCAGTATTTTACCTGGAATGGAAAGATTTACTGGTTTAATGAACTCACCCATGGGGGAACACCTTTCGGTCCTTATGTAAATAAAAATCACTTTGCGGGTTATATGGTAATGGTTATTCCATTGGCGATTGGCTTTCTCATCTCACCTTCCCGGATAGACAACTTCGAGTTTGGAAGATCCCGTTATTACCTTACCGACTTCGAGTCTCAAATCTCTAGGAATATACTCCTTGTATTTATGGTAATTATCATGATTGCAGCCTTGTTTCTCACCTTGTCCCGTGGTGGGATCATGAGTTTTTTGTTGTCTATGGTTTTTTTAACGAGCTTATCATTATCCTCACGCAGATCAAAGAAAAAAGGCACTTTGTTTCTCATCATCATATTTACTTTTTCTTCCCTTTTTCTGATCTGGTTAGGTATAGACCCGATTATAGATAGACTATCAACATTAAAAAATACTGATAAAATTGGCCATCAAAGGCTATCGGTTTACAGGGACACAACCCAAATAATTGGAGATTTTCCGCTTCTTGGCACAGGTCTAGGGACTTTTAAAGACATATATCCTTCATACAGGACAACAGAATCCACATTAACATTCAACCATGCCCACAATGATTATCTGGAAATCTTATCCGATACGGGTCTTTTAGGAGGGATCTTGATTATTGGAGCGTTGTTGGTAATTCTCGTTATTATCACAAAACGATTGGCAAACAGGAGAAACCCTTTTGTAGTAAGCATAACCCTGGGTGGGATAACGGGCATTGTGGCCATGTTATTTCACAGTATAGCGGACTTCAATATGCACATTCCAGCCAATGCAACTATGTTTTGTATAATACTTGCACTGACTCTCACTGTTGTAGAAATGAAAACAATTCGAAAAAGAAAAAGTAAAAAACAACATTTCAAAAGATAAACTGTTTATAAAAAAGGAACTCCTATACAATGAATCCCACTCTTAAAAAAGGATTGATTAGTATAGTCATTGGTCTGTTAATCCTACATCCTTCCCCTTTATGGGAAATGTTCCCCAATCTTATACCTAATCCAGACTTCAAAGAAGGCTCAAATGGCGATCATAACCCTTACTTTTGGGAAAAAGAGGTAGGACACGGAGGGCTTTTGGGGGTCGGTAAGTCAGGGGTAAAAGGAGAAAATGCGATATTTATAAAAGGGAAAGGGACCTGGCGATGTACTATAAAAGGCATTGTACCAGATAGGTATTATCTCTTCTCTATATGGGTAAAAAGAGATGGCTTTATGGATGGTGAATATCCACAGATCAATATGTTTGATAGAACCTTCCGTTTGAACGAGCTCTTCTGCCAGGGAGGGTGGGTTAATTTGAGCTGGCTGATTCAATCCAAAGAACAAAGGCATACCACCATCTCTCTTCAAAGTCCAGGCATGAGTCACAAGCTCTGGTTCGACAGCCTTTACATGACAGAGTTAAAGATACTCCCCATATCTCCTACCAAAGGAAAGACAATTAAAAAAGGAAGACCTGCCATCAACTGGCTACTTCCCGAGAATCATATGGTCCTCTCTGTCCAGGTTCAACTCTCTCAGGATAAGGACTTCAATAACACCCTTGTCTTTGAAAATTCTAGTCCACAGGGGAATCTCTATAGGGTAAAAGAGAAGCTAAGAGATGGAAAATGGTATTGGAGAGTCTCTGTTTATAAGAATAGGAAGGAGATAGACGTCTCAGATCGTCACGATTTCCTGGTAAAAGATTCTAAAGATAAAACCGATAGTGAACTGATAGAAAAGGTCAAAAAGAGTATAGATTTATCGAAGAGAAACCTCCATGCAGATTTCTTTCCAATCGGCATCTATGGAGTGGGAGTTGAAGACATCCCTGATCTTAAAGAAGCTGGTTTTAATAGTATTCAGACCTACGTGTCAGATATTGATTACTTACGGTTATTTATCAATAAGGCCGAAAGATGCCAGGTAAAGGCAATGATTAAGATCCCTAATGAGGCATGGAAGACGGATTTAAGCGCCTTCTTTTTTCGGGTGAGACATTCAAAGGGAATACTCTCCTGGTATCTGGAAGATGAACCGGAAGGGAGGGGAATTCCCCCTAGTTATATATGGAGGCTAAATAACTATATTCACAAAATGGATCCCACCCATCCAACCAGCCTGGTCCTTGTGAGATCTAAAAAGGCATATGACTATGGAGACGGGGTGGACATACTCATGGTCGATCCATACCCAATACCCAGTATGCCGATCACCTGGCTCTCTGACAGCATCGATGAAGCAAGAAAGGCTGTATTCAATGAAAAGCCGATCTGGGCTGTAATACAGGCCTTTGATTGGTCGGCTTATCCAGTACAAGGGGATAAGCGGGAATGGGGAAGAAACCCGACCTTTGAAGAAGAGAGATGCCTTACTTATCTTGCTGTTGTTCATGGCGTAAAAGGAATATTCTATTATACCTTTAAAGGAGGGAATTATAGCATAAAGGATTATCCTGACCACTGGAACGACATAAAGAAAATTGTCTGGGAATTGAATCGAATATATCCATTGCTTCTCGCTCCTGCTATAGATCATAATCTAGAGATTCAGATTGAGCCAAGTCGATCACATCCTCAAAGGCTGACAGGCATTCATTACTCTATTCGGAAAGTAGATAATAGACATTTAAAAAAGCATGGATCAAAGATGAAAGAGGGGACATATCTCATCGCGGTAAATGTTACAGATAAGCCACTTCAAATGAGAATGCATGGTACTTTTCTTAACGAAATGGCTGACGTTGTATTTGAAAACAGGAAGATTAAGACACAAGAAAGAAGCCTTACCGACTCATTTGCACCTTATGAGGTTCATATATATGGAATATAGCCGACCAAACTTTATTCAACTCACAAGGTATATTGCAGTTGCTTTAGCAATCGTCATCGCCCTTTTTGTTTGTCAATATCTTATCAGGGGATGTAATTCCATCTATTCTTATGAATTGGGCAAAGGATATTTAAAGATGGCTCTCTATGACAAGAAATTCGACAATAATCAGGTGTGGCTTATCGAATCATCACTTATAAAAGCCTTAAAGGAAGACCCAAAAAACCCGGAAATACTTTTCGAATTGGGTAAGTTTTATTACTATAACACCTACTATCATGATCAAAAAAATTCAATAAAAGAGCAGATAGAGTCATTATTGAATGCAAAAAAGAAATTTGAAAAGGCCCTTCATCACAAACCAACTGACTACTATTCTCATATCTATTTGGCAGTTATTAACACGGATATAATTCACTTTAAACATTCAAGCCCGCAATTCTATAATTATAAAATGTCTTCATATAGGGACATTATATGTATGGCCTCCAAACACATTGAAGCTGCTTTGCTTCTTGCTCCGAACAACGAATATGTAAAAAAGCAATATACCCTTTGGAAGGATAGGATGGAATGGCTTATCCCTCAAATAGAATCAAAGGAATAAAAGTCTCATGCCCTTCCCGCTGCATCTATATAAGCCCTCAGGTTCTTCATCAAATTGGCAAACTTATTAGGTTTCAATGACTGGATACCATCGCTTTCAGCTTCTTCTGGTTTGGGATGTACCTCTATCATAAGCCCATCTGCACCTGCAGCGATTGCCGCGTAGGACATGGGCGCTACATAAGACCAATATC
The DNA here is from genome assembly GCA_034189035.1 of Thermodesulfobacteriota bacterium. GTDB lineage: Bacteria > Desulfobacterota > UBA8473 > UBA8473 > UBA8473 > JAUXFK01. The sequence continues at coordinate 8,764 of JAXHVA010000113.1, forward strand.
CTGTAGCATGACTCGGATCCACAATAAGAGGTAAATGGCTTCTCTCTTTTAATACAGGGATACAGGCCAAATCCAGCGTGTTTCTTGTAGCGGTCTCAAAGGTTCTGATTCCCCTTTCACATAAGACCACATCCTGATTTCCTGCAGAAAGGATGTATTCAGCAGACATTAAAAACTCCTCTATTGTAGTCATCATTCCTCTTTTTAACAAGATGGGTCTATTGCATTTTCCTAAATTTTTTAGTAACGCAAAGTTTTGAACATTTCTTGCACCAACCTGCATAATATCCGAATAATTGGCAACAAGATCAACATCTTTTGGATTCATTACCTCTGTAACAACTGGAAGCCCGGTCTTCTCCCTGGCCTTAGCCAGTAATTTTAAGCCTTCTTCTTCCAAACCCTGGAAGCTGTATGGTGAAGTGCGAGGTTTAAAGGCACCACCACGTAAGATATCAGCCCCTGCATCTTTAACAGAAACCGCGGATTCGATTATCTGCTCTTCACTCTCAACAGCACAGGGCCCGGCGATAACAACTACCCTTTCACTACCGATTCTTACTCTTTCATTTATGTGAACAACAGTAGCCTCTGATTTCAATTCACGACTTGCGAGTTTGTATGGTTTGAGTATGGGAACAACCTTTTCAACTCCAGAAAGTACCTCTAAAGATTGCAATTTAGCCTTCCCCCTCTCATCACCAACTGCCCCTATTACACTCCTTTCTACTCCTTCGATTACATGGGGCTTATATCCCATTTTCTCTATCTTTGATATAACATCTTTCATATCTTCGTGTTTCGCCTTTGCCTTCATTACGATGATCATCTCTTACCTCCTATGAAGTATCCATGTCCATCGAGATCTATCGATGGACAATCAATAAAAAAGCCATGAGCATCGCTACCCATGGCTAAAAAACATTCAAATAAAAAAGCCATGGGCATTCTTTTTTGTGTCTGTCCATGGCCTTGAGTAATTATATCTTATTTCACGAATCAAACTCCGGGCTTTGGGCGGACTTTATAAAATAATAATAAAGTCTACTATACACTCTAAATATAAGATTCATAAAATAAAACACAACATTCATCTCCTTATTGTCTTTTTACGCCTTTAAAAGAAATTTGTCAAGAAAAATTATACTGACCAAGTACAACCTCTTTAAAAAATGCTTGACAATTAAAGTTTTTCTATGATATTTCTTTTTAACATTAAAAAGGTTACAAGGTAACAATTTAAGAGGCTGTATCCCTTAAAGGGGGAGAATGAATTGATTTTAAAAGAACCCAACAGCAAAAAATGGTGGTGGTGGAGCTATTTGTATAATGTGGAGTTGTCCACCCATTTTTTAACTCACCAGAAATAAAGCGACAGTAGTCCGTGGGCAATTCCGAAGTCCACGGTCTTTTATTCAAGCCATGGACTCGCAACTTTAGCCCATGGTTTTTTATTTTGCCATCATGTACATTTTAAACTAATTGCAATCCGCCTTACATATAGAAGGGATGAATGAATAGATGTATTTTCCATCTTTTAAAGAGTTTTGCAAAAAAGCAAAAGAGGGTAATCTTATCCCAATTTACAAAGAGATATTAGCAGATATGGAGACCCCCGTCTCTGCGTTTTATAAGATGAACAACAGCAGGTATTCATTCTTACTAGAAAGTGTAGAGGGGGGCGAGAAATGGGGCAGATACACTTTCTTAGGGTTCAACCCATCTATAATATTCAAAAGTAAGGGCAGTACCATATATATTATGAATAACCAAAACCAGCAGGAAATAAAAAACGTAAACAACCCCCTCAATAAATTAAGAGAATTTATGGAGGGATATAGGCCTGTAAATATAGATGGCCTGCCAAGGTTTTTTGGTGGAGCAGTCGGTTATTTGAGTTATGATATAGTAAAATTCTTTGAAGAATTGCCGGATACTACCACGGACGATCTGGATCTAAACGACAGCCTCTTTATGATTACAGATAGCATCCTGATCTTTGACAATTTAAAACAAACACTTAAGGTCGTCTCCAATGTAAACTTATCCGGTAATCATACCCTGGAGTGTCTATACAGTGACGCTGTGAAAAAGATAGATTCAATTATCTCAAGATTAAAAGGTACTGTCCATATCAAACCAATAGATACTCAGGATAAAGCATATTTGAATATGACATCGAATCTTTCTAAAGAACAATTTGAAGACATCGTAGTAAAGGCAAAAGAACACATTGTAGCTGGAGACGTTATTCAGGTAGTCTTATCGCAGCGATTTCAAATACAGGCAAATCTAGACCCTTTCAATATCTATCGGAGTCTAAGAACCATAAATCCCTCACCGTATATGTTTTACTTGAAATGTGATGATCTATTCATTGTCGGGTCATCACCAGAGGTCATGGTTAGGGTTGAAGACAAAAATATCTCCCTGAGGCCTATTGCCGGCACACGTCCAAGAGGTAAAACGCTCAGTGAGGATCGAGAATTCGAAAAAGATCTGCTTAAAGACCCAAAAGAAAGAGCAGAGCATATAATGCTGGTAGACCTTGGCCGAAATGATGTGGGGAGAGTCGCAACGATAGGAACTGTAAATGTAAATGAACTGATGGTAATAGAAAAATATTCACATGTGATGCACATCGTCTCTAATGTCCAGGGAATCCTCGATGAGGGAAAGGATATATTCAATGTCATGGAAGCATGTTTCCCTGCAGGGACTGTTTCTGGTGCTCCCAAAGTGAGGGCAATGGAGATAATAGAGGACTTAGAACCCACAAAAAGAGGGCCTTATGCAGGTGCAGTAGGTTACTTCAGCTTTTCAGGTAATATGGATTTCTGTATTACAATCCGTACAATAGTGATCAAGGACAATACGATTTATATCCAGGCAGGGGCAGGGATTGTTGCTGATTCAGTACCTGAAAATGAATGGAATGAAACGAAAAACAAGGCAAAAGCTATGATAAGGGCAATTGAGATGGCCAAAAATGGATTAAGATAATACTATGCTTTTAATGATAGATAATTACGACTCTTTCACCTATAATCTCTTCCAGTACTTTGGTGAACTAGGTGAAAAAGTAAGAGTATTTAGAAATGATAAGACGACCATTGAACAGATAAAGGGCCTAAAGCCGGACGGGCTTACGATTTCCCCAGGTCCAGGCAGGCCAGAGCAGGCAGGGATATCGGTTTATGCAGTCAAACACTTTACAGGAAAGATACCCATCCTTGGAGTTTGTCTTGGGCATCAATCCATAGCGGAGGCGTTTGGAGGAGATATCGTTGCTGCAAAGAGGATAATGCATGGCAAGACTTCTTTAGTCTTCCATGACAATAAAGGGATCTATAAGGATCTGCCAAACCCTTTTGAAGCCACAAGATACCATTCATTGGTCATTGAAAGAGCCACACTTCCTCAGTGTCTTAAGGTAAGCTCTGAGACGAAAGAAGGCGAGATTATGGGAGTAAGACACAGGGATTTTCCCATTGAAGGAATTCAATTCCACCCGGAGTCTATCCTGACTCAGATGGGAAAGAGACTCCTTAATAATTTTCTGATGATTATGAAATCATAACTCAATACGCAATAACTGTTTCACCGGTTTATTATTTGGGTGGTATTTAGGTTTTATTTATTGATAGACACTCCTTAATAAAGGATATATAATTATTTGAAATCAATACTGTCGGGTTAAGAAGCAATAAAAATAGGTTTGAACCTCACAGTTTGTTATAATGAGTTTGCTCATAACACATTATTATCAAAAGGAGATTCAAGCCATGGCCCATTGTAACACACTATTTC
>JAXHVA010000114.1:0-12426 GCA_034189035.1 Thermodesulfobacteriota bacterium
ATTGTGCGGTTCACGGTGTCCGGTCAAGTACCTTGTTCTGGCGCGCGGAGCGCGACGGAACAAGGTACTTGACGAAGTCAGCACCGCGATTCTCGGCGACGCGCAGCGTCGCCGAGAACGTCACGGATAACCAGCCCCAAAAGCTTAGTGGGCTTTAATGAGTTAGATTAGCTATCCATAGTAGTTCATTTTAATTTATCCCCAAAAATCCACGGCTTTTGGGGTCTGCGTTAATTCGTTTGTTATGTTGTTTCTTCTAAATATTTAATAACGTACTCAGAAATATTGTTTGGGTTATCAGAAATAAAAGTATGACTGCTACTCTTGACTCTTATTAGTTTTGCATTTGGCAATAATTCTGACAAATGCTCTCCTACAATTACAGGACAAATGGGATCCATGTCAGCATACAATAAAAGTACTGGCTGTGTAATTTGTGAAAGTACATCTTTGTATTCTTGTTTTTCATCCATAATCCCAATTTTTGCATTTGGATATTCTTTCTGATAATCCGGTATCCAATCTTCTCCGCCAAATTGAGCAAGATTTAAACCGACTCCTGTTGCAGTAAATACTGCTCTACGTATTTTATCTGGATGCTTCAGCATAATCCGTATTGCAACATGGCCACCCATTGATTGAGCCAACAAATCAACTGGTTGATCGCCTAATGAATTTTCAACTATACTAACAAGATCATCTAAAGAGTTCACGTGTGGGGCCGGCTTTTGATTGCCAAGACCAGGCCATCTGAAATGAATTTTTTCCCAAGTATCAGGTAATTGATTGCTTAATGGTTTCCAAATTTCTGGATCGGCACCCGCACCCGGAAGAAATAACAAGCTTTTTGTCATTTGTTTTCTCTCATTCTCAAAATAACGCCGCTAATCAGCCGCGCGGTTTTTTGCGTCGGCTGTATTAGCCTTGTTCGGGCCTCTCTATTTCCTTGCATCGGTACAGATTTTTTTTACCTTTTTGCCGAACTCGTTGATGTCGAGAAAGAAGTTTGGATATGCGCGGCGCAACTTCTGCATTGGGCCTGCCGATACAAGAACCGGCTCAATCTTTTCTCCTTTGGCGGCTTCTGCTTCGATACTGGCGTAGTCGGCCAGCGCTTGGTCAAGACTGTCTCGATCGTAGGGCTTGATCTGCAATGTTCGCTTAAGCGAGTTAAGTATGATTAGGTGGTACGACCAACCTTTTCTTGAATCGTCCTTGTATATTTCGTTTGCAGCTACGGACAAACCCCGCATCAAGGTCAATGCGTCTAGACTCGCTTCAAGCGAAGCGACAGAAGCAGAGAGGTCCTCACGAGATCGGCCATTGAATCGGGGTGGTGTCGGGTAACGTTCGTCAATAGCGAAAATGGACGAAATTAGAGCGAAGAAATCGAGCCATTCCCTATCCCCAAGTCGACTCTTCAACGCTTGTCCGAGCAATGTACCCATCGTTTCGACTGCTGTTGCCCACGTGTGCTGCAATCGTGTCCGGATCTGTAACTCAATTCGGAGGCCATTGTAGTCCTTAGCTTGACTATTCCTATATCTGTATATTAGGTGGATGCTCCGATAACCGTCTTCATCTCTGGGGTTTTGAAGGTAGTCCTTCTGGTCAACGAGTTCATGTGGGAAGCGTATGCTATCTCGATACTCTCCTGAAAGTCTGTAGACATCCCTTACTGAGTTTAGAATGGCACGCACACCACCGATATCCTGCATCGTAGTAAGTTTCATGTTGGGATAACGTTTCAGCTTATCGATGATAGTTGGCATGCGCTTTAAACGTTGTGCTGCGATCGGATCGCCGCCATAAGCTCGGAGCTTAGTTCTAAGGGTGGCCTGAAACGTGTTGATTGGATACGCATGGCATGCTCGCCATCTGTCCGCTAAACCAACAGCCCATGATAATTCTGCTTGAGAAGGGTTTATTAGGGTAAGAATTGCGCCCGCCTTATTTATCTGTTTTTTTGATTCTTCTGGGACTGCAGCGAAAGCCATGCTCAATAATTCCTTTTATGCCCGAACGACCCGCATAACCCGCTTGTCGGGTTCATGCGGTTGTTAGGGGTTCTCAACTGCTATGCAGCTCTTAATTTTTCAATATTTTCATTAGAGTTTCTTTCCGACCAAAGAATATAGTCAGCTCTTTTAATTTTTAGGGCGTCTAAATACTCTGGCTTGATAATTCTTTTCTCATCGTCATTTACTATAGCTATGGCTGAAACATCTTTTTTTGACACATTCTTTCTTGTAGTAATTATGTCATCCCATGCATATAAAAATGTTGTTAAAGTGGTTTTGTTTAAATAATTAATGGCCCTTAAAACCATTTCAACATGTCTTCCTGCAATTAAAAAATCGAAATTAAAATCTATCCCAGAAACTCCAGTGAATTTGAAATCCTTTGTATATATTATCCCTAATTCATTTAAATATTCCTCAACATCATCTTTAAATACTGAGGCAACATTTTCTTTCGATAGCATAAACATGTCGTTTATTTCTATTAATGCTTCTAAGAACAAATGCTTACGTTTTGGAAAATCACTTATTGTGCAATTGGTTTGAAGTTCTCGTCCAGTTAGCTTAAGGCCAAAATTAAAAAGAATACCATCAAAGATTTGTCTTCTTTGGCGGCTCTTTAAAATATTAACACCTATTGTTTCTAAATTATTTAAAGTAATGCCATCATCCGAAAATAGAACAGTATCACCATCAACTTTTATATATATTTCTAACATATCATTAAATATGCCTACAAATGGCGTACTAATTAAAGACCATTTTGTATTATAATTATGCTCAATGACTGTATTGTCTTTCAGCCATTTGTAATATGATTCTAAAAGTTTTTCGGTGTTCATATCTCTGGTCTATACAACAAATAGTGAAAATGGGAATATCAACTCTGTTTTTAAGTTTATTTCTTTTTGGAATCCCTTAATTGCGGATACCACATCTCCCTGCGAAGAAATTTTTTTAATTGGGAACCCGTATTCATTAAGTGGTAATGCCCAGTTAAGACCATAATTTTCAACATAGATATGAATATGGTGTTCATCAATACCAAAGAATTTCCCAACATATTTATGCAGAATCTCTGGAACCTGTTCAGTAATAGTCATAGGATTAATATGCCTACCATTATAATCCAATCGTAATAAGCCTATATTATTGAATTGATGATGATTTGATAATTTAAATTCAATTTTGTTGCTTTGAGTAATTTGTAATTTGAATTTTAATTTATCATCATTTTCAGAATAAAGATTTAATATTATTTTGGATTCTTTTAAAAGATCAATAGCGTCTTGCCTAGAAAGCATAATGCAATTACCCCTAACGCAAAACTCAGCGGCGCGGCTTTTTGCGTCCGCTGAAGTGCCTTGTTAGCACTTCTTTATTTTCCATTTCATCATCATAAAAAGAGTATCTCCATTGTAGATGTGAACATAATCCATCAATATCAGGAAAAACTGTAGAATAATTTATACCCAACATATTTAATCTATTTCTTATTGAAGAAAAAAAATTTGATGGTATTTGAACCTTGAATAGTTTTTTTGAAAATTGGCTATGGTTCTCGAATTTAACTACTCTTTCCTTCTCATTTATTTTATGGACTGTAAAAACACCAGACTGTGAAGATATTCTTTTACTCACCACTTTTGGTCGAAATATCTTAGTCTCTTTATTGTCTAATGGGCCATATTTATCGGTGTCTTTTTTGAAATCGTCAATATCCGGCATAAAAATCCATACCACCCCGTTACTTTCTGAATCATAAGGTTTGTCTTTTACTGCAAACCATAAAGCAACTAAAGCACTATATGTCCAGTCAAGTAACCTTGTTGGTAATCCATGGTGTTGTGCTATTGCTAATAGATCCCAATCATCATTCGGTTGTATGTCCGAAAGAGGGAGGCTAGTTCTTCGAAATTCATCAATTAATAACATTTCGATATTATCAATATCACCTCTTAATTTAATACGAGCAAGCTTCGGTAACAAAGGATGATCCCGTCTTTGACCACGAAATAGAAAATCAACATCATTCCCAGATTTCTCATGATTTTCTTTTTCTATATCAATTAATTGAACGAATTCTTGAACACTTTTGATATGTTGTGATCGATAATTTGGCATTTAGTTATCCGATTCTTTAAATGCTAACAGTTATTAGCAAACACCTACATTCGGCAGTTTATGATATTGAAGTACAAAATGCAACAGGAAAAAATAATAAAAAATTAATAAAAACAAGTTGTGCTTGGTTATGTTCGTATGATATTATTTATGATAGATATTTATAATATGCAAAATATAAGGACGTAAGATGTGAATGACAGACAAAAGCTGCAACGCTCTCGGGTTGCACCTTACAATCCGAATCCACGTTGGCCCACCGGGTATTTCCAGGTGCTGGAAGAGTTGGGCATTGAAGAGACTCGTCGCCGTTTTTATGCCCACTGGGTACGGCAGTTCTTTAACCGTCACCAGGGCAGGAAACGCCGCAGAGACCTGGGTAGAGTCGAAATCGAGGCATTCCTGCAAACTCTGGCTGCTGATGATAATATGGCAGACTGGCAAGTGGTACAGGCCAGAGATGCATTGGAGATCTACTACGAACAGTTTCGGGGCATAGCTCTTGAGCCTGTGCAGAACAGGGCCGAAACAGTGCCCGAGTTGGTAACAACTGTAAGGAAGAGAAGTGTTAGACCGGTTCCGAGCCGTTCGGGCACGTCAGGGCCTGAGGCGCGGATACCAACCCCTCGTGTGCTAGACAAGCCGTTGACTGTTCCCCTGCCGCAAAAACGAAGTTCTGCCCCCATAGTAGATTGGGATGTGCTTAATAGGGCAATCCGCACAGCACTGCGCACGGAGCACTATGCCCTTAAGACTGAGAAAGCCTATGTTCAGTGGATCAGACGGTTTGTCGGTTATCACCACAACAAACAGCCCTCTCATATGGGCGGGCCGGAAATCCACCAATTCCTTTCTCACCTGGCAATCAACGAGCGCGTTGCAGCGAGCACACAGAACCAGGCACTCAATGCCATTGTGTTTCTGTACAATAAGGTGCTCAAAAAAGATCCTGGAGATTTCAGCGATTTTCCGCGGGCGCGCCTTCCAAAGCGTCTTCCTATAGTGCTGAGCCGTCAGGAGGTGCAGGCTCTATTAATTCGAATGGACGGTATAGAGGGACTGATCGCTCATTTGATATACGGCACTGGTATGCGTGTATCTGAGGCACTTCGACTGAGAGTCCAGGATCTTGCATTTGATCGCAATGAGATCACGGTGCACTCTGGAAAGGGTGATAAAGATAGGCGTGTTCCTTTTCCTGTATCCCTCAAAAGCGAGATATACCAGCATCTGGACGGACGTCGACACCAGTACGAAGAGGACCGAAAAAAGGGAATGCATGAAGTCGAGTTACCAGACGCCTTGGCCCGTAAATATACTCATGCTGCATATGAGTGGAAATGGCAATTTGTTTTTGCTACGGACAATTACTCGGAGGATCCGCGCAGTGGAGTACGACGTCGGCATCATCTGCACGAGACTCGGGTGCAGCGCGCGGTGAAACGGGCCGCTACAGAGGCGGAAATCACGGCTCATGTTACCCCTCATACATTGAGGCATTGCTTTGCGACCCATCTGTTAGAGGCAGGGCAAGATATCCGAACTGTGCAGGAGCTCCTCGGTCATGCGGATGTCAGTACAACAATGGTGTATACCCACGTTTTGAATAAAGGGCCAATGGGGGTTGTCAGCCCTTTGGATACACTATAAGAAAGAGAAACTTCTCTGGTACTCCTCACAGTAGACTACAAATGTGCAATTTGAAAGAAGATGGCTTCCTGCCTAACACCAAAGTCCTCCCCAAGAATATACAGGTCAAACAGCAAGACGCAGGCGTGTTAAGGCAGGGTAGGGCATCCATTTTCTTCGAAAGACTATCTTAATTCTTGATAATCTTGGTATAATCCTTAATTGTCAAATTAAAAATAAATATCAAGCACTTTCTGCACGAACGTCCCCTTTCTGTCCCAATCACATGCTGTATATTTTCTAAGCGCACAATTTTTTATTGACTCCAGTGTGCTTGAATGCAATCATAACAACTTGTCAATTATATGATTTTACCTGTTTTATCATTTTATCCATTTAAAGGAGCACAATCTCATGACTGTTATTTCCCTTGAAAGAATCAGTACATATGAGAATGGCCCGTTAAAAGAGATTATTCAAAGAAGTATTCAAAATATTGGAATTGAACTTAATATATTTTATGGAAAATGGGTGGCTATAAAACCGAATCTGCTGATGCCGGCAAAACCGGATAAGGCCATCATAACAGACCCAGAATTTTTCAGGGCTGTGGTTCAGATTGTCAGGGAAAATGGCGGAAAGCCGATTTTGATTGAATCGCCGGCCATTCAGTCATTAAATACAACCATTCGGAAGACAGAATATGCTGGCATTATCGAATCGGAAAATGTTATTATGGGCACAAGTAAAGAAACTATGACAATCACCTACGATGAAGCTGTATCCTTTAAGCATATCGATATCTCATCAAGTCTGAGGGATGTGGATATCATCCTCAACCTTCCCAAGTTTAAAACCCATGGCTTGACCTATATTACGGGCGCTGTAAAGAATTTATTCGGTGTAATTCCAGGGCTTGCTAAGTCCAAAATGCATATTAAGATACCTTCTGCTGAAGATTTTTCAGATTTTCTCCTCGATTTATACGGTGCCATGCAATTTGGATTTGAGACAAAGAAAACGATCGTTCATATCATGGACGCAATTCTTGTCCAGGAGGGTGAAGGACCCGGAACAGCTGGTACGCCAAAAAAAATGAATGCCGTTGTCGCAGGACTTGATGCTGTGGCCATTGACTATGTGATTGCTCGAGTCGCCGGACTCAACCCGGATAAAGCGATGACTATTACAAGAGGATTTAACAAAACTTTCGGCGTAAACTCACCTGAAGATATCAATGTTGTCGGTCTAAGTATTCAGGATATGCAGTTGTCTGACTTCAAGGAATCCAGAGGCACAATCATGTCCAATATGGTCAGATGGCCATTTACCTCAAAGCATTTTAAGAACCTCTTTATTGAAAAGCCGGTAGCGGATAAAAACAGGTGCACTTTGTGCTATAAATGCAAAACCATTTGCCCTGCAGGCGCCATATCCTCGTCTTTAGAAAAGGATGGTATTCCAAAGTACGACTACAACACATGTATACGGTGTTACTGTTGTATGGAAATCTGTCCTGAGGCCGCTATTCATAAAAAACGAGGTCCATTGCAGTGGATGATACGGATTTAATAGCTAAATAGCATCCTTATCACAAATGTATCAATTCCTTGGTTATCAAAACATTCATCATTTTTAAAGCCTTTTAAAGTGTAACATAGAGTATTGCCCCCTCAATTAATTATAGCAGAAAGAACACTCTCGGATTATTCCCCCAATGCCGTCCTTTTTAAAGAGTTCTTCAATATCATCAGCAGGGCATCTTCTCTTTTTGATACGCTTTTTAAGTGACTCTATGAATACTTCTTCACCTTTATCCCTTCTCTTCAGTCCCATCTCACAGATCCCGACAAGAGAAGATGCAAGGTCATACGGCTGAATTGAAGAACCGGGCGTCTCATCGAGTCCATGCTCGCAGGCAGTATCTCTTGCTTCGATAATATCTTTCCAGTCGTATTTGGAAAGCTCTTCCCATGCTTCATCGAGGGCATACATCAAACCGAGGGTCATCGCCGATATTACGAGGATATCTGCAGGGGGCTGCTGATCGTTTGTTCTGTTCTCAACTGTAAAATAACGCGAAATTCGATTGTTATACCAGTAACAGGAATTGTGAAGATCAATATCTGCTGTATCAGGAACAATCCTTGTCTTTGTTCCATCAATCATTGTAACATCGGCCTCTTTTTTATTGTAGTACTCAGCAAATGTCTTGTATTTCCTCAGAAGGTAAGGGTTCCCGTTTCGTTTTGCATAGACAGGGGAGAACTCTGATATGATTTCTACATAGTGCCTCAAATCACGGAAAGGAACCTCCGGGATACCAATTCTCTTGCCTTCTGGTATCCACCAGTCCCAGAACTTATCGATAACACATTTATACCTTTCATCTAGTCTGTTCTTCCAGACATTTGAGTGAGCCGTCAGACCCAACTGGCCTCCCACAAATCCGTTAAGGACATTAACGGCCTTTATCATATCTTTACCCGGGACGCTCAGATGAACGTGGCTTGCAGCATTTACAGTAAAAAGACAGACATCATCACCGTCTTCTTCCGGTATGATCCTGTTTGGACCGAAGATCCCATCCCATACACTTGCACGGGTCTTCTTCATCATAAGATTCCCCATAGGCCTGGACACAGGCTGTACACCATATGCAAGGAAATGGACTCTATACTTGTCACAGAAGGGTCTCAGCTCATTTTTAAGTTCATCTATCTGCTCTTTCATCTTGAAGAGGTCTGCTGTATGAGCCATTGAAAACTCGGGTTTACAATGGCCTGTTTCTACGGATGCAACTGTATCATTCTTTTCGCCTGGTTTTTTTGCCCCAACTGTACCTCCTTGTTCAAGATCGGGTTTCCACCCCTTCTTTTCAAGGTATTTCCACAAATCATTCAAGATATTCATTGTTGTTGCAGTACCGTCTTCTGTAACAAAAGGGAATTTAAGCTCTGAACCGATCCTTATCTGTGCGATTGACTTGGGAGCTTTTTTCTTATATTCGCTTTTAAAGTAGGAATAGATCCTATCGGTTTGATGACTCATTTAATAAAATCCTCCGGATTTGACATCGTGGTTCCATCACCCTCGATTACAAACTTGTATGTTGTAAGCTCTTCCAGTCCCATTGGGCCTCTTGCATGAATCTTGTCTGTTGAAATACCGATCTCAGCACCCATACCGAGGGAATCTCCGTCGCAGAACATTGTTGAAGCATTTATAAGCACAACACCTGAATCGACCTTCTTCTTAAATTCAGAAGCAGCATAACTGTCTTCAGTCACTATGCTGTCTGTATGGTGAGAACCATACCTGTTTATATGTTCAATTGCCCCTGTAACACCGTCAACCATACCCAGGGTTACTACCATATCGAGATGCTCATCTGTCCAGTCACTATCAGAGGCCGGTTCAACATCACTACAAAGGGATCGTACGGTCTCATCACCCTTTACTCTTACCCCGCACTTTTTAAATGTATCAACAATCTCCGGGATATCATCCTTTCTTCCTGATGAAACGAGTGTGACCTCCATTGCATTACATACCTCAGGCATAAGACATTTTGAATCGATAATTATGTCCTTTGCCTTTTTTATGTCCGCTCCATCATCAATATAAACGTGACATTCGCCTGTAAAGTGTTTGATTACGGGTATTTTGGAGTTTTCAGAAACACTCTTGATAAGCTTCTTGCCACCGCGCGGAATAACGAGGTCAATACAGTCATTCTGCCTGAGAAGCTCGTTTATATCATCATGGGATCCGGAAATAACCTGAATCGCATCTTGGTTCATACCATTTTCCTTCAAAGATTCGCCCCACAGTCTGCCAAGGAGGGAATTACATTCCTTTGACTCTGAGCCCCCTTTTAGGATACATGCATTCCCTGACTTTAGACAGAAAGCACCTGCATTCACACTTACATGAGGGCGGGCTTCGTAAATCATCATTATTACACCAAGAGGGACCCTTACACGCTTTACCTTCATTCCCTGGACAATCTCTCTGTTCCAAAATTCTGATCCTACAGGGTCAGGGAGTGCTGCGATCTTTTTAAGTGATGCAATCCTTGATTCTATCTTTGATTCACCGAATTTAAGCCTGTCAACCAGGTTTTTGCCCAATCCCTTTTCTTGTGCTTTTTTCATATCAGCGGTATTGGATTTGAATATTTTATCTTTGTTCTTCGCCAATTTGTCTGCCATAGTAAGAAGTACTGTATTTTTAACTTCCGTATCTGCAACAGCCACTTCAGACGATGCGGTTTTCGCTGCTTGAGCAATCCTTTTGTTATCCATCAGCATCTCCTTTCTTTTTTATTAAATAATGTGTTACTACTCAGGTATTTAGGTTAAAGGCTGAAGTATATCAATCATCTCGCAATGCTCGAAACAAACCATTTATGACCTTCTCTTCAGCTTGCTTAAATGCCCTAAGTTTTATGTGATCGCGCACGATTTGTCCCTAAAAGCCTTCCATCTTCAGTCTATCCACCTGAGTAGTTACAATAATGTATTATATTAGCGCTATGAAACAGAAAGCAAAGCTATCAGGGCACCATAATATTAAATCTCTCACGCAGCTTTCGGTCAATGCTGGGTGGTATTTCATTTCCCTGACTGCCTTCTATTATATCTTTGGCCTTTACCCGGGCCCTTAAGAGGATATCGAGATGCTTATGATCCTGCATGATCTCTGGAGCAGTCCTTTCATGACGCGGAACAAGCATGGGTTCGAGAAATTCCGAGCGCATGTATCTACGGGTATGACGGCTTGAGAGGAAGTTTCCCCCTGGACCGACCTTTTTTATTTCTTCAAAAGCGATCCGGTCTTCATCAATTTCAATGCCCATAACCATTTTCATTGCCATGCCGATTATTTCATTGTCTATTACAAACTGGCCGTATCCGACAGTGAGAATGGATTCCAATACCCCTGCGGCATGGTGTACATAATTGGAGCCCGCAAGTGCGCACTGACACACTGAAAAGGTCTTTTCATAGATTGCTTGTAAGCTGGGAATCTTGGCCTCGGTAATACCAGCAGAGCAGTAATTGGGAATGCCGATATAGTTTGCAAGCTGAGAGATGGCAGCATTCATTAGCCCGAACTCAACCCCGCCTGCTTTAAAACTGAGGTCTTTCATATCGGCCATTCCGGGCACTCCGCCGTAAAGCACAGGTGCACCCGGGTTAAGAAGCTGAGTGAAGACTATGCCTGAAATTTCTTCGGCGTGCAACTGGCATAATGTCCCGGCCATTGTAAGCGGAGAGGTTGAACCGGCCATTGGAGACGAAGCAAGGGCAACCGGTATGGATTCTTTAACCACTTCCATAAGAACTTCTGTGGTCTTAGAATCGAAAGAAAGCGGGCTTCGCATCCATCCGGTTATAAAGGAGATAAGAGGGCTTTTCCTCAATTCATCCATACCCCCACACATCATGGCAGCCATTTCCATAATCTGCTTTGCCCCCTCAACTGTGTAACCGGCTCCCATGACGTGTTTTTTTGTGCCGGAAAGGGCAGCGTAGAATTCATTTATCCCAAGGCAGTGCTGAGGGATATCCTGAGCGAGGCAAGGACGTATAAAAAAATGAACATTGTTAAGGCCCTCTACCAGTTTTGCCATACAGGCAATGTCAGAAAGATTCCCCTTGCGAATTTCACCGGTATAGAGGTCTATAACCCGTACAGCCGCTCCACCGGTACCCATATAGGTTCTGGAGTTTTCCAGATGCAGATTGTTCTTTTCATCCCTTCCACAAAGCATTATTTCAGAAGGAGCGAAGCGGATGTATTTTTCAACAGTTTTGGGTGGGATCCTCACTCGGCAGTTTTGCTTGTCAACTTTTGCGCCAGAGCGGGAAAATATCTCGAGTGCTGCAGGCAACTCAACCTGTACGCCAACTTCGTCGAGTATCCTTAGGGAATTTTCATGGATCCTTCCGATTTCATCCCGGCTAAGCGGCTTGTATCTTCCACCCTTTAAACCCTTTTCCATACGTCTCTCCTGTGAAGTTTATAAGGTCATGTAATTCCTCCATTGACAATATCGGAAAGATTAAAGAAACCTTTAAACCTTTATTTTTACAACATACCCTTTTTTTCTTTGCATTCTTTGACCTTGAACAATATTCCTCATTTCTAGATAGGCACCACTGGGGATGTCACAAAGAAAATCCAGAAGCAAAACCTGAAAAGGCCTTATAATCGTCTAACACACGAATAAGAAAAGAGGTATCAATGAGACAAAACCTCTACAAGGCTTTTTGTGGATGACTGGATAAATACGAGGCAAACGTAAGGAACCTGTAAGATCACGGCAATTTATAAGATAAAGTATTGATTAGTCTGAAGAACTTTATTCTATCGTAATGAGGTCAATCCTTTTTCGATCTCACTTTGAATTGATTCAACGACTGCTATAGGATCTTTGGCTTTTCTAATAGGCCTGCCCACAACAATATAGTCCGTACCATTTTGTATTGCTTCTTGGGCTGTCACAACCCTTTTTTGATCATCCATGGCCCAGCCCTTAATACGTCGTGATCCAAGGTCCATTACAGAAGCAAGATATAACCATCCTTCAGAAGTTGAGATATAGGTTATATCAGCCATCCATACTTTATTAGGTTCTTTGACA
>JAXHVA010000115.1:0-12152 GCA_034189035.1 Thermodesulfobacteriota bacterium
TCGGGCTCCACATCGCTGTCGCTGGTATAGCGTGGATCGGTGATGAACGGTGCCTGCGGATCACTGAGCAGGAGATCCACCGCAATGACCTCCGCCTTCATCACTCCCTTTTCCTGACACTTCAAAGTTTCAATACCCAACACTGACAAGTCGGAGCCAAACAGGGGGGGCATTTAAAATTATTGAAAAGAATGCATATTTTAATTAAACTCCATTGCTGTAATTTTTAACAGAGGAGGAATAGAGTTGTGGAGTTACTTACTGAATATTATTCCATGAAGATTCGTGGTCAGTTGTCATGCTATGATCGAATCGTCATTATGAAGTATACTCCCCGGTTTTTGTTATGCTGATGGCATGACTCAATACTTATATGCCAA
Source organism: Thermodesulfobacteriota bacterium (assembly GCA_034189035.1). Classification (GTDB taxonomy): domain Bacteria; phylum Desulfobacterota; class UBA8473; order UBA8473; family UBA8473; genus JAUXFK01. The sequence goes on from JAXHVA010000115.1 coordinate 381, forward strand.
TAAGATTCGTATCTTTGCTTATCCTCGTTTTGCTGAACCATTAGGTAACGGACTGAGAGAAAATGCCGAGTAGATTGCCAAAGAGAACAACCTGGAAATCGAGTTTTATACGCAAAAAGAACTTTCGCAAAGAAAAGCGGATAAAGGAAATCTTAAAAGAACGCGGTGACCATCCAGGGATGGTTCATAGCTTTTCGGCAATGGAACCTTGCTCTACTTACAAGCCCTGGCATAACAAGAGAACTGATCGAACATATCTTAAGTTTACAAAACCTTGCGAGATAAATTTGCCGACTGGATCACTAAATACAATTGGCAAAGACCTCATGGAGGTATCAATATGCAAATCCCTATAAAAAACTCTATAAAAGACTCAAAAAATATAATAACTTTCTACCTGTGGTTATAGAAAAAATAGGCTCTTAATTTTTTTGCCAGAACCTTTTTGTTTGATATGTATTTGGTTAATATAAATTTATGGATGTCCTATTTATTTATCTACAAAATGTGATGGAAGATACAATCAAAAAATCAGTTCTTCACCCTGCCAGAGCCTGGGGATGAAACCAATGGAGGATATAAAGCGCCTTTCATAATACAAAACCGCATAGTCAAATCACCAACCAGTCCGCAAATAATAGCTATTATAATTATGAATGATGAAATTGCAAAAGAGTAGACGAATCGGTTCAATACTAATATGAAAACTGGAAACAATAATCCTATAATAACGACTCCAACATAGAAGTAACGTGATAGGTCACCGGCAAGAATCCTTGTCACTGATTCTGATCAAGCTTTTGATGAGTGCCTCACACTCATTAAGTAGAGTGGAACAAGCAATGCAAAGAAAGATAAGAGGACATGTATCCAGGGCTCGGCAGACTCCATACTCATCCCCATCAGTAGATCGATGCTCAAAAGCAGCTCAGCTCCAGCCCAAAAGCCTGCAACAACGAAAATTACAGGTAAGAGGCCGGTATTCCACAGTGGTAAGGCCCTTATATAACTCAAAAGAATCCCTCCATAGATTGCTACGAGAAAACTCGATATGCATGTAGCAATATCTAAAAGAAAGGGATTGCTGTTAGGAGAGAGAAAACGCACGAGAATTAAAATAGCGGCCATAATGCCAAAAAGACTGATAAATATTACACCTCTGGATATCCAAGAAGTCTGAGGCTGAAATACAGCCCTGAAAACTCTTTGCGGCCTTCCCATATGTGCCAGAAAGGCTCCACCGCCAAGAGCAAGCACCATAAACCAACCCAAAACCAGGCCAAAAAGATTCTCGGAAACAATAGAGAAGAGAGCAAGCCCTGCCCCTGCTTCCATGAAAAAGAGGGCCAACCATATCAGTTTCCCACTCCCTTCAATCCATTCATTCTGTGCAGTATAGGTTGTCATCCAGTGATAAGGTCTTTCTTTCATATCAATTAGATACCTTAATAAGGTTCAATGTGTATATTCTTATCGACTGATTTCATAAACCGAAGGATCGGTTTCAAACTCTGGATGTATTTGCTTTGCCTTTTTCTCTGCTATAAGGATATTGATCTCGCTATTCGGATCATCCAGATCACCAAAAACCCTGGCAATAGCCGGGCATACATTTACGCAAGCCGGAGTGGCCTCGATATCTTTTCCAGGTTTTAACCCCTTTTTCAGCCCGCTATCGATCCTATTGCTGCAGAAGTCGCACTTCATCACTACCCTTTCCTGATACTTCTTCTTAATAAGCCTTTCGTATTGGGTAAGACCCTGCCCCGGATAATATTCGCGAATCTTTTCGAGGTATGTCCTTTGCTGGTAAGGACAGGCTAAGAGGCACGCGCGACACCCCATGCACTTATCATAATTGACAAACACAACCCCGTCTTCCCGTTTGCTTGTGGCTCCGGTCGGACATATCTCAACGCAAGGGGCATCCTTGCAATGATTGCAGATCACAGGATAGTTGATTTTTTTGACATGCGGATACTTCCCCTCTTCGCCTATCAAGACCCTGCAGAAGAAAACCCCCGGTGGAATAAAATTTTCTTCTTTGCATGCAATCATGCATCCGTAGCAACCGATGCAACGATTGGTATCGATAACCATTCCCCATCGCATGTCAATCCTCCTCAGGACTTATGGACTTTGACTTTAGCACAAGTCTATAGTCATCGGACAGGAATGCTCTAGATCCGATTCCAAAAGGACATCAAAATGCGATCCCTTGCCCTTGGCAATAGGCAAGCCCTTTGCCCAGTGCCCGCTGCAAGCTGCAACGCCGACTGTATGAGGATGCATACCTTCCATGGTCTGCAGGACTCCCTTAATCTTCTGACCACGGGTGTTCTCAATCAATATTTCATCTCCGTCCCTGAGCCCTTTTCTGTCAGCCATATCTGCATTCATCGTTATATTATACGTATACGGGTTCATTCGGCTTGCCTCATCTATATACGGAAGCTGCATCGACCATGTGCCGGTGTGGAGTACATCGCGGTAAGAAAAGCTGTATGGGTCAAACTCAGGCCTCGTCTCTTTGTGTGGAGGGCACGGAAACCAGCCAACAAGAGGTGTATACTGCTCAAAGTCGATGTTTATGCCCCTTGATTTAAATTCTTTCTCGGCTTTCTTTTTCATATCCACAAGCCATTCCATATAAATAGGCACCCTCACGTCCAAAAAAGCCCTCCAGTAAGCCTCTTCCACCTTCTTCGGCCAAATCAAAGCGCCGTTTTCTTTAAACCACTCAAGATCGTGTTCAAATCCAAATTCGGATTTGTAATGGGCATTCATAATATCAGTCCAATTGTACTCTTTTTGGGGATCGAGCAGGTAAGGTTCTCTGATATCAAAGACAAGGTTTGCAACGGCAATATATGTTTCCCACAAGCCTAAACGACTGACCAATTCAGCAAGTACCTCAATAGCCTGTCTTCTTTCAAACAACGGTTCAGTCACAGGCTGCCTTATATGCATGGGCCAGTCATCCAAGCCATAAGGCAGGTTAAAGATGGGAACAACGTGTTCGAGTGAATACTGTTCCAGATATGATGTGTCAGGGAGAATAAGATCAGCAAAAGACTCGGCAAATTCGGTTGAAAAAATGTCGAAAGACGCGATAAATGGGATATGCTTGAAATTCTTTTCCACTGCATCTGGACGAGCCATTGACATAACCGCATTGCAACCGTAATTGATAACAGCCTCGGTCCTGTAAGGCAGTCCACATTTCCCCCAGATCTCTCCTGCATCGGTCCATCCGGGAAGCGGGTTCATCCCGACCATGGGCCAAGCCTCTTCGCATCTGGAGGTCGATACTGGAAATCTAATCTCAGGATAGTTGCACGATGGGGCATGCATGCCCTTAGAAAACCACCTTCCTGGAACCAGCATTCCGTCTTCATCAGATGTAGGTTCGAATTTGTAATTGCCCGATTCCGGATATCTCAGACACCTGGCCGGCCACCCCAAGGTACCACCGCACACGTCAGCAGACCCAACAATATGGCTCAACAAGGCCGTAGCCATACAGGTATGGACAGTATTGGTATGTCCTTCTGCACCCCTGAAAACAGCGACAGCAGCAGGCCTGTATGGAACCTCTTTCCTCTGTATCATAATTGAACTGCCGATCTGGGATGCTTCTGCAAATTCTGTTGCTATCCGGCGAATCGTTTCAGCGGGTACTGAACTGACTTCCGAGGCCCATTCACAGGAAAACCCTTTTACATGATCTTTCAACAATTGGAAAGACGGCTGTGCCTTTAGGCCGTAAACCTCATACGTACCTTTCAGTGTAAAGTCATTGATGTCCAGGTCATCGAATGGTCTTCCCCTCTTCTCTTCAGAATCCCATATTAAGGGTCTGTTTGTCTGTCTCTCTCTTACGTATTTACCGTCTGGTCCGATTAAATACGGGCCATTTGTCTTGTGCTTGAGATACTTTGCATCCCATATCCCGAGTTCATTGAGTATTACGTTGATCATAGCAATAATCACAATACTGTCGGTACCGGGAATAATGGGAATCCAGTCCGTGGCTTTCCCCCCCACAAAATTGCACACCGGATCAAATACAACGAGCCTCCCACCCCTTGCCCTGAAGTTGGCCCCGTGTTGACAACTCACATTCATGCTATGTCCTGCAGCAGTCCCGTGGCTGGACCCAAAGAGTATCGCATAATTGCAGTAGTCCCAATCAGGCACAATATCCCATGAGGCATGCATAAGACCTGATACCAGATGTGCACCCTGGCCGCAGTGGACACCGCCTCCGCTGACCCAGAAGTTCAGGGTTCCAAGTGCACCGGCTAGCGGGAAAAGGCCCCAGGCAAGGTGGACAGCATGTATAGTGGTACCTTGAAACATAAGCTTTTGCGGATTATCCTTTATGACTTTGCCCACCTCTTTTTCTAGGATGTCCATGGCCTCCTCCCAGGTTATCCTCTTCCATTTCGGATCAACTCCGATCCCTTTTTCAGGGTTTGTCCTTTTCATGGGATAGTTTATCCGATTGGGATCGTAGAGATTCTGGAGACCGGCAACCCCCTTGGAACAGAGTCTTCCGTTACCCTGTGACGATCCAGGAAAACCCTCCAGTTTAACCACCGTTCCATCCACCCTGTGGGCCTTAATCGCGCATCCACCATAACACATCCCGCACACAGAGGGGATCCAGATGTCTTCTTTGCCGCCTTTTTCTGATATAGCCATTATTAACTCTTTGTTTCCAATAACTACCAGAAAAACATGAAGAAGGGGGCAGGATACATAGATGTTGCCGACCAATTGATCTAACTAGAAGCTCTCTCTACTTCCGTTTCAGACCGAGACTCTCCAGAAAGGAGTCTAATTGAGATATGACGTAAGGCTCGCTCCATTCCCTCTTGTCGGAAGAGTTCGACTCATATCCTATTGCTGGCAAACCCATCTTGTTCTTAAGGGCCAAAATACACTCCATTTGGCCCATGGAGAGGCCCTCGCAACCCCGGTTGAGATGATAAATAGCACCATTGACTTTCCAGCCCTGGGCAACCCAAAGAGCCGCCCTTACCCTGCCTGTACTGCTCCAGAAGTCGCCTTCTCTGCTATAATGAGTCGCCAGGTATTGAATCGCTTCATCCCGGTTTTTCGGCACCTGGTTCAACTCCTCCAGTGTCTTTGCCGGCCTGGCCGTCTCCCCATCCTCACCAAAATCCCAGGCTCCCCAAGCAAAGCAATAGGGCGAACCGACAAAGATAGCCCCGTATTCAGCACAGTGTCTGAAGATATAAAGGGCATACCATGGAGGGATATTGTCATGCATCAGCCGACATTTCTCCTCACTCATGGCCCCAATCTGATTGGCTACCCGGTATGCCACCTCGTCCTTCAGCTCCTTGTAAAAATCCACCGCCTCTTTCTTTGCTCTCAGCTGAACAGCAGGCAAATAAAGACTGTACATCGTCTTTTGCTCCAGGGGTGCGGGTACATTCTTGTTCATCTCGCATATCTGGGCCCAGAGTGCCTGACAGTGACGCATGTTGATCACCGTTTCGATCAATCTCTTATCGTCATACGTCCTCTTGGTGATCTTCTCTGACCAGTCTATAAATTCGTGAAGCTGTGAGGCCAAATACCGGATGTGACTGTCAGCGAGCTTACCATGAGCAAACTGCGGGGCCTCAATACAGAAAAAGGGAATACCCATGTGTTCGCTCACCACCTGAAACCATTTCACGTGACTGTCACACATATGGTACTGAAAAGCAAAATCCGGCTTGGGGAATTCCCCAAAGGGACTCTTGTTCAAAAACATCGATCCCCAGTACAACCGCATGTATGCACAGAGATCGCGAGCATATCCCCTTTCCTCAGCTGCTTGTGAATATTCGACGGAAAGATCGGGAAAGCAACCTACTGTTGCGCCGTAGGGCTCCCCCTGGAAGTATTCGTAGTCGCCAAGCCCTGACAGAATCTCAAAACAGGCGGCTGCTCCTCCGGTAACCAGGAGCTTCCCTTTCTCTTTTGCCTTAAAGATATCCTCATAGTGCTTCGTTCTCAGTTCCTTAACCTTTTTCCAGCAGTCGAGAGCGTTTACTTGGTATCCCATTATCGTCTCCTCCTATAACTCTAAATCGAGCATTTCCAGGAAAGCCTCAGCTCGTGTCCGAATTTGCCCTGCAGGGAGAGTTACATCGAGTTCAATGAAATAATTGGGAATATCTTTTTTCTTAAAGAGTTCCTCCATGTGAGGGATATCAAACTCGTGAGGATCGCAGAATTTCTCATAAAATAAGAATGCTCCCTGAACGCGATAGTCCTCAATAAGGCGTGCGATATAGTTCAGTCTGCTTCGACTCAAACCATCCTTAAGGGGGCAGCTGGGTTTTTCCAGATATCGAGTGGCAATTGCACAGAGTCTATCATCTTCAGAAGGGACCATGTTCCAGAAGTACCTGGTCCCCATGCAAAGCTCGTCTATGACAATGTTTGCCCCAGACTCTTCGATAATTCTTAACACTTCGGGATTATGAATTTCACCGCCGGCTATCATCAGCCGTGGTCCCGATGCAGCTCTGTCCCCACGGCCGGGCAATCTCTTTTTTACCTCTCTCAACAAGGCGTTATGCTCCTTTTTGTCCATAAACATACTCGACAATACAATCTCCATGGCCTCAACCCCAGACAGAGGAAGCTCATCGCCCTTTCTCAGTTCATAGATCTCCCGCATGAGTCTACGATTGCTGTTGTAAATATCTATGGCTACGTCCAGAGCCTCATCGGAAATCTCCTTTCCCGTCCACTTCTCAAGGGAATCCTTGAACCCGGACAGCTCTGCCACTAGATTGGCCTTTGCGTGAGGGCTTTTAATCAATGTAGGCATGAATATATAATAACTGTAGTTAATAGGGAGGTGCATCCTCCAACTGTCAAATGTCTGGTGGATATGTAAGCACGACTGGGCCATAACTATGCCATCCAGGTAATCGTATTTGCCAGTCAATCCCTGACTCAGGCAATCTCGGCAAAAGGGACAGAACATGCAATGAAGATAAGGCTCAGCTGGATCCGTAGGCTCAAGACCACCTACAATTCTAACCGGGAGAATGCCTGCAGCATAGAGGATCTCCTCTGGAGTATAGCAGCAGAAATAGCCGACGACTTTCCCCCCCGTCCTCTCCTTCCATTCCCGTGCATATTGATGGCGATTCTTTACCACCTCATGGAACCTCTCAAACATCCACTCCCTCCTTTCCACAAATCACTATATCTGTCCTACCGATAGACCCAATACACTAAAAAGTCAAGATAAAATTGCCAAAATGGGCGGGAAAAGAGCTCAACCCCAGAAAATACTTGCTGAAAGGGTATCAGCCTTATTTACCTTGGTGAAGAGTCCCGAGAGTATCCAATCGTCCTTGTCGAGGGATAATACAAACTTTTTATTAAAATTCCTAAAATATCAACTGCTGTTTTTGAACAACGTCCCTTATCCTCTCCCGTTCTCTATTCTTGCATTAATCGTTTGAGATTTCTAAACCTAGTAACCTGTCTTTATACGATACTCTCTATACTCATCGAGCTTAGAGATGCATATGCTATTTGATCCGGGCCGTAGTAGACAGGAATGTTTTTGATTTCAAGTACCTTGACAGTTTCTGATCCTTGTGAAGGCAATAAAGATGTCCCGATGATCGGCTTGTTGTATTTGGCTCTCATATCAATGATATCTTTTGCAAAGCCCTTTCCCATCTCTCAAGCTGACATCAACTCAAAAGTCCTTTTATCAGTGTGGGATATGCGTAAACCAACCGGGGAAAACATCGATGAGAAGGTTGGTGCCACACAGATTGTACTATTGATATCATCCTGTCGAAGCAGGACATCAAGGGCCCTTGTTATTTCCCTAAGATCTACAACTCCGCCTGTAACGTCTACGGGGTTTCCATGACTCCAAAAATATGCGAGAAAGCTGTCTAGTTCCTCAAAGGTTTCCTTTGAGAGTTTGGCTACCTGTAGACCATGTTTTTCACATGCATCTGCTATGAGCACACCCAGGTCCCCCTGGGCTCTCACTATGGCAACTTTTTTCCCTTTTGATAGAAGAGGTAAGAGGGAGAATTCCTTTGCGAGATTAATTACGTCTGTGTTTTTGTGGCATGAATGACTCCAGCTTGCGTACTATATAGCATCAAATACTTGAACTAACCCTACAAGAGAACCAGTGTGAGATTGTACAACGCTTGTTCCTGATTCTGCGGTCCCTCCCTTCAAGGTAATGAACGGTTTATTCTTTTTGTCACCTCTCTTGATGCGTTCATGAATTTTTTGCCATCCTTAAACCCCTCAATCAATGCAATAACCACCTTCGTTTTCGGGTCCTGAGCGAAATATTCGATGAAATCGCCACTATGTAAATCTGCTTCGTTTCCACTGCTTATGTATTTGCTAAACCGGATGCCCTCTGTGGAACCACCCAGCGTGATTATTGTTGCAAGCGTACCACTCTGGGAGACAACAGATATATCACCTGGCGCGGGTATGGTGAAGTTTTTTTGAATACAGACTATGGGTAGCACTTTCTATCACCAGGGAGTTTGACCCTATCAATCTCATTCCTTTTTCACGGGCTGTCTGTAAAATATTCTGCTCCAGCTTTTTCCATCTTGGTCGATCTCGGCGAATCCTGCAAATACCACAAGTCCGAATTTTGTTCCAGCTTAGGCGCATTCCTCGATTACCTGTGGGACTGTAACTGCTCCTACGCAGATAATTGCCAAGTCAACTCTCTGTGGTACACTCGTTATTCTATCATAAGTTTTTATACCCTGTGTTTCAGTCTCCTTTGGATTTATTGGGTAGATCTTTCCCGTGAAATTTGCAGCCTTTATGCAGAAAAGGCTAGTTGTTCCCATCTTACCGGGTGTCGATGAGGCTCCAATTACCACTATACCCTTGGGCTTAAACAAAATATCCAGGTCCAAGACGATTTTTTCATGAGTCCCTCCTGGTTGGTGTTCATCCATACATGAGTAGTTTTGTTCAAGGTCAATCAAGGCAAAGATTTTCACCGCAGGAATATATTGAGATATAGGGGCATAGTGCAATGTGCCCTTAAATCTGAGGCTGACGTAGAGATTGAGAAAAAGGGTCATTTATGGATGAAGACTATTTGTAATGTTAGTTTATCAATATCTATGGGTTTTGTAAAGGGTCTTATAAATGACCAAATGGGTTAAAGCCCTTGACTTCATTCTTTGTATAATATAGATTTATAAAAGTGTGATAGGTTTTGTTTAAAGATATTTTAAAGGTTGGACGATGAAGATAATGGGCCTGGATGTGGGGAGTAGGACTATCGGAGTTGCAGTAAGTGATGATATGGGCTGGACTGCACAAGGGGTTTTAACCATTGCCCGTAAGAATTTGGATAAGGATATTGAAGAACTCAAGAAACTTACAGACCAGTACAAGGTTTTAGAAATCGTAGTGGGATTGCCTAAGAGAATGGATGGTACTATAGGTAAGCAGGCAGAAGAGGTGTTGGATTTAGCAGAAACCATACGTAACAGTTTAAATATCCCTGTAAAAACATGGGATGAGCGATTCTCAACAATTGCTGCCCAAAAAACCCTGTTAGAGGGGGATGTAAGTCGAAAAAAGAGGAAGAAGGTTATTGATAAGATAGCTGCTGTGTTTATTTTACAGGGATATCTGGATAGCAAGAGAATATAAGTCATGATAAAAAAGGGTTTTTCTTATTTTTTAATGTTGCTGATTGTTTTTGGATTACTAATAACTTTAAGTATCTTTGTTTATCTTGCCACACCTCCCAGTTATGCAAAAAATCCCAAAACTATAGAAGTACCTCAAGGTACTCACTTTACTCACGTGGCGGATACTCTCAAGAAAGAGGGGATCATTAAGAGTATATGGGGCTTTTCCCTTTTGGTTGGATACTTACAAGGGACCACACAGATTAAAGCAGGTGAGTATCTTTTTAATACTGACATGTTGCCATTGGAGGTCGCAGAAATTCTGTTAAAAGGTAAAGTATTACAGTACGGAGTTACAATACCAGAAGGGTATACTATATATCAAATAGCTGATCTATTACATAGATCGAAGTTCACCATAAAAGAAAAATTTTTAGAATCGTGCTATAATCCACTATTACTCTCCTCCTGGGGAATCAAGGGAGATAGTTTAGAGGGTTATCTGTTCCCTGATACTTACAAGCTTCCACGGAATATCGATGAAAAGGGTATACTTACGCTTATGCTGTCCAGGTTCAAGAATGTTTATAATGAAAAATACGCAGAAAAAGCAAATAAGCTCGGTTTTTCAATGAAAGATGTTGTTACTCTCGCTTCTATTATAGAAAAGGAAACTGGAAAACCATCTGAGCGTCCATTAATCTCTGCAGTTTTTCATAATAGACTCAAAAAGCGCATCAGGCTTCAAAGTGATCCTACAGCCATCTATGGTCTCAATGATTTTAAGGGTAAAATAAGAAAAAGACATCTAAAGAGGGATACCCCCTACAATACTTATATCCACTCTGGCCTGCCACCAGGCCCAATTGCTAATCCAGGAGAAGCCTCTATTAGAGCTGTCCTTTACCCTGCCGAGGTTGATTATCTGTATTTTGTTTCAAAGAACGATGGCTCTCACCACTTTTCGAATAACCTTAATGAGCATAACCGTGCAGTTTGGAAGTATCAAAAGAGATAACTTTAAAGAACCTCTACTCAGTTTATAAATTACAAGGTTCACAGTTCGAATTAGGATATATCAAGGCAGACATAAGGTTCACTCTGACTTTTCATGCAAAATTGCTTAGCGTATAACACGGACCAGATGAATCCTGAATTAGTCTTTGAATCGAATAGCAAATTTATCGGTTTACCCTTGAACAATGAGCCCTGCGACTTTGAACCCGCGGGGTTACTCTTTAAGGACATCACTCAAACATATTCGTCAAAGCAGTTACTCAAGATTTAAAAATAGGAAAAAACCAATGAAAATAAAAAGGAATGCTCCTGTGTTTTTGTGGAAGTGGAATAAATATATAAAATTATTTTTATTGAAAGATGATAATGCGAAACTCGAAGATTACGTATAGCATAAAATGAGAAGGACAGGAAAATGGACTTGCTCATACTTTAATGGAATATGCCCACACAAGATATTGAGAGGATGTAATCTATGAAGCGTGAGATAAGTTTGCTGTATGGGATAAAGGCCTTTTAATGTTGATGAGTATCCAGAACTTGAGGCTGCCTTCCTTCGCTGCTATCTCTTCGGATTCCTTATAATACCAACCAGACCCTTGTTAGCCTAGTTTACCCGAAACATCGCTTGCCATTACTTACCTGGAAAAGCACCCTGATATTCTGGATGATTTTAAGGAAAGATTTTATAAGGACAATATGTAAACCGCCTTATAGCTTTTATGCTACATAAGGACTGGGAAAATACTGTCATGAAACGAATCAGATTGCCGGAAACTCCCTGAATATAGAGGTTAATTCATAAAGCGTGCAGAAAATATTCATAAGATAAATAAGGCCTGCTGAATAAGCGTTAATGTTTTGATATATTTATTTATATATGTTAATAGGTTGGCCGAAAATGCAAGCAATTTTGCATGTTTCTTCAAAAACCCTTGCACGAATCGGCGAAAAAATCATGTACAGACGCTCAGAAAAGCAACTTGAATTTGAAAACTTCACATTACCGTTCTCCGGAAAGCTTTCATCCGAGAACCGCTGGGTCCGACTTGCCCAAATCATC
>JAXHVA010000116.1:0-12078 GCA_034189035.1 Thermodesulfobacteriota bacterium
TCTTTTTAACGGGGGGGGGGGGGGGTAATTATAGCCCCCTATTGATTTTCGTTATATCTTATATCATCCTTGCCGACATGCTTCTCCTACTGGTAAACTGTTTCTCGTATGGAGTTCTTGTTATTATCGCACTTGGAGGGCTCATGCCTTAAAAAGCTCGGGTTTGGTACCTTCACAACCTATATTGTACCAGACCCTCCTATTACCTTATCATTATGGTATTTAATGACATTTTGGTATTATACTTGACATTTACTGCTGTAATTTTGATCTCAGCTTTTCTCATTACCTCTGTGAGGGTGTTCCTGAGAATCAAGGCAAGGGGTATCCTTGAAGTTTCCCATGAACTTGACTCAATTAGTACTAAATTGGCCGCTCTTTATGAGATGATAAAGTAGATGGATTCTCATCTGATCTCAAAGAACTTATGGAATTGGCAACCCGAAATGCAATAAAGATTGTGGGCGTTAAAGGGTATTCTATCATGCTTTTGAATGATGATAGAAGGACACTTAGATTCGTCTCTGTATATGGCTTAATTAGGGAAAGCATATCTAACAAGACAAAGACATAGAAAAAAGCCCTGTCAATCTCAGAGTAATTCAGGACGATCCTTATACGGTTGGCAATATTGATCAAAAGGACTCCTTTCAATATCCAGAAGATACACAAGGAGAGGGGCTCAACTCAATATTATATCTGCCACTTCGAACAGAGGAAGACTCAACCGGAATTTTCTGTGTCTATAGTGAAAAGATTTATCAATTCAATGAAGAAGACATAAAGTCTTGGGGAAAAGGATGATGGGGCATTAATTACAAATAGGAGGTGAAAGGCTTGCCTTTACCACCGACTCCTATGTGGTAAAACCCATTTTTTTCCCAGGAGGATATATCGTAAGACTCTCTGTATGGGGTACAGTGAATGACCTTGCTGTCATAGGGACAGAATTTCTTTTTATCTCCTGCGGTTTAATCATTGGGGGGAGTGGAGCGGGGAATCCTTGAAAGGATAACCTTTTCCATGGCGGAAGCAACACGTAATGCTAATGCAGCCGAGGTCCCCGGTGATATAAAGCTAGTCGAGAGGGGAGGTGCCGATAGTATGTACATCAATACCTCAGGTATGGGGAGGATGAAAAGAGAGCTCTCAGTAAAGAAGATCGAGTCTGGGGATAGGATCATTCTCTCAGGAAGCATTGGGGAATATGAGATTTCGGTACTTTTAGCAAGGAAAAATTTCCATTGCAGTCCCAAGTAATAAGTGATATAGCCCATTTAAGCCGTATTGTAGCTGAGATTTCAGATGTAAACGGAATAAAATTTATGAGAGATCCTACAAGGGGCGGACTGGCTACCACCCTGAATGAGATAGTGGAAGGGAAAAACTTCGGGATCATCGTTGAGGAAGAGAAGATAATGATCTCGGATGGAGTATCAGCGGTCTGTGAGTTCCTTGGACTTGGCCATTTATACCTAGCTAATGATGGGAAAATTGTGGTGATAGTGAAAAGGACCGTGCCAGTGAGGTACTCAAAAGGATGAGGGAGAATCCCAGAGGAAGGGGAAGCGAGATTATAGGTGAAGTTATCACAGAGTTAAACGGCAGGGTCTGTCTTAAGACAAGAATTGGTGGGAGAAGAATCCTGGATATGCCAGCAGGTGATCAACTTCCAAGGATATGTTAGATAGATCTGAAAAGAGTTCTTGAAATGTTGATAAGATACTGGATGACTATGAATGTTGTTACCATCGATAAGGATGCATCCATACAAGACGCTGTCAGGCTGCTCAGGAAAAATAACATCAGACATCTGCCTGTTATGAAAAGAGGGAAATTGGAGGGTATTATCACCGAGTCGGATATTTTTGAAGTCCTTGTCAGTATGACCGGGGTTCGCCAGGGGGGTATCCAGTTTGCATTTTACATAATAGACAAACCCGATTTTGTCAGAGAAATCCTGTATATTTTACGTTCATACGGAGGGCGCATGGTGAGCATTTTAAATTCATATCAACGGGCAGAGGAAGGCCGGTGCTATGTATAAATTAGGATGAAAAACATCGATCAAGATAAACTAAAATCATTGAAGGATAGGTTGCACAAATATCATTTAATTCACATAGTATACTGATGATCAGAACCATCCGAAGATAAACCTTGACAGTTCGAAACACATTGTTGATGAGGTTATAGATGCTTGTATGAGGTTTTTGGTGAAGAGGGGCGAGGGCTTCCAGCGCATCCGCTATATATGGAAGATATCTTGCGCAAGGTACTCTGAGATCCTGTTTCGGCTTTATGGATTCCGCAGAAGGCTAAGATTTTCACTTGTTCGCATTCGATCGTTGTGAAGATTCGTTTTGGTCGTTTGACAATAAATAAATACAGGAAAGGGGGGAATTCCTATGGAAAAGAAATACAAGCATATTCTAGTGCCTCTCGACGAGTCAAAACTCGCCGAAGTGGCACTGATAGATGCTGCTTACCTTGCGAAACTCTGTGAGGCTGAAGTCACTTTGCTTCGAGTGATACGTCCCATAAATGATGTCATTAAACTTGACGAACACAATGCGATCTTTATCGATGAGCAGTGGCAGATTAAGACAAATAGAGGCAAAGAGTATCTGAAATCGGTAAGCAAAAAGCTGAAAAGCGAGTCAATCGAGGTTCATAATGTTGTTGAAACAGGCCCTGCTGCAGAGACCATTATAGAATTCGCACACAAAGGTAATATTGACATCATCGTGATGGCAACACACGGGCGTTCAGGTATCAAACGATGGGTTTACGGTAGCGTAGCTGACAAAGTTTTACGAGGTGCGCATCTTCCAATTCTCCTTGTACGGGCATACCCCGAGGAAGAAATTTGAAAGTTAATGACAGATAGTGAAGTTTATTAATCCTTACAAGATGAAGATGAAGGATGTAAAGAGAGGATTTGATTGCTGATTTAATGTTTCAATTAAACCTGAACACTTTAAGATAGTATTGACTTAGGGGGGGGGTAGTGTCAAGATTGGTTGTTGCCCAAAAGAAAAATTCCTTTGAGCGGTCATCAAAAGGTTTTTTATTTATAAGTCTTGGCGAAGCGGAAGTTTAGCTATTTCAAATGTTTGAGCTCCATTGAGCCAGTTTTGAAATCGCCTGGACCAAGCCTTAGATTTATAAAAAAACATTTTGGGCAAAGCAAAAAGGGATTATTCTTTTAGGCAACAGCCCTAAGAGTTTTGTGTAAATTTTTTACAAATCTGATCGATTCTCAATTCTTTAAAGAATGGTAGATTGTTAATATTTTTCCAAGCTCGAGATAATTTTGCTCTTGAACTCAACCAAAATTAATGTTACTACTAACTCTTCCAAAAAATTACCTTTTAATTCCCTTTTTAAAACCTTCATAATAGATTCTTACAAGGTTTATTAGGAAAACATAACCCCATCATACGTAAATTACCCAATACAAAACTGTTACCATTGCATCCTATTCATTTGAGGAAAAAGATGAAAACAAAGGAAATACCCGAGACAAACTTAGATGGGCTCATCCGGAGGATCAAGGAAGAAGGCTTGGAAGAGGCCAGGAAAAAGACGAAAGAGATTACCGTTTCTGCAGAGGAGAGGGCCTCTGAGGTTGTAGAAGAGGCCAGGGAGGAAGCAGAAGCAATCCTGAAAGAGGCCGAAGAAGCGAGAAAAAGAGAAGAGGAAGCGGGTAAAAAAGCCCTGAAACAGGCTGCCAGGGATACTGTCCTTCGTGTCAAGGAGTCTCTGATGCAGATATTCGACATTGTCCTGAAAGAAGAAACGGGAAAGATTCTCTCTGGAAAGGAACTTGAGAAAATAATCATCCGTGTTATTGACGGATGGATAAAAGACAGAGACGAAGGAGTTCAATTGGAGATATTGCTCAATGAAAAAGAGAGAAAAACTCTCGAGGATTTCTTTCTTTCCAAATATAAACAGAAATTAAAAACAGGCATAGAAGTGAATGTTCATCCCAGAATAGAAAAAGGATTTCATGTGGGGGAAAAAGGGAATAATTTCTACTACGACTTTACGGACGAGGGAATTTCTGATGTTCTTGCAGCTTATCTGACCCCAAAACTAGCGGAGATTCTTGATTCTGGCAAAGAAAGAAAAGAAGGAAAAGAAAGAGAGTGAAACAACGGTACTACTATACAATCAATTCCCTACCTCATCTTTCCTTTGATAGACCTCTTCCTATTACTGAGAAAGAGTTTCTCGACCGAACACAATCGGAATTAAACTCAAAGGATTTGGACATTCTTAGAACCGCCCGTCTTCGCCGGACGGAACCCGAAAGAGTATCCATTCATGTATTGAAGCGATGGTATGATTGGGAGAGAGGACTGAGAAACCGGCTTGTCCTTTTGCGAGCAACGAAGCTCGGGGTTGATCATAAAGAATTCATACAAGCCGGGGATGAGGATGAATCATCTGTTCGATTGGCGGATGAGATTTTTCAAATTGAGTCCCCGGTTGATGCGGAACATGCGATCAACAAGGCCAGATGGGATTTTCTTGAAGAACTGGAGCAAGGCCGCTATTTTAATCTGGAAAAGTTGGCTGTTTATTTTCTCAAGCTTCAGATATTGGAAAGAATATCCCTTTTCAATGAGGAGAAAGGGAGGGAAAGGTTGGTATCCATTTTGGATCAGGTAGTCTCCGTATGGAAGCAGGAGGGGAAAGTTGGATTCTGCGAATGAAAAGAGGGGCACTATAATCGGTATCAACGGGAATTTGATCACCGTTGAATTTCAAGGTGATGTCAGGCAGAACGAAGTTGGATACGCCGTCCTCGATGAGAAGCGACTCAAGTCGGAAGTGGTCCGGTTGAGAGGGAACAGGGCGGACCTCCAGGTCTTTGAAGATACTTTCGGGCTCAAGGCAGGAGATGCCGTTGAATTTACGGGGGAACTTCTCTCCGTGGAATTAGGCCCCGGTCTTTTGGGACAGGTCTACGACGGTCTTCAAAACCCCTTGTATAAACTGGCCGAAGAAGCAGGCTACTTTCTTCCGAGGGGCAGGTATATCACGGCTCTTCCCGAAGATGTTTCATGGAATTTTCAACCGACTGTGAAGACCGGGGACATGGTCCGCGCCGGAGACGCCATCGGCGTTGTTCAGGAAGGCATTTTCAATCACAAGATCATGATCCCGTTTCAAATGCAGGGCCGTTACCAAGTCACGGAAATTTCTCAAGCAGGGGCGTATACGGTTCATGAAAAGATTGCTGTAGTCCAGAGTAAAAGGGGAGAAGAGATACCTTTGAGCATGGTCTTTGAATGGCCGGTGAAGAGGCCTGTCACTATATATGATGAAAGGCTCGATCCCTCGGAGCCCCTTCTCACAAAAATACGGATCATTGACAGCCTCTTTCCCATTGCAAAAGGCGGAACCTACTGCATCCCAGGACCATTCGGTGCAGGAAAGACAGTTCTTCAACAAATCACAAGCAGAAATGCCGAAGTAGATGTAGTGATCATAGCGGCATGCGGTGAGAGGGCGGGCGAAGTTGTTGAGACCATCAGAGAGTTTCCTAAGATAGAAGACCCCTATACGGGCAAGTCCCTCATGGAACGGACAATTATTGTGTGTAATACAAGCTCTATGCCTGTTGCATCCAGAGAGGCATCCGTTTATACGGCAGTCACCATGGGTGAATATTATCGTCAGATGGGTTTCAATGTTTTGATACTGCCCGATTCCACATCAAGATGGGCGCAAGCAATGAGAGAGAGATCCGGCCGTTTGGAGGAGATCCCTGGAGAAGAGGCATTTCCGGCTTACCTTGAATCCGTTATTGCTAATTTCTATGAAAGAGCAGGCCTGGTGAAGCTTCGGGACGGAAGTACCGGTTCAATCACAATTGGGGGAACCGTCAGTCCCGCAGGAGGAAACTTCGAGGAACCGGTGACTCAAGCGACACTCAAGGTAGTGGGCGCTTTTGAAGGACTCTCACGAGAGCGGTCTGATGCCAGACGTTATCCCGCGATCGATCCTCTGGAGAGCTGGACAAAATACAAAGGAATCATTGATACGCAATCCAGGCTTGCCATGATTAGCCTCCTCACCCGGGCTAATGAGATCGATCAGATGATGAAGGTTGTGGGAGAAGAGGGAACCTCTTTAGGGGATTACATGTTCTATTTGAAGGGCGATTTTTTCGACAGCGTCTATCTCCAGCAAAACGCTTTTCATCATGTTGACGGGGCAACATCAAAAGAACGCCAAATCAAGGTCTTTTCTTTGATTGAAAGGATAGTTACATCATCCTTTGAATTCAAGGACAGGGATAAGGCCAGAGAATTCTTCCAGGATCTGAGGCTGGTATTTCTTGATTATAATGTATCGGAATGGGAATCCAATGGATTTGTTGAAAATGAGAATCGAATCCAGGCGATGTTGGAGAAGCACATCCGTGAAGAACCTGAAATAGGGCTATTGAGGAAGAGGCAGAGTCTGATAGAGTCTGATATAGATGCCACATTCAGAAGATCTCGACATGCAGCCACCCTCAAACGGGGGAGGTTTACAACAGTGAGTATGGAAGATGAGGAAGATATATAATAGAATCATTCAAATTTCAGGAAACGTCATCGTTGTTTCCGCCACAGGCATACGATATGGCGATCTTGCCGTTGTTTCATATGAGGGGGGAAAATCCCTCGCAGAGGTTATCCGCATAAACGGAGATCGAGTGTATCTTCAAGTCTTCGCTGGAAGCAGCGGAATCTCCACGAGAGATGAGGTGCGCTTCTTAGGACACCGTATGGAAGTCTCTTTTTCGAAAAATCTTCTGGGGAGGGTCTTTAACGGAACCGGGCAGCCAAGGGACAGAGGGCCGTCGTTGACGGAAAACCTCATTGAAGTGGGCGGCCCCTCTGTAAATCCCACTCGGCGGATCATCCCCCGAAACATGATACACACTGGAATCCCCATGATAGATGTCTTTAATTCACTGGTTGAATCGCAAAAAATATCCATCTTCACCACATCCGGCGAGCCCCACAATGAACTCCTGGCCAGGATTGCATTGCAGACCGAGGTTGACATTATTGTGCTGGGAGGGATGGGGCTGAGGCATGACGATTATCTCTTTTTGAGAAATACCATAGAGAAAGAAGGGGCATTGCACAGATCCATCCTTTTTGTACATACGGCCGCGGACCCTGTGGTGGAATGCCTCATGGTCCCGAATCTTTCTATCGCCGTTGCTGAAAGGTTCGCACTGAATGGAGAGAATGTTCTTGTCCTTCTTACGGACATGAAGAACTTTTGCGATGCCCTCAAAGAGATCGCAATCATAATGGATCAGGTGCCTTCGAACAGAGGATATCCCGGGGATCTTTACAGCCAGCTTGCCTCAAGGTATGAAAAAGCGGTTGACTTTGAAGAAGGAGGATCCGTGACAATCCTTTCAGTAACTACCATGCCGGGCAACGACGTGACACATCCCGTTCCGGACAATACCGGATATATCACAGAGGGACAGTACTATTTGAATAATGATAGGATTGAGCCGTTCGGGTCTCTGAGCAGGCTCAAACAACTGGTAAACAAGAACACAAGAGAAGATCACAGAGTTTTGATGGATGCCATGGTGCAGCTCTATGCGTATTACCAGGAAACTCTTGAGAAGAAAGCAATGGGTTTTGTCATGTCTTTGTGGGATGAAAAACTTCTCAAATACGGTACATTCTTTGAAAAAGAATTGATGGACCTTTCCGTGAATATCCCCCTTCTAAGGGCCCTCGATACGGGATGGGAGATACTGGCCGAGTGCTTCAGGCCCGAGGAGACCGGGCTCAGAACAGAATTGATCAATACATTCTGGCCGGGTACGGTAGATTCGGTGGAAGCTCAGGAACCCATCATATCGGATAAAAAAGAAGACGATGAAGAAGGTCAAGCTAACCAAGACGGAACTGAAAAAGCAAAAGGACCAGCTAAAGAGATATAATCGGTATCTGCCCACCTTGTATATCAAGAAACAAAAGCTCCAAACGGAGATTGAAAAGGTGCGGACGAATCTCAGCGAGGTTGACCGTGAGCTGAATCGGCTCATGGATGAAATTGCTCATTGGATGAGTCTTCTAGGTGAAGATGTCGGCTTGAATGAACTCATTGAACTCAAACAAATCGAAATAAAAAGGGAGAACATTGCAGGGGTGGACATCCCCGTCTTTGTTCAGGCGCAAATAGACACAAAGCCGTATGATTTGTATGAATATCCCTTATGGGTGGATAAAGCGATTGCTATATTGAAGACAATCATTTACTTTCGTTCAAAGAGACTCGTCCTTACTTTTCAGAAGCGGTGTCTGCAAAAGGAACTCAGGGTGACGTCCCAGAGGGTGAATCTCTTTGAAAAGGTAAAGATTCCTGAGACGAGAGAGGCCATACGCAAAATTGTTATCTATCTCGGGGATCAACGGATAGCGGAAGTGGGGTGGGCCATAACAGCAAAGAAGAAGATTGAAGGAACTCATCAATGATAGTGAAGATGAATAAGGTGACAATCGTGGCTAAGTCTGCCTGGGTGAACCAGGTTCTTGATGATCTTCGAGAATTAGGGGTCCTTCATATCAACCCGGTTCGACCTCTTGAAAGCGAGAAACTCGAAGATCTGAGAGAACAGAAACGCATTTTGGAACGTGCTCTTTCTTTGGTTCCTGAGACCGCTTTTATGGAAATGAAGAATATTCAATCCGGATCAGATGATACAGTCATTGAAGTTGCCGAAAAGTTACTTGGCTTCACGGAAGAGTTGAAACGACTGGAAGATGAAAACAGACAACTGAAGTCTGAATACGACAACGCTTTCTTGTGGGGTGAATTTGAACCAAAAGATATTCAGGCACTGAGGAAGAAGGGGGTTACCGTTCGATTCTTTCAATGCCGTCGGGAGAACTTTACTCTCCTCCCTGAAGACCTTTCATTCCACATTATATCAAAGAGAGGAGAAACCCTTTTTACGGCGATTATTTATAAGACAAAAGATACGGTTGACATTCCCTTTCAGGAGGTCCCCATCCCCGATCACAGTCTGAAAAAGATGGAATCGAAGATCAAAGAAAATCAAAAACGAATTGATCATGTAAGAGGGAAGATTTCTCATCTCATTTCAAATGCCCGACTCATAAAAGAAACCCTCAACCATTTGAATGAAGTCATTGAATTTGAAGAGACAAAGGCAGGCATGGGGGCTGAAGGGAACATCTCATACCTTGTGGGTTTTTGCCCCGAACCCGAGATCGAAAGGCTTCGTAAAAAGGCCGATGAAGCCGGATGGGGACTCCTGGTGGAACAACCATCGGATGAAGAGAGAGTCCCCACGCTCATCCGGTATTCCAAATGGGCTCGATTATTCAAGCCGGTCATGGATTTCCTTGGAGTCGTCCCCGGTTACAGAGAATACGACACCAATGCACTCTTCCTGGTTTTCTTCAGCATCTTCTTTGCCATCCTCATCGGAGATGCGGGGTACGGCATGTGTTTCCTTGCTTTGACTTTCCTGATAAAGAGGTTTCTCAAAAATATTTCGCGAGATATGTTCCGCCTCCTTTTTATCCTCTCCGGAATGACCGTGTTCTGGGGGGCCGTAACGGGCATGTGGTTCGGCGTGGAACAGATAAGCGGATTCCCTGTCATCAAAGATATGATTATCACTCCTCTCTACACTTTTGCAAGGGAGTCTGAAAGAACCGTTATACACCTTTGTTTCATTGTAGGGGCCGTGCAACTGTCCATAGCCCATGCGTGGGCCGCCTTAAGGAACTACCCTTCTCTGTCGTTTCTTTCAGAGCTGGGTTGGATGGCCCTGGTGTGGGGGATCTACTGGATTGCACGATTTCTTGTTCTCAGTGAAGAGATGAATCCACTTGGACTCTCTCTGACTATTGCAGGGATGAGTTTGGTGGTTCTTTTCGGATCACAAGGGAGAGACGGTCTCATCAGAGGATTCGTGAAAGGTCTGACCGATATCCCCATCAATGCTCTCACTGGAATCGGAAGCCTTTCCGACCTGGTCTCATATATACGACTCTTCGCAGTAGGATTAGCCACAAAAGAGGTAGCTGTAGCTTTCAACAACATGGCCGCCGATGCAGGGTCTGAAGGTGCGGTGTCTGTCATGATTGCCGTCTTCATATTAATATTCGGCCATACGGTCAATATCATACTGGCTGCAATGGCGGTTCTCATCCACGGCATCAGGTTGAACCTCCTGGAATTTTCACGACATCTGCATATTGAATGGTCGGGGATTCCTTTTCGTCCGTTTAAAGTGATGAAGGAGTAAATGAGATTTTTCCATAACATAATTAAGGAGACGATTTCATGGAAAATTTAGGAGATACTGGTTTTGCACTTGCCCTGTGTCTTTCAGCTGTGGGTTCTGCATTTGGAACAGGGGCCGCGGGTATGGGAGCCTTGGGAGCTTGGAAGAAATGTTTTTTAAACAACAAGGCCGCTCCATTTATCCTGATTGCCTTTGTGGGCGCACCCCTCTCTCAGACCATATACGGGATGATTCTTATGAATGCAATCAACGCCGCCCCTGAAACCGTCTCTGCATGTGCAAAATTTTTTTCCGGTCTCATGGGAGGTCTGGCAATGGGGCTGTCATCCTGGATTCAGGGAAGAGCAGGCGCACTGGCCTCGGATGCGTTGGCAGAGACAGAAAAAGGATTCGGGAATTATATCATGGTGCTGGGAATCATCGAGACCGTTGCGCTCTTCGTGATGGTCTTCTTGATGACTGCCCTGAGATAACAATTTCTGCAAAAAATCAAGTATCTGAAAAACCTTCTTAGAACTACTGTAAAGCATTTGTTTAAGAGAGAGCAACTGTGTAAAGAAGATATGTTGAAGGAATTTTCAAACTCGATTCTGTCATGAAACTCTATTGCAGCGGATTCCAGAGCCTCCGACTCCCTAACAAGCCCGCTCACCAGCTACAATCTCTATGGATTTTATTCTCCGTTTAAATACCATCCCTTTTTGCTAGGTCCTTGCCTCTATTTATTTGTGGAAATGATGGATAGCTCCTCTAGAGTTATCCATCATTTCCACAAATACTACTACTAATGATATCAATACCCAGTGGATGAATTTGTTTGGTAATTATAAACTGTTATTTTTTTATTGACATAAAAAATAAGGTTCTTCTCCAGGTTAGTTGAAGAAAACCTGATAAATTTTCAATGTAAAGTATCCTAAGACAAGAAAGTCATAGGCTTTACGCTTGATAATTTTGATTTTGTTATTATCCCCTTTCAGTTTAGCGGTATGGATGGGATATTCACAATGGTTCAGAATGCCATAACGATGTCGTTCAAGCATTTTCACAAAGCTGTTTAATGGGTGATTATTCAATAAAAGGGCAAGCTCACACCAATGATCCAATGCTTTGTTTGCCCAAATCCGGGATTTATAAGACCAGATATGATTAATACTAAGTTGCGTTCTAAAATATAATATTAGAAAGATACGGGAAGCTTGTCATAGAGCGAAGCTTCTTTGGATTTTCGTTTAGTTGTAGTAATCCTTTGCAGAGGTTTTCTTCAACTGAAATGGTTTAATGTTGACGGACGCTTTGCTAAGAGTAAAATCATAGAAAGCGAGGTGTCTTAAGAACGAAAAACCAATCCGAAAAAATTCACAAATGAATTCAAAGAAGATGCCATCAAATTGGTTCTGGAGAATGGATACAGCAGTTCAGAGGCTGGGAGGCGTCTTGGCATCCACCCATCTGACATCTCCCGCTGGATCAGGGAATTTCGTACAGAGCAAGAGGACATTGCCAAAGGCGGTGTCACAAGACGTGAATTGGAAGATGAGGTTCGGCCGCAAGGAAAATAAACGTTTGAAGATGGAGCGTGAAATTACGAAACATTATAAAGTTACAATAGACAGCCGTCATAGCTATCCTGTCGCCCCCAACCTACTGGATCGACAGTCTGAAGTGGATACACCGAACACTGTGTGGACGGCGGATATCACATACATCTTGACCCTGGAAGGTTGGTCATATCCGGTAGTGGTTATGGACCTTTT
>JAXHVA010000117.1:0-11974 GCA_034189035.1 Thermodesulfobacteriota bacterium
ATTGTTCGGTTCACGGTGTCCGGTCAAGTACCTTGTTCTGGCGCGCGGAGCGCGACGGAACAAGGTACTTGACGAAGTCAGCACCGCGATTCTCGGCGACGCGCAGCGTCGCCGAGAACGTTAAGCTCACCAGCCGGCCACAGAATTTTCCGCGATTAGCGCCGCCGCGCCTCTTCCGGTCTGGTGCAGCGTCTGGTTAAGTGTAGTTTTGCATATATTCCAAAACAATTTCATTCTTTCTCCATGGGTCTATGGATAATTCTTTTAAAGCTGGAAGAGGCGCATAAAACCCAACCAAATGTACAAGGTCGCCCTCTTTCACTGGAAAGAATAATTGTTCATTTTTTTTGAGAATAATATCTGAGTATATTGTAATTTTATTTACGGAAACTGTGATGAGACGCGACAGCTCATGTTCAAGTTCGGCAACTATACAACCACAGACTCCCTCCAGTATTTGAATTTTAGCTGCTTGGACTTCCTTTGGGGCTTTTGCAAAAAGCTCCCCCCAATATTTTTTGCCGTTCAATGTCTCCAAGAAAAAATGGGGGCAGGAATCATACTCCCGCGATTAATTATATAAAGGTTTGATAAGTCAAATTCATGAATTTGATGGTTAATTTCTTGGTTAGACGAATTATGAAGTTGAATGGCTTTAGGCCAGAGGCTAGGACCAATAATTGCTGTATTATTGATACTATTTGATCCGTCTCCATGGCCAATAGTCTGGACTTCACCTGTAGAGATATCCGTCATTTCATCTCAAAATGATTCTGGAGTCTCACCGTCTATAGGCCCTAATAGAGTTGAAACTGGAATAACAACTGTTGCTTTAGGAGGAATGGGTGAACGGGGAAGGTTGATCTCTTTATTGCTTGAGTCAATTTTCTTTAAGAAAGAGCGAAAATTTACACCTGTGTTCCCTTCATACTCACAAATTAGGGACTTGAATGAAACATGGGTCTTTGAGATATTGCTAATAGCAAGATATGCTGTCCAAAGAGGACGCAGTCGATATATTTCTTGAAAACCAGCGTCTCCACAAGCCTCATCATAAGCAAAAACCGATGAAATTTGTTCAGAAGATATTCCGGCATCAAGAAGAAGGCTTGAAACAAAATCTTTACTCTCTACATTTTGACGTAATTCTTGGTGAGTTGGTAGCCGATGTGCTTCAAAATAGGGGGAACAGATTATTGCTTGTGCGATCAAGAATACGCACATCTGGATGTTTTTTTGCAAACTCTTCATGAGTTTTAAAATCTTCACCCCATATGTGACTATGTCTATAATCATCAGGATACGAGTCTATAATATACTTCTGGAATTTACCGACATCGTTTTGAAATAAAAAAAGGGATTCAACTGGAAAATTATCCAAATTACCTTTACATATTTCTTTAATGGCTGAAAAGCTTTTGCATACGTAAATAACGTGCATAGATATTGTTTACATCAGCAGATGGGGCAATTTTGTTGGCTTTAACAGCAAAATGCCACATGTCCCTTGCGTGCCTCAATTCATCCGAGGAGAATTTAGTCCCCCTTGGGTGCTTGTCGTTGTAATGAACAGCATCAGCGTGACAGTCGAAACAAAGGGCAATGGTTTTCTCTGCATCATCTTTTCCCCCTTTGGCAACAGGCAGAATATGATAAACTTCTACCTTTACTCCCTTGTAACGATGACAGACACTACAATGTCGTGCTGCAGAGGTTAGAGTGACAATTTTTATTTTTTTACTAAAAGCCATGATAATTCTCTATACACTTAACATCTAGAATAGATGGAAAATTATCCATATATTGCCTTTGATATCATGGAAAAAATTCTATCTATTGTTAGATTAATATGTAAAATATGGAAAAAATCCTATTGATTTATCCACATATTATACTCCGGCTCATGGATCAGGTTCGACAGGTCCTGCGGTATCACAATTACGCCTATCGCACAGAACAAACTTATTGTGATTGGATCATGCGCTATATCCGGTACCATGGGGGTAAGACCCATCCCTGTAATATGGGAAAGAATGAGATTGAAGCCTTCCTGTCCCATTTGGCAATTCAACAAAAAGTCGTAGCCTCCACTCAGCGTCAGGCATTCAATGCAATTGTTTTCCTTTATAAAAGAGTGCTGATATTCCTGTTGACGAAAAGCTTGATCCTGTCCGTGCCAAAAGGAACCCGCGTCCTCCGGTCGTCATGTCGCAAGATGAGTTTGCCAGTGTCCTGTCTCATATGCAGGGCCTCCATCTCCTCATGGCAAAACTTCTTTATGGCAGCGGCCTGCGGTTAATGGAATGTATCCGATTGCGCGTCCGCGATCTTGATTTTGAACGCAAGCTTATCTATGCAGCAAGCTGCTAACGGCGGTAAGGACCGTACCACTCTCTTCTCGGAATCCCTTTATTCCCTCATGAAAAGTCAGGTTGAAGCGGTTTATAAGGTTCACCAGGTGGACTGGCAGATATTTAAATAACTCAAATTCCCTGATGCTATCCATGTTTTCTTGCCATTTTTCCCCCACTTTTGACTGATTAATTCACAGTGGCTGGCGTTATGTCAAATCTCCTCGCCATATCTATTAATAGATATTCCCAATTCAACCATAGCCAATGGCAGAATAAAACCCCTGGCCCTGATAATCGCTTACTCCGAGAATATCCTCCATGTCAAGTTAAATAAGAGAGCAGTTCGATATGCTGGAGCATATAGGGGACGAGGGTAAATGCAAGTATGACCTCTTATACCAAATATTCTACTATTTTTCTATAGTTACTTCTCAAATACCATTATGTAATAGACGTCCCATTTATATTCTTATTCGAGCAATTTTCGGGCCAATTTTCAAAAAGTGATAATTGGAGTTTCCAACATATTGAATGTAATCCAATACACATCTGTGCTATTTTTTTCCTATTAATCATAGAGATGAAGAGGATAAGTAAAAAGAAAAGTCAGTAGAGAATAAAAGAAAGGGAGAGGATAGGATGTCTCTCCATCATCCCCTGTCAAATCCCAACATTATACCTTAAATCGACACTATGAAATCAATAATAAACAACTAAAATACTCGATTCAATAAGTAAATAGAAGAAAGCGTTCGAAAATAATGGTTGAAAATCCATAATTATTGTTATATTTTTATGGAATTTAAACGGTTATTGAGAACAAGGCACAGGATGCCGGATAAAAAGATACCCTATTACCAACACTGGGTAACTATATACGTTGAATATTACGAGGAGAACCGTGTTAATGGGTTTGAAGAAACTGCATTGCATTCTTTAATGCGTTATCTGGGGAAAGACCATGAAGAGTGGCAAGTAAAAAAGGCACAGGATGCGGTGGGTTGAGACTTCAGAAATGCATCTTATTTCGGGTGGAGAATATTGATTTTGAGAGGAGTTATCTGTCCATACGAGTTGCTAAGGCGGTCAAAGATAGACAGACTCTCCTTCCTGAGAACTTGAAAGAAGATATCAGAGCCCACCTTGAGGATGCTTACGACCTGTGTGAAGAAGACAGACAAAAAGGTTGAGGAGGTGTATGGCTGCCTGAATCAATTGAGAGGAAATATGCTAATGCAGAAAGAGAATGGAGCTGGTTCTGGGCTTTTCCTTCCAAATCCCTATCCATTGATCCAATAAGTCAGAAGATCAGACGTCACCATATCCATCCATTTTACAAAGGGCGTTTCAAAAAGCTGTTATATGAGCGGGCATACAAAAAAATGCTATTGTATATTCATAACGACACAGTTTTAAAACCCACTTGTTGGAGGATGGATATGATATCCAGACAGTACAGGATTTTAGGGCATTCCAATGTGTACACAACGATGATTTACGCCCATGTTACAAAGAGAAATAAGCTTTGTGTGAGAAGCCCCATGGGCTCTATGTAAGACCATTGAAGCGACTCTTTTTAAAAGCCAAATAGGTACTCTTTTTTTACTTTCGAACAGTCTTTCATCATCTCTTTTGTCTAGATAGTTCCTGTCGAGAGACGAGCAAAGTAAATAGGCGCTCTTTAGACCGATCATCATCAAGACAGAAGATTTATTCAGCAGGTTACACAAGCTAGGAAGAGAGCCTGTTTCTATTGAGAAAGTTAAGTTTCACAATCAGTAGCCGATAACACAAGTTTTTGTAAGCTCAATCAATATCAAAAGGAAGAAATTCAAACAATGAAAAGAGAACTAATTGTTGCGGTACTTTGTGTAGGAATACCCCTGTTGACGGCCTGCAAACCTACTGAAAAAAATGAGGTTGTAAACAAGGGGCCTATTCCGGTTCGGGTTGAAAGGATCGAGACCCGTGATCTCTCTGTAATTGTTGAGTCTGTGGGACGACTGAGGCCAAACCGTGAAGTGAACCTGTCTGCTGAAGTGCCCGGGATAGTAAATGGATACGAAGCAGACGTCGGAGATAGAGTAGTGAAAAATCAGATTCTTGTGAACCTGAAACGTACGGATTATCTGTTGACCCTAAAGGAAGCGAAGGCAAATCTTTCTGCTGCTAGGGCACGTCTTGATGCGGCTGAGAAGACGTTTCGCAGGGCCATGAATCTTTTGTCACTCGAAGTAATCGCAGCGGAATCATATGACAGATCCGAAGCCGAATACAAGTTGGCCAAGGCAGTGGTGTCTCAGATGGAAGCAGTGGTCAGTATATCAGAAAGGCGTCTCAGTAAGACCGAGATCAAATCACCATTTGAAGGTCTTGTTACTCTTCGCATGGTGGAACTCGGTCAGAATGTTGGTCCTGGAGAGCCTGTGATAAGCATTGCGGACATGAAGACCATGAAGGTGCGAATCCACTTGAATGAACGCGATTATATACATCTGGATCGAGATGATCCTGTTTTAGTAAAGGTGGAGGCATTTCCTGAAATAGCCTTTAACGGTCATGTTGATAGAGTCGGTGTAAAGGCTGACTCGCGAACAAACACCTTCGATGTTGACATACGAGTGGAGAATCCGGATATGAACCTTAAAGCTGGACTTACAGCGCGTGTATTTCTTACCATAGAGGTTATCAAGAGCGCAGTGATGATTCCCCAAAGCAGTATTCTATACAGAGAGACCAAAAAAGAAGTATTCGTAATACTCGACGACAGAACAGCCATACCAAGGGAAGTCAAACTTGGACAGACCAAAGGATCTTCTGTGAGGATACTCGAAGGGCTTTCTGTCGGTGATAACCTGGTTGTGAGCGGATGCCAGTATCTGGAACCCGGAGACAAGGTGATCCTTTCAAAATAGAAAGAGGAAACAAGAGATGGATTTCTTTCGCTTTATCATAAGACGTAGCCCGATCTTTATGCTCCTTGTAATCATATTGCCTATAATAGTAGGGATGTACGCCTATTCCACTCTTCCCAAGGAGGGTGAGCCTGAAATATCGGCTCCTGTTGCAATTGTTGTAACTCTTTATGCAGGCGCATCACCCGCTGAAATAGAAAACCTCGTGACAACCCCCCTCGAAGATGCCTTTGAAGACTTAAAAGATGTTGATGAAATACGTTCAACGTCTGCAGAGGGTGTATCGGTCGTTGTGATCTACTTTAAAGCCGAAGCCGATCTGGAACGTTCTCTCCAGAAGGTCAGAGAAAAGGTGACTGAGGCAAGAAAAGACCTTCCTGATGATGCAGAAGACCCCGAAGTGAATGAGGTGACTTTTTCGGATATCCCCATAATGATCGCATCGGTAATGGGCGATATTGATCCAGTAAAGCTCAGAAGGCTCGCGGAAGATGTTGCTGAGAGGATCGAACTCATGTCAGAGGTGCTGGCTACAGATGTTGCAGGAGGCCTTATCCGAGAGATCCAAATATACCTTGATCCTGAAAGACTGAGTCAGTATGGTCTTACCATACTCGACGTCTTTAATGCTGTAAAGCGGTCAGATGTAAATATCCCAGGCGGACAGATCAATGTGGAAGGCCGCAGACTCCTTTTACGAACACTGACCGAAGTAAAGAATCTGAGAGATTATCTCAAGGTTCCACTGATCAGGCAGGGGGATCGTGTCGTATTTCTGGACGATGTTGGAACAGTAAAAGACGGCCATTCAGAAGATATTACCTTTTCTCGTGTAAATGGTGTTGCATCAGTATCCATTGCTGTAAAGAAAAGGACAGGGGCTAATATACTGGAGACCTCCGCCAAGGTACGTGAGAGACTGAAGGAGATGGAGAAATTTTTTCCTGCAGGCGTTCACACGTCCATAACAGCAGACAGGGCTAAATACATCAAGCAGAGTTTCGACCAGATGAACAATTCTGCCGTGTTCGGTCTTATTATCGTTATCCTTGTGCTCTACTTTGCCATGGGTTTGAGGAACTCTGTAATAACAGCCCTTTCAATACCCCTCTCTCTCCTTTTGACATTTGTCTTCCTGAAGGTCTTTGGCATGTCCAACAATGATATGGTCCGATTTTCCCTGGTCTTGTGTATAGGCCTTCTGGTCGACAATGCTATTATTGTGGTTGAAAATGTCTATCACCACTATCAATTGGGTAAGGATAGACTCTCAGCTGTAATAGAAGGATCTGCCGAAATCGCAATGCCTGTCATCTCAGCCACGTTGACGACCATGGCTGCATTTCTGCCTATGCTGCTCATGACCGGCGTTACAGGTCAATACATGGGATTGCTCCCAAAGACAGTTACCATAGCCCTTTCAGCATCACTGGTTATAGCCCTTGTTGCAATTCCCCTTGTCTTGAGTATGATTATGAAACAGACAAGGAAGGAGGGAAGGGTCGTGAGACCGGAAGAGGATCTCAAGCGACCCAAAGAGATATATGTACGAGGTGTCTCCTGGGCCCTGAACCACCGTATTGCTGTGATTTGCCTGATAATCATGAGTCTTCTCTTCGTTTTTGGACTTCTCAGGTATCGGTTTGTAAAGGTCGACATGTTTCCCGATGCGGATTTTGACTATATTTATATTGTTATAGAGACACCTCGAGGAACAGAAATCGGAATAACGGATTCTATAGCGAGAGAAGTAGAAGATATCATAAGGAAAAATGTTCCGGAAGTCGTTCAGGTGGTTTCCACAGTGGGCCAAAGGGGGCAAAGTGCCTATGAGTTTTCTTTCGGTTCAGGAACGGAAAGCAATTTTGCTGAGATAACAGTGGAGTTGAAAGACGGAAAAGAGTATGCACGCAGCTCTCACAAGGAGATACAAGCCCGCATAAAGCCCTACCTCGATGCAATTCCAGGAGCGGACATCAGATATCGCCCAATCCAATGGGGTCCGCCCATAGCAGCTCCGGTAATGGTAAAGATCATAGGCCCTGATATAGAAGTCTTGCGGAGTAGTATTGCCCGTGTAAGGGAAGTCATGGAAGGCATAATAGGTATAGTGGACATAATGGATGATTTCTCTGATGCTCCACCCGAACTTCGTGTAGAAATAGACCGCTTCAGGGCAGCGTCAATGGGGATACCACTGAAATCGCTTGCCATGAGTCTGAGAGGCGCTACAGCAGGGCTTGATATCCATGAATTCAGGGATGAACTGGATGTATCGAAGAAGTACGATCTCAAGGTGCGGTACTCTCCGGAATCGCGGACGAGTCCGAGGATGCTGGACAATGTAAAGGTTCGTTCGGATTCAGGCGAACTGGTTCCCCTATCCACATTTGCCAGATTTAGCCTGGCTAAAGGGTTGAACAGCGTCAGACATATTGACGGGCGGCGTGTTGCATGGATATCTGCGAACAACCAGGGGAGATCCGCAGTAGAGCTGACCAGGGAACTCAAGGAAGAGCTTGACAATATGAGACTTCCTGATGGGTATGAGTTCGATTATTCGGGCGAGTACGAGGAGACAGAAGAGTCATTTGCCAGTCTGAAGCTGGCGTATCTTGTGGCGTTCTTTCTTATATTAACATTACTTGTGTCGCAGTTTAATTCGGTGGCCCAGCCATTTGCCATATTGACATCGCTTCCCCTTTCTATTGTGGGTGCTATGGTGGGTCTTTTTGTCACAGGAAACGATTTTACGATAATGAGTTTTATTGGGCTGGTTGGGTTAAGCGGAATTGTCGTCAATGACTCCATTGTACTGGTAGATTGCATTAACCGCAAGCGGGAAACCGGACTTGACATCTTCGACGCAGTAGTTATGGCAGGCCAACAGAGGCTTAGACCGATTATGTCAACTACCCTTTCAACCATAGGTGGAATTCTGACCCTGACGATTACAGATCAGCTTTGGGAAGGGCTTGGGGTTGTAATGATTTTCGGAATAGGTTTTGCTACTGTATTGACCCTAGTAGTCGTTCCTATTATGTATTCCTTGTTTGAAGGCCTGGGGTCCTCCCTGGTTTCAGCGTTTCGCGGCCCCAGATGGAAGGAACCACTGGAAGGAGGAGTTTACTTCTTTTCACGCCGAAGGTTTTCAATACTCGGAGTATTCTTGATCGCGGGTGTTCAATTGGTAGTTTTTACAGGAGGGACAATACTGTTTATACCTGGATTCATCGATTCTTTCAAAGAGGCTTCATTCCTTGCCCCCACTACAGTAAAGTTTGTCATAGAAGTGACTGTTTTCTTTATACAAACGATGCTCAAAACAATAGGCACTGTGATCTTTCTTCTGATTCCATCGTGGATTGGACTCGTCTTTCTTATGGCAAGAAGGAGCAAGGAGGGCTATCATATGGCTGTAACACCTGATGGTGTAACCATAAGAAAGCCAACGGGTATGTTGTTCTTCCGAAGGAATGAGATCAGCGAAGTTCGAACATCCCGCTTTTTTCCGGTTATTCCGTCGATCCGCTTGTACGCTGGACAGCGCAGAATAGTCCTTTGGAAGCTCATAGAGGCAAAGAGGATTCCAGAAAAGAGGCCGCTTCTTTCCTGGCTAAGGGAACCTGCACCCACGCGGTTCGAAATACGAGAGGGTATGATCAGTCTGAAGGGATCGCTTGAACGGCTTTTGAATGAATAAATGGATATTCTCTAAATGCCTTGACGTTTTTCCTTATTCATCTATAATTCGTAATCACTTTTTTCAGATAGTCAGAGTACAAATATTGGATTAGCTAAGCAGAACTGCGTAGTTCTATCACACATGGAATTCATATTCGTCACAATTACTTTACCTTTATTGCCCCTTGATCGTGCAACTCTTTCACCTGATCCTCTGTGTACTCCAATTCTTTAAGAATCTCACTGGTATGTTCTCCCAGAAGAGGGGCGAAGTTTCTAAACCTTGCAGGTGTGTCAGATAATTTGATAGACATGCCCAACTGTTTTGCCTTCCCTACAGTAGTATGCTCCACTTCCATAATCATATTTCGGTGGAGTAATTGAGGGTCATTGGGGACTTCGTCAACCTCAAGTACAGGGGTGATACAGGTATCCGCTTCTTTCATAATTTCAAACCACTCATCTCTGGTTTTGGTAAGGATTGTCTCTTTGATAATGGTGAGGACCTCGTCAAGTTTTTCCCCCTCGGCAAATTGATGTGGGATAATATCCTCACGACCAATAGCACGGCAGAAGCGTTCCCAAAAGTATGTCTCGATCGCTCCTGTAGCTATAAACTTGCCATCCTTTGTTTCAAAGATGTTCAGAACCGTAGGGGGAGCTATCTTCAAGTTGCTGATACCGGTTCCGAGGAACTGACTCAGTGGGAAACAGACAAAATCAAGAGCACTATCCGTAAATGAGATATCCACATATTGCCCCCGTTTTGTCTTTTCACGAGCCATAATACCACATAATATACCGATAACTGCATGGAGAGCCACACTCATATCAGCCACTGGGATACCGATGGGCATGGGTTTCCCATTTCTATCCCGGTTGAGCCCTATGAGACCAGCTATAGCTGCATAGTTAGGGTCATGGCCTGGCAACCGAGAATATGGTCCGTCTTGCCCAAAACCTGAAATACTGCAGAAAATGATCTGAGGGTTTATATGAGATACGGTTTCGTAATCAACTCCCAGACGTTTAACAACTCCAGGTCTATATCCTTCAAAAACCACATCAGCAGTGGTCACAAGCTTATAAAATATTTCTTTGGCTTCAGAAAAATTCAGATTCAAAGCGCAACTTTTCTTGTTTCGCCCCAGACAGTTAAATGCAGATGCTTTCTCCAACTCAGCTTCAGTTCCCGTAGGAGGGGTCAGGATATCGCTCCCTAACCCTCCACGAGGCTCCGGTTCTTCTATCTTGATCACTTCCGCTCCCATATCAGCCAATATCATGCTGGCAAAGGGGCCTGGTCCCAAACGAGTTAAGTCCAAAATTCGTATTCCATCCAATGCCTGTGTCATTTCAATCTCCTCTTTATATTGTGATATGAATTGGATAGCAAATCTCAGTGGCCATTATCAAAGACGGCTTTTTGTTTCTATAAGTAATGAAGGATACCCGTTATTCAGGTATCATGTTTTAGGTACTGCTTAATATCCTTCTGCCGCTTATCACTTTTTGTATCTCGCTTGTTCATTCAATGATTTGTGTACATTTAACATCCCTCATCATACGTTCAACCGGGTGGCCTCTTATGTACCCATAACCGCCGAGAACCTGGACAGCGTTGGTTGTAACCTTTATAGCGGTTTCAGAGGCAAACTATTTTGTCATAGAAGCGTATAAGTTTACATCATCAATACCTTGGTCTATGAGACGGGTTGATTTATAAGACCTCTGTAGCAGCTTCTATGGAGGTCACCATATCGGCAAGCTTGAATTGAATCCCTTGAAACTGAGAGATAGAGTCTCTAAATGACATCCTGTTTTTTGAGCGACGGAGAGCGACGACCTTAAATTCTATCCGATCTGATTAAAAATTTCTTTTCTAACGAACGATTCGGACTCTACAGCTTTTCGCTTAAAAAGCAATTATTTTTTATGAAGCAATAATTTAAATAAGCAGAGCCTTCAGTTAGTAACCCTCTTTTTTTGTCATTTTTTCTCCCCGCTGAACTGAATAACTCACAGCGGCTGACGTTATGTCAAATCTCCTTGCCATATTTACCTTAGACATTCCCAATTCAACAACACCCCAATAGCAGACTAAATCCCTGGCCATGACCCGCTCATTTTGTCTCCCTTTTCCAATTATGTAATCCTTTTCCATATGAAGGAATTCGCAGCTCTTTCAATACCCCTGTCATAAACATAATCATTTTGTAAGAGGGCTAGTGTATCTAATTGGGTTATCCTAAGCATTCTCACAACATACTCAGAAAATATCCTTCAACTTAAGTTATTTAGTTATTTACGGTCGTTATATATTACATCATCTCGGGTTACACTTCCAAAAGTAACCTAAAATTTTATTTATCAGACTACCAAAAAAGAAACCTCCTGTTAAGATAAAAATGAAAAGATACTTCAATAATCTTTAAACAGGAGGTTTCTATGAATAAAGGAGAGGATACCAGACTACAAGAGTTTCGTCAATTAAAGAAAGAGACTCATGGATCCAAGGAGTATCTCATTATTGGTATTGATATAGCGAAGGATAATCATAGAGCTTTTTTTAGCACGACCACTGGGGGAGACATAGATGATTGTGGACGGATTGATGTATATACAGAAAGCCATCCGAGACACTGAAGCAAAGATGAAGGAGATTTCTCTTCAGTTTCCTGAATACAGTTATCTGCTCAGTATCCCTAGTTTTGGGCTTGATGTATCCTCCAAGGTTCTTGGCGCTATCGGTTATCCGTTTTTTTTTTAATAATTCTCAACAGGTACTTAAGGCTGCTGAATAAGCGTTAATGTGTTGATATATTTATTTATATGTGTTAATAAGGTTGGCCGAAAGTGTAAGCAATTTTGCATGTTTCTTCAAAAACCCTTGCACGAACCGGCGAAAAAATCATGTACAGACGCTCAGAAAAGCAACTTGAATTTGAAAACTTCACATTACCGTTCTCCGGAAAGCTTTCATCCGAGAACCGCTGGGTCCGACTTGCCCAAATCATCCCC
>JAXHVA010000118.1:0-11843 GCA_034189035.1 Thermodesulfobacteriota bacterium
GGTTCCATCGAGACAATCTTCGAGCTTTGCGCCCTGTGCTGTGGTGGGTTTCAAGAGCTTGAAATTGATGTCTCGGAATAAACTTAAGCATAGAATGAAATAGTGTGTTACAATGGGCCATAGCTTGAATCTCCTTTTGATAATAATGTGTTATGAGCAAACTCATTATAACAAACTGTGAGGTTCAAACCTATTTTTATTGCTTCTTAACCCGACAGTATTGGGCTCCTCTTATAAAAAACCTGTGAAAACAGCCTGCCTAGTCTTTATTTTTTATATAACTATCTCTTGAATAAATATAAGATGAAGCTCAAAAGAAGGCTGATCAATAGAGATGTTGTGATAGGAAAGTAGAGGCTAAAATTTTCCTTTTTAAAATAGATATCCCCTGGAAGTCTGCCAAGGAATGGTAATTTGGGTCCAAGGATTATGGCAATTCCGAAAAAGGCTATGATTAATCCTGCGATTACCAATAGTTTCCCTATGCCTTCCATTTTATATCTCCTCTTTAAAATACCTCTCCTTCTCGCTGTATATACAGCCGCAGTACTGCTGGCGGTACAATTTTAAATCCTTTGATATGTCTATCCCCACTTTCCATCCATTGCGAAAGTCCTCATAATAGAATTTAACTCCATATTCTTTAGCCAAGCTCTCCCCTATGCTTTTTATGCTTTCATGCTTTTGATATTTACTGTACAACAAGGTAGTAGAGAAAAAGTCAAATTTCCCCTTTCTTGCGACTTTCGCTGTGGATTTCAGGCGGGTATAATAACAATAGAGACAACGTTCACTCTCTCGAAAGACAACATTTCGTAAAAACTCTTCCAGTTTGTATTCATCCTGGGAGATCATCTTTAAATCCGTTTTTTTCGAGTATTCTTTTACAGTTTCAAGCCTCTTTTTATATTCCTGATAGGGATGAATATTGGGATTGTAAAAAAAACCATATACCTCCATCTCTTGATTTTGAAGCCTTTGAACAGGATAGATCGCACAATTCGCACAACAGATATGGAGTAATACTTTCATAGAAAACCTTATGTATTCAGTTTCAAACTATTTGAGTATAACTTTTTTCATCGAACACATTATAAATCGCCGTCGTGTATAAAGCCGCTAGCTTGTT
Organism: Thermodesulfobacteriota bacterium; assembly: GCA_034189035.1. Lineage (GTDB taxonomy): Bacteria > Desulfobacterota > UBA8473 > UBA8473 > UBA8473 > JAUXFK01. The sequence goes on from JAXHVA010000118.1 coordinate 1,130, forward strand.
TCTTGTTGCTTGCTCTACGCAAGAACCCGCTCAAACCCCATGAAAGATGATAGAAAGATAGGCCAATTGTTACAGTTATGTGATGCAAAAGGGTAGTTCATAAGAAGCAACAAGAAATTAGCTACCGGCAATGACAAAGAAAAAAGGTTACTCTCAAATTATTTGAGCAATTCTCTTGCAATAACAACCCGTTGGATCTGGTTTGTTCCTTCTACGATCTGGCCTACTTTCGCTTCCCGCATGTACCTTTCCACTGTATAATCCTTCATATATCCATATCCACCCAGTATCTGCACGGCATCAGTTGTAACCCTCATGGCTACATCAGTAGCAAACTTCTTTGCCATGGCAGCCTCTTTCGTGACCTTTTGTCCGTGGTCTTTCATATATGCAGCCTTGTAGACCAAAAGCCTTGCAGCTTCGATATCCGTAGCCATATCTGCAAGCATAAACTGGATGCCCTGAAATTCAGAGATGTGCTTGCCGAATTGAACTCTCTCCTTAGAGTAGTTCAGCGCTTTATTTAAAGACGCATGGGCAAGGCCTACGGATATGGCCCCTATGTTTATCCTTCCTCCATCGAGGGCCTCCATTATCATCTTAAAACCCTTCCCTTCTTCACCCAGGAGGTGGTCTTTAGGTACTTTACAATCATCAAAGATCAATTCCCTTGTCGGATAAGAGCACATCCCCATCTTCTTTTCTATCTTTCCAAATGAAAAACCAGGTGTTCCTTTTTCGACTACGAAAATACTCGCTCCAGCTGCCCCCTTTTCTTTGTCGGTCTTTGCTACTACTGTATAAACTTCGGCCTCACCGCCTGCACTTATGAATATCTTAGTGCCGTTGAGGATATACTCATCACCCCTTTTATCTGCAGAGGTTCGAATGGATGCTGCGTCAGAACCCGCATTCGGTTCTGTTAAGACAAACCCCCCAAACAGATCTCCCTTTGCCAGGGGAACAACCCATCTTCTTCTTTGTTCTTCATTCCCGTTTTTGTATATGAGAAAGCAGACCAGGTTGTTAATCGATACATAACTCATTGCCCGATATACCTTTCCCAGTTCCTCATATATTATGGCAGAGGTCAAAAAACCCATATCCGTACCACCGTACTTTTCAGGGCATGTCATTCCAAAGAGACCGAGTTTTGCTATCTTTTTAAAGGCCTCCTTTGGGAAGACCTCTTCCTCTTCCCATTGATCGATATATGGGGCCAGTTCTTTCTCAGCAAAACTCTTTACCATTTCCTTTACTGCTTTTTGTTCTTCTGTCAATTCAAAGATCATCCCATACCTCCACTGTATTCTTTCGTATCATTTTAGTGCTATGACATAGAAAATTATCAGCAAGCTTCAACGGCAATCAAATTTTAATGCGTGTGTTGTCTGAGCGTCTTAGTGAGCGTTAAAAAAGAGAAAGGGGAAAATGCGAGTTTTACACGGATTAAAATTTGATTGCCGTTGAAGCAACTCTTTAAAAAAACTAAACTTTTACTATTCTTTTAAATCACGTTTTCTTTTCTCATCTGCTCAATCTCCTCTTTGCTGTACCCAAATGAGAGAAACACCTCATCTGTATGCTGTCCCATTTCAGGAGGGGGGCTTTTCACCTGAGCAGGGGTCTTTGAAAATTTAACCGGGAACGGTACCTGCTTTATCCTGCCCAACTTCGGATCGTCTATCTCCTTTAAAAGCTCTCTATGTAAGATATGGGAATCAGAGAATACCTCTTCCATTGTAAATACAGGTCCGCAGGGGATACGTGCCTTATTCATCTCCTCAATCCACTGGGCTCTGGTTTTTGTCGAGAAGGCAGCCTTCAGTTTTTCAGAGATTTCATGGCCGTTTTCTACTCTCTTTCTGTGTGTATCGTATCGGGGATCATCGAGAAGCTCTTCCAATCCCAAAACTCTACACATGCCTTCCCAGAAATGCTCCTCCAGTGCACCGAGCGTAACCTTCTTCCCGTCTTTGGTCTCAAAGGTATCATTGGTAGGCGCAAGGTGCCCCATTTGTGTAACCTTCGGGACATCTCCTGTGGTAAGATACCCCCCAGCGCGAACACTCATCCATGAGACAAGCCCATCTGTCATTGAAACATCGATATACTGGCCACTTCCGATTTTCTCGCGCACCCTCAAAGCAGCAAGGATGGAAAGGGCTGCAAACATACTTGAACTGAGATCGCCGACAGGTATCCCGGGTTTTGCAGGGGGGTGTCCTACCTGACCCGGTATGCTCAATACGCCTGAGACTCCCAAATAGTTTATATCGTGGCCGGGTATGTCTCTGTAGGGCCCGTCCTGTCCAAAACCTGATATGGAACAATAAACGATCATGGGATTTATGCTGCTTACCTTTTCATAATCAACACCCAACCTTTTTGTGACGCCAGGACTGAACCCCTCCAAGACAACGTCCGATCTTTCTACCATACGATAGAATACCTCTTTGCCCCTATCGGTTTTTAAACTCAAAGTAGCGCTCTTCTTATTTCGATTCACACTCATGAAGATCTCCGGGATCATATCCCGCACATAATCCCCTTTACCGGGCTGTTCGAATTTAATCACCTCGGCCCCTAAATCTGCAAGGAGCATAGAGCAATATGGACCAGGCAAAAGCCTTGAAAGATCTAATATCCTTATATCTTCTAAAGGTAATATCATCGTAATCTCCTCCTTTTCGTATTATCTGCTTCTCTATATCATTTTTGTGCTATGAAATTGAAAGCTATCATAGAGCTTCACCGGTGATTAAATTTTAATGCGCCTGAGTGTCTTAGTGAGCATTAAGCGAGAGAAAGGGGAAAATGCGAGTTTTACATGGATTAAAACCTAATCGCCGGTGAAGCGACTCTTTTCAAAAAGATAAACTGTTACACTCCTCCTCTTTATGAATGCGCCTCATCCCAGTCTTTCCCCACCCCGATATCGACCCTTAAAGGCACGAGGAGCTTCATTACCCCCTCCATCTCCTCCCTTACCATTTTGACCACCTCGTCCACTTCATTATCCGGCACCTCAAAGACCAGTTCGTCGTGGACCTGCATAATCATGATGGCACAGAAATCCATATCTCTCAGCCTTTTAAAGATATTTATCATGGCTGCCTTTATCAAGTCCGCAGCACTGCCCTGGATGGGGGTGTTTATCGCAGTCCGTTCGGCAAATTGCCGCACCGTATGGTTCTTACTATTGATCTCTGGGAGGTAGCGACGACGATTCAAAAGGGTGGCTACATATCCATTCTCTTTCGCTTGAATCAATATCTCTTCAGTATACCCTTTAACCCCCTGGTGCCTTTGAAAATAGTTGTCTATGTAATCCTGAGCCATCTGCACGCTTATCCCCAACTCCTTGGCCAACCCAAAGGACCTCATACCGTATATTATCCCGAAGTTAACGACCTTTGCCTGCCTTCGCATTTCCGAAGTAACCATGGATGGACAGACGTCGAATATCTTTGCAGCGGTTTCTGTGTGGATATCACGGTTGTGATTGAATGAATCCACAAGTAAATCATCCTTCGAAATATGTGCCAAGAGCCGAAGTTCTACCTGAGAGTAATCGGCAGATACTAATGAACGTCCGTGTTCAGTGATAAAGGCCTTGCGGATTCGCCTGCCTTCCTGGGTTTTTATAGGGATATTTTGGAGGTTCGGATCACTACTGCTCAATCTCCCTGTGGCAGTAACGGTCTGATTATATGAGGTATGAATCCTTTTCGTCTCCGGATGGACTATCTTGGTCAGTGCATCCAGGTAGGTAGACTTTAACTTTGTCAGACTCCTGTATTGAAGTATCTTTGCAGGCAGTTCATATTCGAGGGCCAGTCTGTTTAGAACATTTACATCCGTAGAATACCCCGTCTTGGTCCGTTTGGCGCTTGGCAGCTTCAACTTCAAAAAGAGGATGTTCCCCAATTGTTTCGGAGAATTGATATTAAATTTCTCCCCTGCCATTGCATATATCTCTTCCACCAGAAAGTTCAGTTTGCCCTCCATCTCACATGACATGGTCTTCAAGGCGTTTACATCTATATTTACACCGCTTTTCTCCATATTTGCCAGGACTTCGATCAAAGGCATCTCAATATGATAATAGAGATCCTTGAAGCCCTCTTTTTCCAGCTTGGGTAAGAGCAGGTTGTATAAAAGAAATGTGACGTCAGCGTCTTCACACGCATAGACCGAGGCCTTTTCAATATCCACCTGGTCGAATCTGAGTGCATTCTTCCCTGTTCCTGCCACGTCCTTGTATGATATCATCTGATGGTTGAGATACTCCCTGGCAATATCTTCAAGGTTATGGTTGTGCTTTGATGGATTTAAAAGGTAAGACGCTACCATTGTGTCAAACAGTATCCCTGAAAGGGAAATATCATAATGTTGAAGCACCAGATAATCATACTTTATGTTCTGTCCGATCTTCTGGATTGTTTCATCTTCAAAGATCGGCTTGAGGGCCTTTAATACATAGCCCATGCCCAATTGTACTGGAGCGCCCAGATAGTTGTGGGAAAGTGGGATATAGAAAGCCTCATTGGGCCTATAAGAGAAGGACAGACCAACCAACTCGGCCAGCATAGGATCCTTTGCCGTAGTCTCTGTATCGAATGCAAACTTACGAGACTCTCTTAATCCATTGAGTAATCCTTTAAAATCGTCTTTCGTAAAGATTACATGGTACTCTTCAGTGGGAAGTGCCTCTGTTGAAGAAAATTCCTTGAGTAATTGATTGAATTCCAATTCTTTGAATATCTTCTCAATCTTTTCCATATCCGGTTCCGACAGAGTAAAGGCTTTAAAGTCATACGGCAGAGGGACAGCAGTATCTATGGTTGCCAACTCTTTGCTCAACCTTGCCGTATCAGCGAATTCCAGGATGTTTTCCTTCCTCCGTTTGCCGGAAACCCTCTCTACATTATCGATGAGATTCTCAATTGTACCGAATTCTCTTATCAATTCAATCGCCGTCTTCTCACCGATGCCAGGAATGCCCGGAATGTTGTCGGATGTATCACCGGCAAGTCCCATGATCTCAACCAATCGATGAGGCTCCACACAAAACCGATCCATTATCTCCTTAACTCCATATTGTGCATCCTTCATCGTATCGAAGACAGTGACATTTTCTGTGATCAGTTGAAACATGTCCTTGTCTCCAGTAATGATAATTACTTCTCCCCTCTCCTTTCCCCATTCTTTAGACAGGGTCCCTATGATGTCATCTGCCTCAAATCCCGCCACTTCGAGTGCAGGAATATTAAAGCCATCAACAATATCCTTAATATAGGGGACTTGCAAGGCAAGATCATCCGGCATTGTGGGTCTGTTCGATTTATATTCTTTGTAGATCTCATGGCGAAATGTAGACCCTTTGGTATCGAAGACAACAGCCAGGTAGTCAGGTTTGTGGTCTTTTATTACTTTAAGAAGCATTTTACAGAAACCGAAGATCGCATTGGTTGGAAAACCGGTTGAGGTAGAGAGATTGCCTATGGCAAAATAGGCCCTGTATATGTAAGAACTCCCATCGACTAAAAACAGACGGGGCTTTGAGGTCATGTTTTTTTTTGAAGATTCCATATGTATTCTATCTTTGTGCAAAAATTCTTTACTTATACTGGGAAAACAATTATAGTGAATATACAATAATTATGTCAACAACTATCCAAGGAGCCTCTTTGCATATTAAAATGAGCAAAAGGAATTTCTTTAAATTCTTACTCGGTCTTTCAACATTTATCTTCACATCGATCCTTTTCCCTGCCTTTCTCTTCCAAAGACGAAAAGCAACCTTTTTCAAAGGAATCGCCCTGGGAAAGACCTCGAGGCTCTCATCAGATAAGATTTCTAAGGTGGTAATCGTAAGAAGTACTCGAATCCAGGGCCTAAATGGAAAGATAGATAAAGGTACCATTTTTCAAATGGTTGATCAGGGGGTAAGAAACCTTGTCAGTAAAGAAATTTATCCTTCAGCTTGGAAGTATCTCTTTTCTCCTCAGGATACTGTGGGGATCAAAGTCAACTGCCTGGGTGGAAGGATGTTCTCTCCACATATTGAACTTATCGATGCCATAATCGCAGGGTTAATATCCGCTAATGTAAAACAAGAGAACATCATTGTTTGGGATCGTCTCAATAGAGAGTTGCGTTTATCTGGATTTACGATAAATACAGGGAGTAAAGGAGTGAAGTGTTTTGGTACAGATGCACTCGGCTATGATAGGAATCCTGAAATAAAAGGCTCTATAGGGAGTTGCTTCAGCAGGATTATATCCAGTTATTGTAATGCGATAATCAGCGTTCCTGTTTTAAAGGATCATGACCTGTCCGGGGTATCGATAAGTATGAAGAATTTCTATGGGGCGATTCATAATCCGAATAAATACCATGACAATAACTGCGATCCATATATCGCTGATTTAAACTCTCATCCATACATCAAGGACAAACTTAGACTTATAATCTGTGATGGGATAACCGTTGAATACAACGGAGGACCCGGATATAACCCCACCTGGCTCTGGAACTACAATGGCCTTTTAATCGCCCAGGATCCCGTAGCATTGGATTGTATAGGCATGGGCATAATCGAAAAGAAGAGGAAAATGATGGGTATGGAAAGTTTGAAACAGGAAGGAAGAGAGGCCAGACACATTGGTAGTGCTGCAAGACTGGGGCTTGGCACAGATCGTATAGACAGAATAGATATTTTGAATCTCAGCGTATGAAAAAATATATTGTTTTTTTTGATCTTGATAAGACGATCATCGATTCTATCAGTGGAAAACTGTTCATTTCATACGGTCACAAGACAGGCTATCTCTCACACAGTGATTTTCTCCTCAGCAAATTTATGGTATTCCTCTATGAGAGGGGTATCTTAACTACTGAATATGTAATAAAGAAATGGGCGAAGAAGTATAAGGGTGTTACGGAAAAGAAGGTAATAGATTTTTCAGAGATATTCTTCAACGATTGCATAAAAAACCATATACGAGAGAAAGCCATTGAAGAGATAGACTTTCACAAAAAGAATAATGGGAAGACTGTTGTGCTCTCTGCTGGGCTTTTTTATATTTGCAATCCTCTTTGCGAATATCTGGAAATGGATGATGTGATATGCACGAATTTAGAGGTTAAAGATGGCCTATTTACAGGAAAACTTTTGGGGAGTTACTGTTATAGGGAAGAAAAGCTGAATAGAGTTGAAGCATATTGTAATGATAATGGATTTACGCTTGATAGCGCATTCTATTATGCTGATTCAATCGCAGATGTCCCTGTACTTGAGCGAGTTGGAAATCCTATCTGTGTTACTCCGGATAAAAGGCTTCGAAACCTTTCGACGAAACGGGGGTGGAGGGTATCTCATTGGTAAGATACAGTACTGTTTATAATCACTATAAATCGAATAAGGGAAATTGGGGATTAAAGAGGGTACAGTAAAGTCACTCTATAAATAACGATAAAAGGAGGGTCATATGAGAAAGACATACTTACATGCTCTGGTTATTTTTTCTTTTTTATTTGTTTTTTTAGCAAAGGCATCTGCACATTGTGAAATCCCCTGCGGAATTTACGATGATGAGATGAGAATTAATATGATGAACGAGCATATTGATACGATTGAGAAGTCTATAAATCAAATCATGAGAATAGAAGAGGAAAAACAGAAGAATTTCAACCAACTTATTCGTTGGGTAGTGAATAAAGAACGCCATGCAAATGCACTTCAAAACATTGTATCACAGTATTTCATGACCCAGCGTATCAAGCCGGAAAAGAGAGCGTATGAAAAGAAACTCAGTATACTCCATCAGATTCTGATCTATAGTATGAAATGTAAGCAAACCACTGATCGAAAAAATATAGAAAAATTAAGGGGCCTTCTAAAAGATTTTCAGATACTCTACTTTAACAAGAAATGAAAATTTCCATATTACACACTACTTCTTTTTACGGGTATTCTTTTTCCCAAAAAAATTAAATCCCACTGGTTGCGCAATCATAGATTCGACGACCTGCTTCACATCTTCCAAACGGTCTCTGTGAACGACCAAGGTTTTGGTACCGGCTCGAACAACCACCACATTGCTGATACCTACTAAGGCCAGCGTCTCTTGCGGATGTTCGCAAAATACTAGATTGTCCTTTGCATCCAATGCATGGACACAACCTTTAATATAGTTTCCATTCGCATCACATGTCAAAAAATCCTGGATGGACAGCCACCCTCCAACATCCTTCCAAGAAAAATCACAGGCCACACAACGGACATCATGTGCTTTTTCCATAACAGCAAAATCGATGGAGATCCTTTTGAGTGCAGAGAATTCCTTTCCCAGGGTCGCCTCCCACTGTGCGGTATCAATCTTTTCAACAGCGTTTGTAAGGTGTTTAATATGTTCCGGAAGGTGTAATTTCAATTCAGCGAAGATGGCGTTCGAAGTCCATACAAACATTCCTGAGTTCCACAGGTACCGACCAGATTCCAGATACTCCCTGGCGGTTTCCGTGTTCGGCTTCTCTCTGAATGAAGTGAGACTAAAGTGTTCTATGGCATTATCCTGTGCTATTCTTTCCCCTATTTCCAAATAACCGTACCCTTCGGCCGGATAGGTGGGCTTGATACCAAATGTATAAAGTGTTTCGGTTTGCCTGGCCTCCTTGATTGCTGAGAGCATGGTTCTTTGAAAAAGATCAAGAGGCTCTATTAAATGATCTGCCGTTAATACGATGATCACTGGGTTGTTGTAGCGTTTCATGGCAACTAATGTGCCAAGACAAACTGCCGCAGCAGTATCCTTTCGCTCAGGCTCGCCGATGATATTTTGATGAGGCACATGTGGGAGTTGTTCGGCAACTAAATGGGTAAAATCTGCATTGGTCAAAACGATGATTCGATCATCCGGAACGATCCCAGCCACTCGGTCATAGCTTTTTTGTAACAGGCTTTGGTCATCGAAGAGCTGTATGAACTGCTTGGGTTTTTCCTTTGTGCTGAGAGGCCAAAAACGTGTGCCCACGCCTCCTGCCATAATAAAAGCAACCAGGTTTTTATCGAAATTCTCCATTGCCTCACCTCATGAAATGTAAAGATAGACTTAGGCTATATTTCCAAGTGAGGTCGTCCAGCCTGGCATAGCGGCTACCCACTTTTTCTGTCCTATAATGGTGACACTATCTACTCTATTTATTATTACCAAATTTTTCCGGGTATTGTCAACCTATAACAGATGATACAAAATGTCCAAAAAATGAAGCTAATATGTAGAATGGCCATATAAGTGCTCATAGTATTTTGAGGAATTTGGATATCACTCCATCAATCGTAAGTTGCTTTAGTTTGAGGGAAAGGCTGCCGATCCCCTAAAAAAGGGGAGGGGGGATAAAAAAGTTTTTAGGTATGTTAGATTATGAGTTGAATGGGAATATAGTAAGATATGGACATAAATATAGGAAATATGTTAAAAGATATAATCAAGGGAGTTTATAAAAAGTATGGGCTGGAAAGTTCAAAAAACAGCAGAGTTTGTAGCAAAAAACAGCAGTGAGGTTCGAATTGATAGGGAGAGATTGGTTCGTTTTGTCAATAATCTATTTGCAGAAGGTGTATATGTCCCTCTTTGGAACCATACATACCACTTTTGTGGCAAACCTGAGGATATGGTCAGTTACTTTTTCGTTCTTGATAGTATTAACTTTTGCTTCTGGCCGGAACCAAAAAAGAGAAAGTGGGAGTGCGTATACCATTCGCAGAGGCTTTCCGGGTATTATGCCCTTGCTGCCTCTATTAAAATGGCGATCAAAGAAGGTATTCCCATCACAGATGCCCGGTATCTTGCTAAGATATCTTTAGATGAATTGAAGCAGGTATTAGGTGGACAAGGTGAGCTTCAGCTCCTCGAAGAACGTCGTACAATCCTCAACCAATTAGGAAAGGTTCTCATTCAGGATTACAAAGACAGTGCCTGCAATCTTGTTGAGGACTCAGGAAATTCGGCAGTACGACTAGTGGAGCTACTCAGTGAAAAACTCGAGTCATATCGAGACATAGGCAAATACTTAGATCAGAGAGTCTTTTTTTTTAAACGGGCACAGATACTCGTTGCTGATTTATATGGGGCATTTGAGGGGAGTGGATTCGGCAGTTTTATGGATATTGATATGCTCTCATGCTTTGCCGATTACAAACTTCCTCAGGTTTTACGTCATATGGGGATATTGCGTTATTCTCAATCTCTGGCAGAAAAGGTTGATCAAGGGGTTCTCCTTGAGGCAGGATGCTCCCAGGAACTTGAGATTAGGGCATGCACCATATGCGCAGTAGAGCTTATAAGAGAGGAACTTAAAAGAATTGGAGTAGCTTTAAAAGCCTTTGAGATCGACTGGATTTTGTGGAATCTGGCGCAATATAAAGAGTTTAAGGTGAAGCCCTATCATCGGACATTGACTCTTTTTTACTAAATGTTCTAGTAGTTTGATTCCAAAATATTATTTCAATATAGTTTATTTTAAGTTATCTTTTTTTCAAACTAAAAGATAGGAGGAGAAAAGATGCCATTTAAACGAAGACGACCTGAATGAATAATTACTCAGGATGTTAAAACCAAACTTAAACAGATCAGTAAATCTCGAACTGAAAGCGCTATTCGTATTGAACGGGCAAGAATGATCTTCGAATACTCTAATGGTCATA
>JAXHVA010000119.1:0-3185 GCA_034189035.1 Thermodesulfobacteriota bacterium
TTCTGTAAGCTCTTGAATTCTTTGGTTAGCCAAGTTCGCCTGCTCTCTCGCTTCCCCAAGCAACTGTGCGGTCCTTCCAGCCTGTTGGCTTGCATTGACAATGCCATGCAAACTTTCAGTGTCAGTGACCCCAATCTTGCTCAGTTCGCCCAATAATTCATCAACATTTACCTCTGACGTTGTTTGCTCCGATGGTGTTTCCGTGATCTCAGGAGATTCGGTTACCCCATTGTTGCCTGCATTTTCTTCCATGTTCTTCTCCTTTTTGGTCGCTTCCTTTTTTTTATGGTCGCTTCCGGTTATTTTGCCTTCCTGTGGTCGGCGTTAAGCTTTTGTTGTACTTCTTTATGGCAAAGTGCTTTTCAGAAAACTTCATGGGGTCCATCAAAAACATTGTCACCTCATAAACCATCCTGTAAGCTCTTTGCCTGACATCCTTTTCCATTGCGCCCAGGTCAGTGAATTGTCGTGACAGCATGTCGTTTGTCATAATGCCCTGGATTAACAACAGAATATCTTTGTGAAACTCCCAGCCCGGCTCATCCTTAAGCCTTATGTACTGCTCAAGTCTTTGCCTGCTTACATCGTTGCTAAATATCTGGTCAATAACTTGTATTAATTTTGCTCTCATTTATTAATTTTGATCTCATTTTTCAATTTTGATCTCATTTCAATAACACATCCATGGTTGCCTTGCTTATTAACCCAAAATCTAACTCAAACCCTGCCTTTTCTATTTGTTTCATCCACCAAAATGAACTCTTGACAGTCAAGTGCAAAGGCTCTTCTATCAAGTGAGGGCCAAAATTATCGTCCTTCAATGATATGGATAAAAAACAGCATTTGTCCGCTTTCTTTCTAAATATAGCTAAAACAGTGTCAATATAACTCTCTGGAACGTGTTCTAACACATCACAGCATGTTATAGCATCAACACGCTTAGGGTAAACAGACTCTTCCCATAACGCACCATGAATAAAGATATCTTTTAACCTTGGATCAATCGCATTCTGGGCTATGTCAATGCCTGCGACATTCCATGACGGGTTTTTGATTTTAAGATCCCTCAAGAACCTCCCGGACCCACAGCCACAATCCAAGATGGACTTGACTTTTGCGTCCTTGAACCACTGAAAAATCGGGAGTCGCTTTAAGGCCATCCTACCAGGGGACACAGCCTTCTTATATTCCTGTGATTCCCATACCTTCTCATATTTTGTTTGCTCAGTTTGTTTCATTTACTTCAACAAAGCCTTGACGACTTCCCTCTGGAGTGTTCTGTCATCGTCTTTTGCCGCCAAATTGTCTTGCAATGCGGCGTTCGCCATCTGCATTCGTGTTTGTTCCTGCATGGCCATTATTTGCTGCTGTTGGACCTCTTCAGGAGTATTGAGGAACTTATTTGTTCCAGGAAAATCAAGCATTTCCAAAATGGACTTCATGAACTGGTATTGCTTTAAATATGGTGACCCAACCCACATTTGGGCATATTGAATCAGTTGCTGAGCACGGAACATCTTCCCTAAAGCAGGCTCCATAGCGGTATATCTTGCAGAGAAATCATAATCTACATGGTAATCACCTGACATCATTGGGGAAAAGTTTGTGTTTTGGCCCTGATTTATCTTTACTTCAAAATTAGGTGGTAGGTGGTAGGTGTTCAATCTCATCATATGCTTCAAAAAAGGCTGGAACCCTTGATAATCCATGGTCATAAGCAACAATTTGGCCCTTGCTTGCCCTACTTTTTGAAGCGAGTACATTGTTCCCACGTGCTCTTGGCGGTTTGGAATAGACCCCATGTTGTATTCAGTCTCCCCGGTCATTTCAGAAAGGGTGTCCTCGAAAAACTTCTCTTGCTCTCTGAAAATGCCAGTTTGTGACACATCAGGAGTTATAATGGGTTCGATATCTCCCATATCTTCCACAGGCACCAGCCCAAATGGCTTCCAGATCAAGGATTCAGGATCAATGTCAGCAGATTCTCTGACCTTCATCATTTGGTTTACCAGCATAATGACATTCTGGAACCTAGTGTTCCCGAGCGTATTGTATTGTTCCTGGACGTCTTTCCCAAGTCGTATCAAGCCAACATCCCAAAATAGCTCAGGATGCGGGTATGCTGATATCTTGAAGAATGGCCTGGTTCCATATTTGTTTTTCTGTATTGACAATAAGGTCTTGTAGTTTCCAATGTGAAAGATTGCCTCAGATTCAGTTCCTTTTATCTTAATTCCTGATCCAATCTCATAGGGAGTTTCATCTTCAGGGAAAATATGCCTTCCATAACCCTCTATAATATCAACATTCGGGGTGTTGTACTCGGACTGAAGCTCTTCCTGATATACACCTTCAATGCTTAAAGACTTGGCAAAAGCTTCTCCTGCATCGTTCCCCGTGGATGTATAAGATGATTCACTTGACCTTACTTTGCTGCTCCAGCCTAGGTTGTCTATGTTCCGGAAAACGCCTTTATCGGCCATGGATTTTATGTAATCGATAGATCTCTCATACACACAGAACACAAACGGCATTTTTTGGATTGATTTGTAATGAGGATGAGGAATGAAGGTCTTGTTATGCAAAACTTCAGAGTATGGTTGCTCATAAACAACCTGTGGCTCTTCTACCAGCCTGTCAAAATAAGAAACTCCGACAATTCTTCCCATTTCGTCAAACTGAGGCATAGGGATTGTGATTCTTCTGGGTGTAATGCGCTCTTCCTTGCGCCAGTACATCTTGGTTATACCAGTTCCCCAGGCTAAAGCATTGAACATCCACGTCAAGTGGTGAAAATACCCACCACCATGATCATCTATGGAGTTCAAATTCTCCAATTGGTAGTTAAGAAGGCCCTCTACACGTTGAGCACGGTCTACATCACGCCCTTTTCTTGGCCTTACACCCACCAAGTTTGAAGGACCACCCTGATATAACTGCTCCATAAACCTGGCCAGTATGTTTTGAACCCTTGGCATGAGCTTGTTGAACGTCATATTGTAGGCTAATGGGTATTCGTTTTCGTTTCTATACCCAAGATAATACTCCATGTCCTCATTGTAGGCTTCCCGCATATAACTGTTCAGTCTGTATTGATGCTCATAAGCCTTCAGAAAGGCTTTAAATGACGCCAGTTCGTTTTCGGACATTTCAGACATTCACAAACCACCTAAGTTGGATGTTTT
>JAXHVA010000119.1:3285-11645 GCA_034189035.1 Thermodesulfobacteriota bacterium
CTTCCCGCATATAACTGTTCAGTCTGTATTGATGCTCATAAGCCTTCAGAAAGGCTTTAAATGACGCCAGTTCGTTTTCGGACATTTCAGACATTCACAAACCACCTAAGTTGGATGTTTTCACACAAAAAAAGCCCCACCAGAATCACATCCTGATAGGGCTTCTATATATATTTTATAGAGTAGGTCCCTTTTTTGTTATTTTTCGATCTTTATTGTCTCGTTTTTATTTACGGATGATATGCCACCCTTAAAAAAGTTGACCGTAATATGACCCACTTTTCTTGATTCTACCCATTCTTCCATTATCTTACATACTTTATCTATCTGTGTCAAGCTTTTTTTGTTTTGCACCAAGATTTTGTTATTTCCTTGCATAATCACCTACATATGGCCCATATCTCTTCGCCCCTCCATAACTCGTAAGTCCCCATTTTGGCCTCTTCCGCTCCATGCCTTTCTTGATCTTTCTGCTTTTGCTCTGAAGAATGTATTTCAAGCACACGGGGTAGTCAGACCACTTTGGGTCAGGCTCGCCTTTGATTGCTTCGCCCTTCCTTGCCCAATAATGATTTCTCAAGCACGTTCTCAAAGACTTGCAGTTCTCCCGGATAAACACCCTTGGATGATCAGGAGCGTCCCTTGACTTTCCATTGAAGAAGTCGTTCACGATGCTAATGCCGACTCCAGGTTGCTTATTGTACCCCTCAGTCAGCATAATGCCACAATGCCTGAACTCTTCCCAAGCGTTGAACCCTGTAATGAAAGCATTGTTCTTGTCCTTCATTTTGGGCTCACCGTACCGCCTGATTTTCAATCGCCTCCAGCCTTCGATCTCCCTTATCATGGAAGACAACTGCAAAATGGTTTTCCCTTTCCCGACTTCAGGGGCCATCTCATCCCACACAATCACGTCCCCCTTGTTCGGGCCTGACTTGTACTCAAATGTCCACAATATGGCCGGCGGCTTGCTCTGGTGCCAGTCTATCGCAAACTCAAACAACACGTCATCATCGAACGGAACCTCAAAGTCATACGGCAACAAATGACCTCTCTTAGTCTCAGGGTCCCATATCTCATCCTGAAACCCCGGATGAACAAGCTCTCCCCATGTAGGATAGTCCCCATACAACTGGATCTTCAGTTGCCGCTCAGTCTTTCCCTTGCTGAACCGCTTGACATACTCCTGAGTGATTGCCGGATTGTCCATCATGGCCGCCCTGACAACATAAATGTCCTTGTCCTCTCCAGACTCGAACGGCTCAACCAGCTTAAACTTAGTCCAGGAAGGCCCCCTGCCATCCTCAAACGGAGGCGTGAAACTGTGCAAAATTTTGCCACCACCCTTTGCAGTACGAAGACCACGCTTTGACTCATCATAAACAGCATGGTCAGCCTCTTCATCGCACGCCAAAATGTCAAAGTTCGTCCCTGAATGTAACTTCTTCTTCTGCTCAGACGTCTGAAAGAATAAGATCGACCCATTGTTGAATGTAACCGCCCGATCATCCCGAGACCACAAACTTTTGATCTCAGAAGCAGGCAACATAGGACCAATCTCTTCATCTGTCTTGGGGTTGTAAAAAGGCTTCAAGGCAGTCTCTGTGAAAATCTTCTCCAAGCCATGCTCAAAATCGTTGATCAAGATCTTCGTGTTCAAAGGTGGAGGCGCAAGCTGGAACGGATGAACCCCAAGAGCCAAACAAATCAGGTTCCAGTACAACAGCCTGGTCTTGCCTGCACCGTTCCCGGCAACAAATACAATCTCCCAATGAGTCCCAACAGCGTTGATAAACTCCACCTGCTTGCCATAAAACATCGTCCTCCACTTAAACAATGGAAGCCAATCTGTGGGGATGTCTACGTTCCTAGCCATATCTCATCCAACCTAATAACCACGATCACAGTAACCACATAATATTTCTGATGTTGTAGGCTTGCCACACTTATCACAAACTCTATTCACCAGTATCTCAGCCTTAAGCGTGTCCTCAGGGTAGTTGACATCAACAAACTCACACACATGAGACAACTCCTCCCTTATACTCGTCCCAGGAAGCTCATGCCCCAACATCTTGTAATATATCGCCCTCACATCGTCAAGATCCAACTCAACACCACCAATCACAACCTTGCCGTTGAGAATCGCCTCTATGTGCTTAGGCATCTCCATAACTGAACCCCAAACCGTCAAAATCACCCTTCTCAATTCGCTTTCTTTCCAAATCAATTTGACTCACGCCCAAACTACCCTCCAGCTTGGAAACTTCTGGTGTATGTTCCTCCATGTTTTTGAGCTTCTCAATGGTACATGGATCAGGCCCAAACGTAGGACCTTCAATGCACCTCCGATGGCATTTTAGCCATTCATCTGCCCGGACTTCAATAATGTACTTCCGGCCCTTATCGTCACGAGCACCGCCAGTGTTGATATATCTTCCCCTGTCATCCTGGAAAACAGCCGATGAACCACACTTGCATTTTAGTTCGATTCTCATAATGCCTCCGAATTGGGTTATGTTTGCAACGACAACGTAACTGTATCACCCTGGCATGTGCCAGTCCACCAATTATAATAATAATATGGAGGCTCAATAAAAACAGGGTACGGCATTGGCCTTGTCTCAGGCTCCCTGAACATACTGGACAAGGCCTCCTTTAACTCCTTGGCCTCTTCTATGCTAAGAGATATAACATGATCATTGATTTTGATCTCAACCTTTTCTATTTTTACTGCCATACGATATCCTTTCTGAAATTGGGTTTTTAAAAAAAATCCGTGAGGGGTAAGTATAATACTAATGGACCCCCTTCCCTTCGCACCCCCCCCTTGTTTTTGCTCAATTTAACTAACTTTGCCCAACTAAAACCCTCTAAACTCTACTACTCTACGACGGAGCAACCGCACTTAGCTCAATTAGCTTAATCGTAGCTCACTCTCACTCATCATGTCCCAATCAGCCTGTACTGAGCTAACCCAAACATACCGTTTTGGCCTCAAATCTGGCACAATCACACCGAATAGTGACCCAATCGCACAGAGTAGACCTGGACCCATACCGCCTACATTATAAGATACGGAATGGCACAACTTGTGACATATAACTATGCTTAACATTGTTTAATACCCAGTGATCTCGGTGGTTTAGGTTGTTTGGTTTACATAATGTATATTATAGGACGTTGTAGTAATATCAATGACTTACGGGGAGAATATCTGTGACACCGGGCGGATCACGGCACATCGATGAGTTTTTCCGGTTTGGTGTCATCTGGGGACTGGTTGTGAAGCTGAATCATCAAGTTTTGCACTCCAGAAACGTTAACAGTCTGCTGGCCCTTGCCACCGTCTTGTGCTAAAAGTCCTGAAATTTGAAGGGCTTGCCTGGCGACGTGCTGAGTCTTACCTACATTCCTCAAATCCCCCTCCTCTGTCTCTTTAACAAGCTGGTTGAGCACATTCTGATTAATCCGGCTCACTTTTGCTAAATGTACAGCATTCTCCCCTTTGTATCTATGTATCAGCCTGTTTTGAAATCGCTTTGATTTGAGCTTATGGTATATAGTACCGGAACAATATGATTCTGAGTAGCCTGCTCTTAGACCTGCTTCCCTTACTGTTTGGCATTCTGCTAACAATTCCAGGAACTTATCTTCCTTCTCATCTACGTTGCCGTTGCGATATGGGTCGTCCAATATCTTATCTGCGAGTCTATCTGTTAAGGCTTTCTCTTTGGGTTTGTCCATGGCTCATATAATGTCGTTAAGTGATGCTAATTGGATAATGTATACATCCATACTTTATCTTTTTGTTCTCTATCTTTTCTCCCTCACATCGGATAGAATTCCACATTTCCGTTTGATCTATATTCATAAAACCCCATGATTTCCTTGCATTTTTTGCACTGTACGCCATAAACACTCCCAATTTTTGGTGTACTGGCCACCTTTTCATGATCGCATGGTTCTAATTTTTCCCTCAATCTAACGTGTTTGACTCTTCCTTTTTTGTTGTCCATATCATCTCCCCATGATAATAATCTATTGGTTTCATACACTATTCCATTACCAATGTCAAGCTTTTATTTCTAACTAAATTTAACTTAATCGCACGTTTTGTCACAACAATTTCAGCCACTTGCAGAAAACTCGTTTAGTTAAAATGAGTTAAATTACATGCCCACATTAGCTAAATTGAGTCACGTTGTGTTCACCGACAATTTTTGCCAAATTTTGTCAAAAAACAGCAAAACAGCCGGATTTTGTAACCACACGCCAGAATGACACATCGGCAAAACATTAACTATTTCGCCATGTTGCAAGTTTTTTCTCGTTTTTGCGATTGTGGCACACAGGTTGCAGTATACTAGTCAACACCAACACACAGGAGGGGGAAACATGGAAATTACAATAGAGAACAACAAAAACGTAACACCAATTATGATAAAAGATGCGAGCGATAATAACGCAAAAAGAATCGGCACTTGCGTTATCGAATTTGCAAAAAAGAACCCTGACAGAAACATTGAGATACAATCTTATCGGCTTGTTGACGACAAATTGATTATACTCGTGACGGGAAATATCGGAAATGCAATGGATCACTTTTTGATCATGTTGTCCGGAATTGAATTTGAAGATCAATATCATTACGAAAAGCTTCAGCAGACGATGGAGCGTGTCCGCGTTTTGTCTGAGACTGAGTATAATGATTGTGTCAGTAAAGCCAAAGAACACTTTGAATTTACTGAACTCAATGACCAACTTTTGAGTATTTATTCCTAATAAAAAAAACAATCTTAAGACCTGGCACGTCGCTAAACTGCCGGAG
Source organism: Thermodesulfobacteriota bacterium (assembly GCA_034189035.1). Lineage (GTDB taxonomy): Bacteria > Desulfobacterota > UBA8473 > UBA8473 > UBA8473 > JAUXFK01. Next base: position 8,117 of record JAXHVA010000119.1, read on the forward strand.
GAGGAAAACATGGAAATTACAAGACCTAACAAGACAGAGGCCTTCCGCCCATCCCACGATGGGGGAATAGTTTTCAACCCGGTTTGCCACATCCGGGTAGAGTACGAAGCGTTGTGGGGGAACTCATGTTCCTCACCTTCGATCATAAAAGTCCACGTATTCCACAACCCCGACGAGGGGTTGTGGCTGGCCCATACCTCTCCGGCTTGGACAGGAGGATGTTGGGCCGAAGAGGTTGCCACATCAAAAGAAGAAGCCATTTCCCGTGCGGTTTATGCCAAAGCAAACGAAAATCGAAGGGAGCACTCAAGGGCGGATGGCCCTTGGGAGGGTGAGGAGCTTCCTTCGATTTTCGGCCCGATTGTAGGCAGCTACTCCGATGGTGCCTCCATCGAAAAAATTGCGAAAGTTTCCCATGATCTGCTCAAAGGTGGCCCCGCTGCGGTCCGTTCCGCTAACACGGCCCTTATTTCAGCCCTGCCGAAATGGTCTTTCGACCGAGCATCAACTAACGGATAACCCCAACGACCTGGCACGTCGCTAAACTGCCAAGGGGGGAAAAATGACAACTTATTACTTCTTTCATAATCTGACAGGGATGACGGAAACCGAAACCGAAAACGAAACGACTTACCTTTTTTGGATGAAATTGGCGGAAACCAATCGAAAAAACCATAATCTTGAAAGCAACGCCAGATATTACGGACGTTAAACTGCCGGAGGAGGGAAAAATGGAAAACCTCAGGCTGAGACAGGGTGGGATAGCAGTTTTCGCCGGTAAAGATGGCGAAATTGAATTTTCTCGCCTTCATGTCCACGGACTCGCCGCTGTCTCAGGGAAAGGCGACGGGAACCTCAAGGATTTCCGACAACTTTGGGAGTGCGTTCTCACGTGGGCGCACCATCATGGAATCCGTCAATTATGGTGTGAACCAACCGTGACTGACGGACGAGGAAAGACTAGACAACGCGTATATTCCAGGGTTGGCTTTGTGCCAGCTGGAGAGTATACAATGATATTAAATCTATAAACAGGAGGAGAAAATGGAAAATCATGGGACAAAAATTTGCCCCGACGGATGGGGAGAGAATTGCGACGAGCACAGTCAAATGACCGGCTGTGCTAAATCTCCAAGGCATTGTGGCGGAGGAGCCCGTGTTATCAATATGACTCCTCACCCTGTCAACATCCTAGACCAGACTGGAGCCGAGATCGTGTCATTTCCGAGTGCTGGACAGGTCCGATTACAGATGGCGACAGTTGACGTGGGATATATCAATAAAATAAGACTGACAAAAACAGTTTACGGCGAGCCAGAAGGGCTACCAGAACGAAGGCCTGGAACATATTGTATCGTGTCTCAGATGGTAAAATCAGCACTGCCTGATAGGAAAGACCTGTTAGTCCCTAGCGAGGTAGTGCGTGACGACTCGGGCCGAATCATCGGTTGCCGAAGTCTGGGCAGATAAAGCTGCCGAAGGAGGTAAAAATGGGAACAGGAATGTACATAGAGATCTACAATAAGCACGGTTTTGTCGGGGCAATCCCCATCCAAAACGGTGGGGCCAGAATAGATTTAAGCGATAAGATCGGTGGGTTGAGATACAATCCAAATGAATATAACCCTGAAGATTTTGAACTTGTTGATGCATATGTGACATATAGAGACTATGAAGAAGAAAACGAAGAATAAAAAGGGAGCAATACAATGAAAGAGCTTAACCGAAAGACAATCACCTGGCAGTTTAGCAAGCCTGCTTCCTTCCCTTGTCACATATGCAAAAAAAGGGAAGCAGATTGCATGGTTAAATATGACTATAAAGCTATCATAATCCAAATTCCACTTTGTCAATCCTGTGCTGATATGCCTATATCACGGATAGAAACGGAGCTTGGAACGTCATGACCAAGGGCCAAGCGTTGTTTATAGGGTTTGCATTGGGGATCATGGCGGGGTATGCTTGGGCATACTTTGCACTTACCACAAATATTTGAGGAGGGAATCATGATCTACGTTCTACAGCTTTTGGCCCTAGTAGTTTCAGCAGTAGCCGTGCTGTTTTTGGTAACATACCTGCTCAGGGATGACGGAAGCGATTGTCCAGAATACTGGAACGACTATTGGAAAAACGATCGCTAATATCAATTAACTGTTTGGGAGGAAATCATGGAAATAACACAGGAAATAGTGAGATCTTGGCCAATCATCTATGGCTACCATATACACGAAAAGGCCAACATAAAAATCCATCAGTCAGTATTAATAAAAAATAATTGCTCAATCGGTGAAAACTGCACAATTGATCACGGTTGTATAATTGATCACTGTGTGATATCAAACGACTGCTCAATTGAAGCAGATTCCACAATAGCCAAACACTGCTTTGTAGGAAAACATTGTCAAATTGGCCTCTGTTGTAAAATTGGGGAGGGTTGCTCAATACGAGACCATTGTACAATTTTGGATGGTTGCTTTTTTGGCCTAGATTGCTCAGTTGGTGAAAATTGCACATTCAAAATGGGCAGTAAGATGCTAGATGGCTATGTGCTTGACGACAATTGCACAATCAACCATTCTCCATTATACATTCAGGGCAGTCGTCATACTTGTCTCTGGACAGGGCCAAATGAACTGGCAATAGGTTGTGAAAGACATGATATCGAACACTGGAAAGCAAATTTCACCAAAATAGGGAAGCTGAACGACTACACTCCTGAACAAATTGACGAGTATAAACGATACATCGATTTATTTGCAATAGATACCAGCATAACACGAAATAAAAAGAAACGACAAATAATTTACTGAAAATCTCAAAACGGGATATCATCCCCTGGTTTCACCTCTGGCTCTTTTTGAACCGGGGGATTTTCCCGTTCCTGCCCACCGCCTAGCATCTGCATGGTATGAGCAACAATTTCAGTGACATACCGTTCGTTTCCTTCCTTGTCCTCCCACTTCCTTGTCTGAATTCGTCCCTCGATACAAACTTGACTGCCCTTCCTCAGGTACTCTCCGCAAATTTCCCCAAGACGACCCCATACGACTATTCTATGCCACTCCGTGCGCTCCTTCTTTTCGCCTGTGTTCTTATCCTTCCAATCTTCTGACGTGGCCACACTAAAATTTGCCACTGCCTTACCATCTGACGTGTATTTCAATTCTGGATCTCGTCCCAATCTTCCTACAATGATTGACTTATTTACCCCTACCATGGTCCCCTCCCATATAATTTTCAAGATTCACCAGTCTATTTTTAATATCATCTAAGCTATCTAACTCTAATATTCTTCTCAACTCGTTCCACACAACCGCTAGTTTTTCTTCAAGTTTGCACTCTCGTTTCATACCAATTCTGAACAATTCCAAAATCCTGCCCTGTAAATGCTCAAAATCTTTCTTAAGTTCTGTGTGATAATGCATTTTTAAACGACCTGTCTTTGAGGGCGGTGTTGCTACCCTTATTGAATTTAAGTTGTATTCTCTTTTCACACAATATCAACAGGGCACTTTAAGGAGCCCCAATT
>JAXHVA010000012.1:0-67335 GCA_034189035.1 Thermodesulfobacteriota bacterium
GCCGATAGGGGAGATGGATGTTATGCCGCCTCTGAAGGCCCGAACGGTTCCCTGAAAAGGGATTAAATGATAGGACTGCAGGACGGAAGACGCATGAATATTAGACCGGCAAAACAATTGTAGTTGCCCATAGAAATAAAGGGTGAATTATTCATGACGAAAGCCGACACCGCCAGTCCGGTTGGAGAAGAAAAGCTTATGGAGAGAGTTTCTGATAGAGAGAATCTACTGACAGCCCTTGGCAAAGTAAAGCACAATAGAGGTTCTGCTGGAATAGACGGTATGACAGTAGAAGAAGTTCCTGAATACCTGAAACGGGAATGGTCGAAGATCCGTAGGCAATTGATGAGCAAGACGTATGTACCGCTTCCAGTAAAGCGGGTAGAGATACCCAAATCCGGAGGTGGGATACGGCAATTGGGTATTCCCACCGTAGTATTTTGCTGACCTGGGATTGCCGAGGTTGTTCATTAAACCCACTTAATCAACCGAACCGCCGTGGTACGTGATCCGTATGCCCGGTGGTGTGGGAGGAGGGAAGCCTCGAGGCTTCTCCCTATCCCGATTATGCAACATTGAAAACAATGTATCATCTGATACGGACAGTGGATATTTATAAAAATTAGAAAAGGCTCAATAAGATGAATTTCCAAATAGACCATTGGCAGCGTTTCCAATATCGAGACATTCCGATTTATTTTAATTTAGATGAACCTGACTGGTTTGTTCCAAATCAAGCAGGAGATGATATTTTACAAAGCCTGTATTCCAACAAAGCCAATACCCCAAATTTAAATATTATTAGATTTCTTGATAGATTACCTGTAAGCAAACCAACCAATTATCAGGGAAGATCGGTCTATTTACAACTTAATCAATTAAAAGAACTTTGGTTTCATATAACCAATCAATGTAATCTCTCCTGTTCCCATTGCCTTTTTGCGTCATCTCCCAAAGATGAATCCATGCTAAGGTATGATAAAATAATGGAGATAGCTAAAGAAGCTCACTTTTTAGGCTGTTGTGTATTTGCGATAACCGGTGGAGAGCCTCTTGTTCATCCTGATATAGAGCAAATTATAAATGGACTGTTTCAATTGAATAACTGTCATGTGGTGATATTAACAAACGGAATGAACCTGCCTGCAGTATTAGACTGTAATCAATTCGATTTTAACCGGCTTCATTTTCAGATCAGCATGGACGGCATTAGAGAAACACATGATAATGTACGTGGAAAAGGAACTTTCCATAAACTTGCTAAAAATCTTAAATGGATTAGAAAGCGGAAGATCCCCTATACGTTGTCCATGTGTGTGACCAGACATAATGTTCAACAAATGCCCGACATGGTCGATTTTGCGGCGAGTGTCGGGGCTGGCAATGTTCACTTCATGTGGTATTTTATACGCGGAAGAGGACAAAAAGAAAACTTTGCAGTGGTTGAAACCATATTCCATCATCTCATAAACGCCGCGGAACATGCCGACACTCGCGGCATTAAAATTGATAATCTTGAATCATTAAGAACGCAAATTTTTGCACCCAGAGGTACCATTCATGACGGAACGACAGCCGCGTGGGAATCTTTGGCCGTAGGTCCTGATGGCTTATTATATCCATCCGCCGCTTTAATCGGTATTCCTGAACTATCTACAGATACATCCGCCGGAATTGAAAAGGCCTGGCACCAAAGTCCCGTATTGCAACAAATACGCAAATCCACAGCCGCATCCCTCGCGTCTCCTTTTCGGTTTTTATTAGGAGGCGGTGACATCGATCACAGCTATACTCATAAGAAAACATTTTGTGGCGATGATCCATATCAGACGCTTCAAGAGAAACTTGTACTATGGTTAATTGCAAAAGAAATCAACCGGAAACCGGAGAATGGCTTACCCCAAATTCGATTACGCATGGGTGAAATTCTGGAGAGTTGTGGCGCTCATGGAAAGGTTGCATTTACTCATTCAAATTGCTTGTTGGCAACAGCCCAGGAAAGCAGCCTGACCATTGTGAAGTCCTTTTACTCTGAAGCTGTTGGCGATAAGAGAGAGGATATTTTGAATCCGGTTTGTTATGATGAAAATTTGATCGATCATATTCCTAAAGCATATCGTTTTCGAGGATATGGCTGCGGCAGTCCGGTCTTGGATGCCGACATTCAAAAGGGAGAACATGTAGTAGATTTGGGCTGCGGAAGCGGGGTTGAGTGTTTTATTGCGGCCCGATTAACCGGAAGAACGGGCAAGGTTATTGGAGTAGATATGCTCGATCCTATGCTTCAATCAGCCAATGAAGCACTCCAGGGCGTGATAAAGAACATAGGTTTTAATAATATCCAATTTAAAAAGGGATACTTAGAAGAACTACCCATGGAAAGCGATTCTGTTGATCTGGTGCTTTCCAATTGTGTAATGAACCTGTCGGTCCATAAACGGCGATCCTATGCAGAGATTTATCGGGTACTGCGACCTGGTGGACGCTTGGTTATTTCAGATGTAGTCTGCGAAAGTGACCCTGATCCCGCCATTCGAAATGATGAGATACTAAGGAGTGAATGTATCGCCGGTGCCATGACTCAAGGACATTTAATGGCACTCTTGGAAGAAACAGGGTTTAAAAGTGTTCGGATGATCAAGCGGTTTCCATATCGGACGGTTCAGGGACACCCCTTCTTCTCGCTGACATTTTCCGCGGTAAAACCTAAAATCTCGAAAAAGGTCAAAGTCATCTATAGAGGCCCGTCATCGTCTCTCATCACCCATGACGGAATATTGCTGCCGTTAGGCGAACCCCGTTTTCTTGACGAACACGAAGTGGAATTGCTGGATGATCAAGTCTTTGTTATTGATGAATCGGGAACCGTCACCAATATTGAAGCTGCAAATACATGTTCGTGTTTTCTGGCGCCTGAAAAACAAGAAAAAAAATCGCCAACATCAAACCCTATGGCATTTGTTCAGCCTTCCCGCTATGAATCTGGATGTATGGTATGTGGCAGCTCGATTGTATATCTTTCCAAAGAAAGAGAGTGTCAATGCGCCTATTGTGGGATGACATTTTTCGTTAATAGCATGTGTGAAAAGGGCCATCATGTATGTGATGCCTGCCACGCGGAGGATGGATTAAAAGTCATTCGGCATATCTGTACGAACACTGCGGAGACGGATATGATTCGTCTTTTAGCGCAGATTAGACAGCATCCATCTATTCCTATAAATGGACCCGAACATCATGCCCTTGTGCCGGGAATAATACTGACGACCTACCAGAATATTACCGGTGATATCTCCGCTTCAACTATTGAAACCGGCATCGAACGTGGTCGTTCTGTGGCTGGTGGGTATTGTGCTTTTATGGGAATTTGTGGCGCCGCTGTTGGTGTAGGAATAGCGTTTAGCCTGATATTAGATGCAAATCCACTGGAACCTGAAAAACGCAAAGTTGTACAAAGTACGACTCAGACTGTACTTGCCAAAATCGCTAAGTTGAGGGCAGCGCGTTGCTGCCAGCGTGATTCGTGGATAGCCTTAAAAAAAGCGGCAGCCTTATCGGAAGTATATCTACCTGTTCCACTTCATGCCAAAAGTGACTTAGTTTGTATTCAAAAGGAGCAAAATAAAGAATGTTTAGGACGTGGCTGTCCTCTTTATTAGACTATCGCATAATTGGGATAGGGAGGAGCCTTACAGCTCCCCCCTCCGACACCACCCCGGGCATACGGATCGCTTATCCGAAGGTTCGGCCGGTTGAAACAGGCTCAAACAATAATCGCGTAAGAACAAACAACGAAAAAACGGTGGCAGGTCTTGACATTTATTAATATGGCGTAAAGAACAAAGGCTTGAATGGGTGTTCTTCATATTCGATAAAGTGGAATCCGTTTTCGGAAAAGAAGTGGCTTTTGGTCTTGGGCCGAAATATTAAAATGTTACTTTGTCGGAGATATGCCGGCGAAAAACTGAAAGATATTGGTCCCTATTTCGGTACTGGAGAATCCGGCGTCTCCTTGGTATGCAGACGCTTCATGATCTGTCACATGAGTTGTCGGAACCAATGATGTCGCACCATACCGCAAACATAGTGAATATCGTGCTCCGGATAATACCAGGCTAATAGATCTACCTGCCAATGCTGATTATCCGGACGCAAGTTGAAGCGAACAAACCATATCTTTAGGAACTAGGCTAGTTTTAGGCGTGGCTCAAATGTATTTTACAACAGGCGATATTGAAGATCTAACAACACATAAGCCAAAATAGACTGCTGTTAATGCCCATTCATATGCATGTTTTTGCTCATTGTCATATGCAATCCCCACGCTACTGGCACTGATAGTCCTTAGTTCAAGAAGCCGCGGGTTATAGTGCAAAAGGTCGTTATTTTAGGATGGGTTTGAAGGGCGGATCAGGAGAAAGATCCACAAAAAAGCTATAAAACGAGCATCAATCTAAAATCAAGGCATTCATTGTAGTAAAAAATTGTTGGTTAAAATATTGACTCGTGATTGGGGCTTGTTTATAATTCGAGCATCACGGAGTAAGGGGGGACGTTGTTTCTATTTGTGATATTTATAAGCATAACGTTAGCCCTCCCGATTGCCTTTGTAACTCCTGATGGGATAGTTCCCTGATATTTACCCCATAATTATTAAATGCGAATACTCCGATAATCACTCAGCTTTTATGCGCAACCCTTTTGGCACAAAAACAGTATCGAGCAGCTCTAAGAAGCCCTGAACAAGGAGTGCAAGAAGTGCTGCAGGGATAGCACCCTCTAAGATGAGTTGAATATTATCGAGTCGAATACCGGTAAGTATAGGCTGACCATAACCACCAGCACCAATGAGTGCACCCAGTGTAGCAGTACCGACATTAATTACTGCTGAAGTTTTAATACCGGCTATAATCGATCGCGAAGCCATGGGAAGCTCAACTAATCGAAGACATGCAAATGAAGATAATCCCAGCGCCTTGGCTGACTCACAAATGGGATTGGGAATATCGTGAAGGCCGGTATAGGTGTTTCTTACAATGGGTAGCAAACTGTATAAGAAAAGCGCAACAATTGCCGGTGTTGCACCAATTCCTAAAAGGGGGATCATAAAGACAATTAAGGCCAGAGACGGTATGGTCTGAATAATACCGACAATCCCCAGGATGATGTGCCCAATTTTTTCATAAAAGAAGGATACAATACCAAAAGGGATCGATATGAGGATAGCTAAGGTAAGTGAAACCACGACTAAAAAGAGATGATCAATCGTATTTCGAAAGAGGCGATCAGAAAACGTCTCCTTTTCATATGTACTCTTGAGTTTAAATGTCTGCGCAAGAAAATCTGCAGCAACCTGATTGTCCGAGACATCCTCGATCTTTACCTTGGCATTCATGCTCACCATATTCTGCTCAGAAATACTCTTTTCCAGTTTCAAGATTCTTTGTAATACCTCAGGTGCCCTCATAGTGAGGTCATCCCTATAAAGCAAAACAGCATGATACTCGGGAAAGTATTGCAAATCATCATGTAGTACGTGCAGATTATAGTAGTAAATCTCAGCATCGGTGGAATACACATCTATCAGGTCGATAGCACCGCTTTCTAGTCCACGATACGCTACATCGTGATCCAACCCTCGAACATTTTGATGCGGCAGTTGGTAAAACTTTTGCACACTCGGCCAGCCATCACCACGATTCATGAATTCATTGGTAAAGCCAAACTTCAATTCCGGGTGTGCTCTTAAATCTGAGATATTCTTGATACCAAATTGTTCGGCGACTTTCTTTCGCATTCCAAATGCATACGTGTTATTAAAGCCCAATGGCTTGCTCATCTTGATATTATACTCGTTCAGTATCTTGGATAATTGGCTGACATGTTCAATGCCTCGCTGCGCCAGAATCTCCTCGACAATTGTTCCAGTATATTCGGGATAGAGATCAATTTCACCGTTTAATAAAGCACCCCAGAGCAATCGGGTTCCCCCCAGTTCTTTTCGATGTGCAACCCGAGGGTATTTGCTTCTTGCCAGCTGGGTAACCAGCTCACCAAGAATGACTGATTCAGTAAATTTCTTAGAACCAATAGTTATCACCTCTTCTGCCTGACAGATCCTATTGCTGTATATGCACAGTAACAGGATTAAAAAGAGGGTAATCACGATATTTTTCACGTTTATGTGTCCTCAAAATTGTCAAGCGGGTTTCGTTGTGCCTGGATGAACTGTGTCACAAATGGATGTGCAGGGTGATGAACGAACTCTTTGATACTGCCCTGTTGTACTATTTCGCCATTGTGCAATAAAACGATACGATCACCGAAATAACTTGCTTCCCCAATATCATGCGTAACCAGTAGAACAGTTTTTTTCAGCTCCTTAAAGATAGCTTTCAGATCAGTTTGCAGATCAAAGCGAATCAAGGGATCCAATGCACCGAGCGGTTCATCTAAAAGCAGAATATCCGGATCCAACATCAACGCTCGCATCAGGCTGATACGCTGTTTCTGCCCTCCTGAGAGTTGAAGTGGGTAGCGATCGAGTCCGTCAAGAGGGAACTTGGCTAATTGAGCAATTTCTTTGATCCTCTTTTCAATAGAGGACTTCTCCCACCCGAGATGTCGAGCCATAATCGCCACATTGTGACGGGCAGTAAGATGGGGGAAAAGGCCTCCCTCCTGAATCACATAACCGATTTTTCTGCGAAGATAATTCACATTCGCTGAACCGAGTATTGTATTATCAATATATACCTGTCCCATATCCGGTTTGATCAACCCTATAATGATTCGTATAAGGGTCGATTTTCCACAGCCGCTTGGCCCAATTAAGACAGTCGTAGCCCCCTGGGAAATGGTCAGATTGATCTGACCCAATGCCTGGTTTCTCCCGTAGCTTTTTGAGATGCTTTCGAGTTTTATCATGGAAATTGCAATAGAATACGTTTTTCCCTTAGGGGCAAGTTACTGGTGCCTACTTTATTCTTTCTTTCTCGGGGAATAAGGGGGAATAAAAGGGACGTTGTTTCTAATTAATAAATTTTTTGACAGGAAGTCGCTTTTTCTATAGAAATATCAGGGAACAATCCCATTGGGGAGTTATTGAAGCAATCGAGAGGGCTGAAAAACATTATGGCTATAAATATCATAAATAGAAACAGCGTCCCTGAAACTCTATAATTAAAGTTGATGAATTCGCAACAACTCAAAATGACTTGCCTATTTAAACCTCCATCTGGAATTCCCAGCTACACCACAGGTCATCAGGATGTTCGTCCGGTGGGCAGACCAAGCACCTCATCTTCAACCGAGGGTCTATTCTTTCGGCGAACTTTCTGAAAAGCGCTACACCAACAGGTTTGCATGGAAATTCACCTCTGTTATCCCTTTTCCTTAACTTTTGAGGGACACAATCAGTGATGTTGAATATGGCTTTATTTTCCGAGACATCAGCAAATTCGTATTCCATATCCGGGGCCCATATCTGGAAATTAAGTGCCTTTACTATTGCAGGAATCCCTCCACCTTCGGGTATGTCCAAAACCTTCATCAAACGCATTGCCTCTATTACACCGTATTTCTCCCAAACCTCTATGTCTAATTCTACCGCTGTATTAAGATTAAACATCTCTTCAAGGTTGATGAACCATAGGCCATCAATAGTGACGACACTCTTTGAATACAACTTTATTAGTTTAACCAGTAACTCTTTTGAAAGGCCGAAGTAATCTATTTTTCCTTCCCCGTTATTCCTTTCACCATGCTCACCTATAAGCTGGAATTCCCAACTACACCACATACCTTCAGAATGTTTATCAGGATAACACATTAAACACCGGGTCTCTATCCTAGGATCAATCCTCTTTGCAAAATTTGCAAACTGTAATTCCCTAGCAGGTTTACAGTCATATTCCTGTCTGTTTTCCTTTATTCTTTCCCTTTGAACAGCACAATCGGTAATAGTAAACACCGCTTTTTTCTCTGTGACCTCCGAGATTTCGTATCCCATACACGGAACGGCTATCTGAAAATTGAGTGCCTTTGCAAGTGCAGAAATCCCTCCATCTTCTGGAATGTTTAGAACCCGCTTCAACCTTATGGCTTCCGTAATGCCATATCTTGCCCGATTTTTTTTATCTATCTCTAAGGCCGTTTCCAGACCGTATCGTTCCTCCACATTAAGAAACCATAGGGTGTCAACAGTTACTGTGTTTTCTGAATAAACCTTAAAAAGATCAACAAGGGTTTTTTGGGGAAGATCCTCCAAACTTATCTTTACCATTTGAGTATTCCTCCTTTGCTGTTTAAGTAGCAAGAAACAAATCCCTGCGAAAACTTGTCAAGGATTTTTAATAAAGCCATTACCAAACGGGTCAATTCAGGAAATCCATGTTTTAGAAATGCTGTCTTATAATTGTCATTCTCAGCTCCTCGGGTTATTCCCCTCAGATGATTTTCTTGCCCTTTTGAAAGTATTCACATAAAACACATATCACACTCTTGCAAAAAAGCAAGTTCAAAGAATACTTTCCAATTGGTATTTACGATTCACACCTCTTGTTCGCCTCTCACCAGCAGCTCCATATTGTTCATCCAACCTCTTGACCACAAAAAGTCTTTACAATCTCCATAGATATTGATATTGTAAAACAATACCAATATGGCTCAGCCCAACTGGGTATTATTCATCACCCAGTACTGATCAAATGCCCCCTACTCTACTCTTGACTACTCCTAAAACTCCAACCTCTCTCTTTACAAAATGCGGGACAATGGATAAAACCCTATACGTTTGGATTTAAATAAAAGCAATACGCAGTTTTAATGTAGAAAGTTACAATTGGTCTTGGGAGATGGAAGCGGCCAATGCAACATTGTTCCTTTGGTTCCGCGTATAGCCCTCCCAACTGGTTATGCACCAGCACGAGGGTTCAACTCCCTACCGTTCTATTTCAGGGGACCAGCGGAAACGCACTAAATTTTCTGTTCTGTAGGTTAAGACCTCCACAGTTGATTTTGGGTCCCTTGAAATGGGACATCTTTGGAGGTAATCAATGGAATATCTTTCAGTAGTCATTGCTCTTATAGCCGTATTTGTTTTCTTCAAAATTGTTGTACGCCAGGTTATAATACTTGAATACGAGAAAGGGCTAAAATACACCAAGGGCACATTCAAAGACTCAATTGGCCCTGGTCAGTACTAGTATATCCCATATTTCGTAATCATCCAATTGATACCAGGCACGTTTCGTTTCAATAACAGGGCAAGAGGTCCTCAGCCTAGATGGTGTTAAAGCAATAAACAAGGTTCAAAGTTATCAAGATGCACTTTATCTTGAACTTCAGCTTGCCTTAAGAGAGATAATCGGTTCCGCAGACATTGACACTATTTTGAGCAATAGAGATGCATTATCCTCAAAGCTAAAAGAAATGACAGAAGAAAAAATTAAAGAACTCGGTCTTAAACTTATTTCTGTTTCACTTAAGGACATAATGTTTCCAGGTAAACTTAAAGAAATTTTTGCACAAGTAATAAATGCACGGAAAGAATGTTTGGCTGCGCTTGAAAAAGCAAGAGGAGAAACCGCGGCCCTTCGAAATCTCGCAAATGCAGCTAAGATGATCGACTCCAATCCGAATCTTATGCAGCTTCGCCTTGTACAAGCCCTCGGTCAGTCATCAGGAAATACCCTGATTCTTGGCATGCCACAAGAAGGATTACCGATTCCCATCAAAGAAAAAGCGATCATTAAAGGAAAAAAATTGCAGGAAGAACCGAAGACATAATGCATTTTGTCAAATATTATTGTTATTAGGTTTGTCTTTAATAGTAGGATTGCATTTGGGGACTCTGACGCAAATTCCCAATTGGTTATTCGTAATTATGAGTCCTGTACTCAGTATATTAATAATTCTTCTTATAGACCTTATCGAAAAGCACGCAGAAAGAAAGAATAATTATGGTGAGGATATTTACCTGGAGCGAAAAAATAGGATTTTAAAAGAAGCGAAATTTGAAATCAACCGTGAACTCAATCTGAAACCTCCGTGCAATAAGTGTGACTCGAAAAATGTAACGCTCATTATTTATGGACTCGTTGATATTGATGAAGATCTGAAGATTATGATAGAGGGTGGTAAGATCACCTTAGGTTGATGTATGATAGACAATGATTCACCCAAATGGATTTGTAATGATTGTAAACACAGATATGGCACTTTATGAGATGACAATCGCTTCCACCTGAGCGCAGGGATCGAGTTGTTCAGAAAATTCTAAATGTTATTAATACCTTGGAATGTGGTAGTTTTTTTGAAACCCATGTGCCAGATGAGCCGTGAGTGAGGGATTAATAATCATGAAGGAATTTAAACCGGGATTTCGCATATCTGTATTTGATGTAATCTTTATTTTTATCATATTAGCGTTTTCAACCTATTTCGCAACGTATGATTTGTTTCTGTCAGTTATGATCTTCATTCCTCCATTTCAATTCTTCTTTTTCTGCAATCTGTTCAGGGTGCAAAGGAAAAGAGAAATAATATGGGCAGTACAATATGCACTCATTGCAGCATATCTATATCATGTATATCCAAATGTTTATCTACTTTTCTCTATCAGTTCTCTTGTGGGAGCAGGAATGATTCTATATGAAATAAAAGATCCGGGTTATCATGGCATATTCTGGACTACTCTTAACCCAGACTTGAAAGAGTGGTTTGTGACGGACAAGGAGACCCCCTACACCAAGCGCGACCAGTCGTGATGATCTTGACATACATTTTCATCTATCACTTTCCTGATTTCCTGTCAACTTGTAGAGTAGAACCCCAGTGCAGATAGCTTTAGGTGGTATTATAACTGTCTCCGACGCTTTCGCTATGCCGGTGCATCAATCCAACCTTGAAATAAATTGATATGATAACCTCTTTTCAGGTTATTAAATAACGGTCTCGTAACCTCGCGCAATTATTTACGGTCGTCCTCTTGTACTTGTAGTTGCCTTCTTTGTCAAGGGAGAGCCAGCCGTCGGAAAAAGACACAAAGGTCATTAATAGTTCGGCAGTGTCAGGGCCCCAGGTCACGGCAGTATTATCAGCACTTGCAGTCAATACAAGGTCACCTTAGGGAGAAAGTACCGCGGAATTGACAGGTGCGGTCTGACCGATTTGTAAATACGGTATCGGCTCTAAAGGGAGTGGCTGAATTCCGGTGGCCAAAGAAGCGACATCAGGGGCAGTTACACCAATCATGACCGCCCCCTGCCAGTCTGCATTTTCTAATGTTGCTTTTGCAAATCGTGCGCCATGGCAGTCGGCCTTTTTGAATGAAGCCCCAGTGCAGTTGCTTTTTACAAAAACAGCTGCACAGAGATCAGCATTGTTAAAAACACCGTCTGAGAAGTCGGCTTCTCTTGCTTTCACATTTCCTATAGCTGCCCCTGTAAAATCTGTGCGTCTGCAAAGTGCGTTTTCAAGTGTTGAATGGTTAAGCAGGGAATCTGAAAAGTTTGCCCCCATTGCCCGTATCATGGAAAGATCGCTCTCTTCGATCACTGCCCCCAAGGTCTGCACTTTCAAGCCATGCGCCCCTCAGGTTTGTTTCCCGTAACATAGCCCCGTGAAATTGGGCTGAATCCGGGATAAAGGATTTCATAAAATAAATCTGCGATACATTTGCCTTTTTTATCCGCCTTCATTTGCCTGAACTGATAACCTGCGTGGAAATAGGCCTGAAAAAGGGCTTTTTCACACTTGTCTGACGCCTGTATGGGGCCGCAAGAATTTCTCAGATGTGGTTCTTTAAGGTCTCCTGGTTACAGGATCCGTCCCTACTCTTTCCGTCTTGCCCGTATTCAACCAGGTCACAGAAAAATGCAGCGCATTCAGGGGTGATGGGTGTGGTATCCAAAGCATCAGCCAGTTCCAAGGGGCCCTTTTTAAGGGAAGAGAGTATATGGCGGCTGTAGAAAAACTCTCTGAAACTTTTGTGGAAAAAACTGTAAAATCCCTCTCTGGTCCTGATCAGAAAAACCGAAGTCCTCAGCTCTACCTCCACTCTATCCGGGTCTATTCCCGCGAGCATGCCCGGTTCCATTCTTTCCAAAACAGAAATCAACTCCCGGTGATAGATCCGGTGGAGGGACCGCCCTCACAGATCAAAGGCAAGGTGTTCAAGAAATTTTTTACGCAATGAAGCGCTGGTCTGAGGGAACTCCTCGCTTCTGTCCTCCAGCCAACGGATGGTGTAAATATGCTAGAGCCCGGCCGGTGTGACACTGCTCTTTGAATGGATCAGATCGGGCAGGGAGTTGACAATCATCTCAAGGAGAACGGGTCTTGGAGCGAAACTGAGCAGATCATAGGTATCCTGGATAAATTTTTCCGCCTGTATTGCCTGGGATTTTGACAGGTGCCGGCTGAGAAAGATCCTGATCTGCTCTTAGCTCATCGATAACCCCATCAAAGGCCCGGACAACCCAGCTCAGCTCTGAATCCCGGCTGATAAGATCATCTCTGTTTGCCATACAGCATGTCTTTCACATTCTGCTGGTCCTTGAAGAAATGGGTACGGCAGGTGATCAGAATCCGGTTCCCTGTTTTATTGCCTGACTGGGAAAGGGGTTTTAAACGCTGCCGGAAATGGCTTTCAATACTTCTCCCTGCCGTGGCGGTCAACATCTCGACAAAAGCATCGAGGAGAAGGACAACCCGGCCGGAAGAAAGAAGGTGGAGCAGGATGTCCGGGTTTCCGTTCCACTCCACCCTGGCCCTGGGTACTCCTGAAGAAGCATCTCAAGGGAGATGGCATTGGGAAACTCCTTAAGATCAACGGCAATGGGAATGGGCATATGAGGATCATCCGCATGCTTTACCAGCTCATATGTAAAACGCCTGATGAGGTCTTGCCTGTACAGAAGTCCCCAAGGAGCAGCCGGAGTTTACTCCCTGTGCCTGCGGCCCATTCTTTGGCATGGGTCAGCAGGTCGGTTCCATGCTTTTCCGGTGCTTTCTCAAGGAGTACTCGCTGGTCCATATAGGTCCGGGCAAGGTCGCTTACCTCAAATTCCTGCTTGAGCTTTGCCAGATAAGGGCCAAAGTCAAACAGCCGCTGCTCAAGTTCTTCCGGCGTAAAGATGATGAGTATTTGGTTTG
This sequence comes from Thermodesulfobacteriota bacterium, assembly GCA_034189035.1. Lineage (GTDB taxonomy): Bacteria > Desulfobacterota > UBA8473 > UBA8473 > UBA8473 > JAUXFK01. Next base: position 13,159 of record JAXHVA010000012.1, read on the forward strand.
CTTTTGTAAATGTCAGTGCAGCAGGAGAGAATGATTTTGCAACCACAATACCTTCCGCGTGCATGGCTTTTGCCTGGTCTCCATTCAGCCAGACAGCAAGCTTTTCCAGTATGTTTTTGGCAACCGGCTTTTTATGGTCCTTATATTCCACAAAAAAGCAGTCCGCCTTCAGGCCTGATTCCTGTCGTGCAATAAGGTCTACCTTATTTCCGTCCACATATTGTTCTGCTTCAACCCGATAGCCCAATAGGGTCAACAGCTTTGCTACGCGGTTTTCAAATGTTTTGCCTTTTTCATGGCGGATATCTCTTCTGCCCGGGTCAGTCATCTCCAGATAAGCTGCATCTTCTGTTTCAATTTCTTCCCTGAGGCGTATCAGGTCGTCGAGAAATTCGTCTGTTTTCAGGGCGATCTTCATGTACGCAGCCGCAATTTCCGATTCACTGTCTTCAATGGCGAGCAGTTCTTCCTTGAAAAGAAGGCAGCTGTCAAAAGGAATTTCCACCCGTGTCTCTATATCCATATTGTTTTGAAGGCTGGGAAACTCCTTGCCCCAGACTTCCCGTCTAACTGCACACAGCTTTTCCTGGTCTTTTGGGACCGGTGAGATGACGATGAGGCGTCTGAGATCTGGGAGGGGGCCCTTGCGATCGCATATTTGCCGTCTGTACTCCGTTTGAGGGCCTTTTCTATCTGCAGAAGTCCGGATAAGTTCTGGCTTCCATAACTTCCCACCAGGATCAGGGTATGGGGTAGGATTACCGTCATGAGGCCGCCCAGCTCTGTGATACTTGTGAGCGCGTCTAAAAGAATGTGATCAAATTCACTGTTGTTGAAAAATGGTCAAGAATATCTCTGAACAGCTCAAGGCCCCGGTCAGGGTTGTCCACCAGGAAATCATGTCAGAGGATATCCTGATATAGCCCTGCACTGTCTTCCCTGCTTCCAAAGGCAGGCAGGATGTAGAAATTTCAATATCCGAAACCGGCCTGATACGCTTGGACAGGTTATTTAGGGCGGTTGTGTCTGGATGGAATTTTTGGCTGCTGTTCTGCAGATCCACAAGCACTCAAGAAATCCCCTTTTATGAGCCGGTGTTGGTTGCAAAGCAGGGATCACATGCATGCCTGGGGCTTCCACATCGAGGTCCCAAAGCAGGACTTTCCTTCCTTTTCGGGCAAGAATTGCGCCTGTATTTGCAAGAAGCATTGTCCGGCCCACGCCGCCCTTATAACTGTAAAATGTTGTAATGTGGGTCGTGTGTTTGTTCATCCTGTTATGCTGCCTCTTCCTGTCGAAGACATCTCACCCATCGCCCGGTTGCAGGAGTTCGGGATGAGGTTTCCAGAGTGCATTCCGTGCTGTTTGCACCCGGGAAAATATCTTTTCCCGTCCCACCTTACGGGACTCTATAAGCTCTGAAGCCTCCATCATATTTAAGATACGGGTCAGATTGGCAGATTATAGATTGAGCTTTTCCCGGATATGTTTTCTGCTAACAGTTTCATTTTCGAGAATCAGGGCAAGAATATCTTCGACGTTTTTGCAGTTCATCAAGTGATCCGGCGCATTACTTTCAAGCGCTGCAACACGGCTTTCAAGGGTGTCAAGATAAGCAACCCATCTCGCTCCGTATGGTTTGCTCAGATTGTGAAGTTTTTTTATTCTTGACGGGTGGGTTGTCTTATCAAGATGTTCAGCAAAAGCCCGGAGTTCTTTGAGTGTATTTTCCCCACGTTTTGCCGTACGGATAAGTCTGGAAAGCCACTGCCTGTATATATAGTCCAGGACCTGGACCTGACGTTCTTCCCAGGTATCAGTATTCATGACAGTTTCGGTCAGATCATCAATGGGGACCGATTCCGCCAGACTTTCGGGGATGGAGTGAATAAGATCTATGCAGCTCATAGTAAACCTTTGTGAAGTGTTTTTATTATTCTATTCATTTTGTGAAATGATTTCATGGGTATTGGAATAGCAGACAAACCCATGATCACTGTCAGCAGCAGAAGGGGTCTGATTGGAGAATGCCGTGACCGTCCCGTGGGCGCGGTGCAGGGCTTGTGCACATCTTAAATGGGCGCTGATATTACTCTTGTCTCCAAAGGCCGGAACAAGAAACCAGTGTGCGCCGATTTGTTCCCAAAGGTTACCAAAAGGGAATCCCTCTTCGCAGAAATCAAGACAGATCGGTATCCCGATAAGCCCGATCATCGTATCCAGAAGATCGATGTTGTTTCCTGTGGAAATTTTTTCATATTTGTTCCGGATACCTGCAGTTGTCAGCTTGCAATGGGTAAGAAACGGCTTGCCTGTGGGGCTGAACAATTCAGTATAGTTAAAATATTTTCCGTCAAATTCTTGGTGAAATGTTTCGGGCATATTGACAGTTCAGGGAAGACAACAATGTCTGCTTCGGCTTCACTTGCTTCATTGAGATATTTTTCAATCCCCTCTGTCAGCCCTTTGGCCAGAAAATTAGGCTGGTGTTCTTCATCCCAATACGGGGTAATACCGTCCGAAAAGCCGCCGATATAGATATGAATCTCATCCTTTCCTGAGAACAGACTATCATCAAAACCGTTTATTGGGAGCTTTTTCACGGAAAGATTGATTCCTTTGATTTCCTGAGGGGTTATCCAGTGATAATGCAGATAGGTCAGGATATGACCTGTCTGTTGAGCGAGGATGATGTTCTTTTTGCCGCGCTTCTCCCGTCGCTGAATGATGTAAGTCTTGTCTTTCACCTTCAGTAATGGAGGAGGCGTGTCAGATTTGGCGCCGTTGTAAATATAAAGATATTCATCCAAGGCTTCAAGTATTGCCAATGGAAGTGTTATGAGGATGTTTCTTATTTTTAAAGGAGAATTCTCCATCAGGCGGGAGATGATATTCTCTTTAGCTTGTCTGTGCCGGTCATCATCATCCAGGGTTGCTTTTTGCGCCTCGTGGAAAAAAGGAATATCATCTCTCAAAAGCACCCACAAGGATACAAAGGCCGTATGCACATCGCTTGTCAGGAGGTTCAGGACAGTATTCATGCGTCTAATGTAACCTGTCATACCACAGCTGTTGGCCAGATTGGCACCCAACATACCAACTTGGCGCTTACCGGAACAGAATGGGAGCTTCAGCATTGGGGGCTTACCCGATATGTTGTTTGATACGAAGCCCCAGGGTGATTTTTTTTTGACAATACCAAATCCCGATTCAAGGACTTTAAAACCAACATCAAATATACCTAGAACGTCTAGATTGTGTTTTGCTGAGGATATTTAAGGACGTTGTTTCTATTTATGATATTCACAGCCATAAAGTTGTTCTGCCCTCCTGATTGCTTTGGAGTTTAAAGGGTCGTTGTTGAAAACTTTCACTTTTTCTGTTTACCTGAAGGGGTTTTCCACTATTATCCCGTTATATTCCTGACCGTCGCTGAGGTCTTCTGATATGAGTTTGCGGCACTCCGCATATTCCGCAGCTGCTAAGATGAGTGAATCCCAATACGAAATCCCATAGGCCTTGTGTGTCTCGATGGCATGCTTTACAAGAGAAAGATCAATTTCGACGACCGGCAGCACACTCAGAATCTCAATGATCCTCATCGCCTCATCTGCCGACAATGGCTCTTTAATCCGCTGTGTGACCACAACAAAAAACTCCCCGAAAACTTGTGATGACACTACAGCGTTTTCCTGGGTAATTCCTGATTTCAAGAGGGATCGGGCCTTTGCCAGTTTGTTTGGCTCATGCCTATCATAGGCATAGACAATAATATTTGAGTCGAGAAACACCTTGTTATCGCTCATAAAGTTCCTCTCTCCTCCACTCTCTCTTTCCCATATCCCGGCTGAACTGTTCAAAGGACATCTCAAGTTCTTTCACTGTCTGCATCCTTTGTGCTGCATCACGTGCAGCCACAGAGGCTAAAAAATCCCTGACCATCTGAGTTAATGTTGTGTTCTTGTCAATGGCTATTTTGCGGACTTTCTTGATGATTTCATCATCAACACTAAGGGTTATGTTGGACATCTTTCCCTCCTCTCTCAGTTTTTAGGTATAAAGACTATGCCACATTAAGTTTTACCCATATTATGGTTTACTTTCGGGCAACTGTCAAGGTGATTTTCTTTGAAGGAAAAAGGGGCGCAAATAAATATGAATGTCCCATATAAAAATTTAAAGTAATTTATTAAACATTATCTTCATATTCTTGTTTTAGTTTTGTTTTTTTCTTTTCTTGTCGATAGATGGAAACCTGATATCCCACACATACAAAAAAGAGGAAGACCGTCAGAAGTGTCAGAATCTTAGAGACAAAGGAAAATACGATAATTAATCCAATCAGGACGATCGGTGTGATTATAGACCGGGCTGCCCTTTGAATCTTATTGTCGGAGCCTTTGTATAACTTGGCCAAATCTTCGGATCTCTCTTTTGACCATCCTAAAGCCTTTTTAAACCTTCTTCGATTGAGATAGAGTACCCAGATAATAAGAGCAATAAAGAGCCACTTTACAGATCTGACAATCCATAACTGTGTATAGGTTACGCGAAATGTAAGCGGATCTTCAGGCTTGATGATCGTCTTTGCAAATCTATAGACCTGCCCTCCTGTCGGCACCTGTATCTGTATGGGCAATATGCCGGTTGCGGCTGTTTTGCTTGAGACAGGCGGATGGGGCATTTCCTGTTTGGCAAGGCCCTCAAGACGACCGCCGAATTCAAGCTCTGCATCAACCTGGCTTGACAATTGCTCTTCCTGAAGCGGCAGGTTTCTGAATCTACTTTGATAGTCCTTGCCTTTATAAATACTCTTCAGCTTGTCCCTTCCTACTTTGTCGTACTTCATTTCCTCTGATATTGAAAGTTCCTTCATTGCCTTATCATCGTATTGTCTTTTTGCCTTTGTGAAGATGTTCAGTCCTCTGATCATCTCCTCTTTTTCCAATGTACTCTTAAAATAGATATAGGAATAGTCATTCGGGAGATAGACAGACCAAATCAACTGGCTTATAAGCAAATCAACAGCCGGCAGACTCGACTCCAGAAAACTCAATGGTGAGAATCGCTTCTTTACCACACAAAAGATAATCTCAACAGGGAATGTATCGAGACGATTATCCACAGAACGGGATCGTATGAGCGGCACCAATAGCTTTCCCTTTGCATTCATTGAGGATTCAACCGGTTTATTGCCTACAAAGACGCTCCATATATCCGCTTTTTCAGGCAATTGAATCTCTAAAAACTGCTTTGCGCTGTTTCTTATTTGATAAATCAAACGGTGTACAATCTTACCGTCTTCTGTAAAGAGTGTGACTGCGCTTCCTGAATTTATCGTGGCGATTGGTACTGCTATCTTTTCGTGTTTTTTAATGTCAAGCGCCAGTGCATATGGATGCTTCAGGTATTTAAATCCCAGGATAAGCGGCTTGGCGGATTTATTATACAGTGCACGTGGAAGCTTTTGTACGACAACCCTTTCTAACCCTTCAATCTCCGCTACAGTTACTTCAGCACTCGTGTTGAGTTCAATGCCGATAAATCCCCTTTCACGAACCGTATCGAGTACTCTTATCCCGGAAAATGAAGTGATATTGCCCTCTTCTGTGAGTGTCTTCTCCGCTTTAATTCGAACCAAAACCGACCCTTTTTTGCTATACGTAAAAGGGACAACAATTATCCGTTCGTCATCATTTGTAAGCTCCTGCCATTCTCCAACCCCCTCACCTTGTACTGTGAGCACATTCACATCTTTTGGAATCGAAAGCCGAATACGATCAACCTCACTATGGAGGATGCTGTAATTGATATCCGAGTGTATCTTTAATGCATCGTCTTCAATAGAAATCAGATGGTGTGTTTCAGTGTAAAGCTTTGGCGGAATTTTCTCAGCGATTGTCACCCTCTTCCTCCATCGGACACTGATCATGCTATCCGGTGCTATCACCGCAGAAATAAAAGTATTGCCTCCCTTTACGCTTGTTAAAACCTGTTGCGCCTGCGGGATCTCAACATCAATATCCTTGAGCGGCATTTCAAGCCTTAAAAGCGTAATCGGTGTCTTCCGGATTGTGAGATCAAGCTTATGCGGGCCCTTTTTAAGTGATGATTTCAAAGAAAATCGAGTATCAATGGCATGTTCACCCGGTCTGGAAAGAACAACATGGTGATATCCATTTTCACTGACTACCAGTGCTTCTTTTCCATCGACCTTTACATCTTCCAAAGCAATGCCCTGAGACAGAAAAGGGACCTTTAAATAGGCATCCTTCTTGAGTACGTGAACAGAGAAGGTACCGATGAACGATGTGTTCTCTTGTTTCATCTTTCCCGAATAGATCGCCTTTGTAATCAAGTAATCAAATGGAGGTCTTATATCCAAGCCCGGATGGGGCTTCATCTCAGATACGATTTTTTCGAACTGGGCTTTAGTGAGCACAACATTGCCTCCCTTTGATGTATGTGCCGGTGTGGTCTTTTTGCCTGTCTGCTCTAACAGCTTTTGAAACGTCTCTAAAGAGAGTACAATCTCATCCTCTGCAAGATGTATCAGCTTCTTAAATTCATCCCACGGAACAGTCAATTGACTTTTCTTATTTGCTCTCTCATCAGCAAAGCCTATGAAAAACAATCCGCTCAATACCAATAGCAAGACACTGAAGAAACATAAAAAAAACTTTCTTTTCATAAAATTATCCTCCTATTTGTAGGGATGTATTCAATAAATAACTATATTTCCTGACTTTTTTACTCTTGTCAACATAATTTTAGGGTTGAGATGACTTTAAACCCAAAAAATTCCTCAAAAGGTCTCCCAAAGGGATTGTAAAAACCGTCGCTGCAGTAATAATTGGCTTGCAATAAGTGATCTGCAAAACTATGATGAAATCTATTGTATAGTTCCCCTCTTGCATATACACGCTTTAGAAAAAAGAGAGGGGATTGTATCAGTTTTGCACAGGTTATAATATGACTGCCATTGCCGTGACAACTCAATATATATGCTCGTCAAGAAGCCTCTCAAACTACAGAAAACTCTATCCTGTCATAAGGAGGTGATAACTCATGAATGAATACGTCAGAGGCATCCTTTCACGCACTTTTGCTATAAATAAGGACGAGGGAAAAGACAAGGTCATACCCCTTGAACAGGCAATAAAGCAAAAAGTAAAGCCGAATATGAAATTACATATCGGAGACAGCGCGAATGCACCAATTTGTGAGATAATAAGACAATTCTGGAGGACTAGCCCCGATTTCACCTTGATCACGAGCATAATAATGGACTCTTCTGCAGCTCTTATTCATTGTGGTTTGGCAAAGAAGGTGATCACCGGCACTTGCACTGAATTATATCCCACACCAGCAAGCATCCGAGCAGTCCAAAAGGCATATAAAGAAAAGAATATAGAGATTGAAAACTGGTCTCTTTACTCTATGGTCCAAAGGTTAATGGCAGGTGCCTTGGGTGTAGGGTTTATGCCTACTAAATCTATTATAGGGAGTAGCATGGCTCTTGAGAATCAGGACTCTTTTCAAACAATCAGAGACCCTTTTAGAAGAGACAGTACCATTGGTGTTGTAAAAGCCCTCAATCCTGACCTCTCACTGATTCACGGATGGGCAGCAGACCGCTATGGGAATACAGTGTTGGCACCACCTATTCTTACTGGTGAGGGTATCTGGGGAGCAGCAGCCAGTAAAGAAGGTGCAGTGGTCACAGTAGAGAAACTGGTGTCTACAGATTTTATTAGAGAGCATTCAGGCTGGCTTTGTATCCCGGGTTACTTGGTGAGCAGTGTTTCTGTTGCCCCTTTTGGGGCACATCCCCAGGCTCGAATCAACCCAGGGATAAAGGATTTTGAAGCGTATGGTGCAGACTATCGTTTTATGGCGGACCATCGCAAAGCAAGCCGTGATTCCGAGACATTTGATGCCTGGATAAAAAAGTGGATACTCGATTGTAAAAACCACGAGACCTATCTCAGCAAGTTAGGGTATGAAAGGATCCTATTTCTTAAAGGAAAGGGGGACAAAGACGCATGGGAATACAACTTGGCATCTATGTGGGAAGAAATTTCTACTGATTTAGAGTGTAATTCAGCAGAAAGAATGATCATAGCAGCCGCTCGAAAAATAAAGGAAATAATCTGTGAGCATAGCTATAAAGTTATGCTTGCGGGTATAGGAGCTTCGGGGTTGGCAGCATGGGTGGCTTATTTTCAGTTAAAAAAAGAGAATTATGATATTGATCTCTTAATAGGGTCAGGTTTATTCGGTTTAGTACCGCGTCCTGCAGATCCTCAGTTAGCCAGTATCTCTCATATACCAACCTGCAAAATATTAACCGATACTATTGATGCCTATGGTGTATTTGTTGGTGGTGAAATGAGTACGTGCCTGAGCATCCTTGGGGCAGGTCAAATCGATAAGTATGGGAACATAAACTCAACCAAGGTCTCGGATGAGTTTTATCTCATAGGCTCGGGCGGCTCTAATGATGCGGCCAATGCCAGGGAGGTTGTCGTAGTGATGAATCAATCTCCGACCCGTTTATTAGAAAAGGTACCTTATATTACTTGCCCAGGGAAGAAAGTAAGTACACTGATTTCAGATATGGGTATCTTTGAGAAGCTGGATGGCGAGGAACTCATCTTAACAGGTTACTTCCCTACCTCAAATTATGAAAAGGATATAAAGAGCATAAAGGAGAGTTGCGGTTGGAATCTTAAGCTCTCTCCTGCCTTTATGGGGAATGAGACTTTTGATCCAAATTTGGAATAATTGGTGACATTGAGGTTACTTGACCCTGAAAGACACTTTACTAAAGACTAGAGGGAAAATCTGATTAGCCGGTTTCCATCCATAAATGAGAAGGTTTGACTTGATGATTTCAGTTGTTTATTATTGATTTTATTATATGGATTAATCTATAAGGTCTATAGGGTGAAAAAAATGACATTAAAAAGCGACCGTTTTGCTATAAGTCTTAAAGAGCGAATAGTCTATGGTATATGTTACATCACCTTTGTTCTCTCTCCAATCCTGTTTTTGTATTTTCTTTTTGGGTATTTCGTCTCCAAAAAAGAAAGTGCTCTTGCAATTTGCTGCATAATATTTTTTTTTATGATTTACAGTGGGTTCATATGTCATAGTATATACATAAAGAGTATCTAGCGAAAAATTATTGAATCACTAGACATCAATCCTTCTAATAATAAATAAAATGTCTATTGCTATGGAGCATAAGCTGATGACAGAACCTCACAGGTTAATCCAATACTCTGTGATTTTGGCAGCTTGTCTCATTGGGGGCGGTTCATTGGTTCTCTTTTTAATCTTCCTCTATATGGGATCATTTACTTAGCAAGATGGTATTCGCGCTCTATTTCGTATTATCTTTTTCAGTTCCATCGGTCTATTTGTATGGGGTTGCCTTGCTTTTGGATCTTTTGACTCTTTTGGTGTAGAATCCATCATAGCCAATATAAAAGGGAAAAAAACACAACCAGCCCCTTCATTGTACGCAGGCCATACAGGTGGGTTCGTCATCCGCTTTACCTTGCTATGTTATTAACTGTATATGGTCGTGCCCAAGCGTCTCAATTGATCGTCTTTTATTCAACATACTATGGACTGTCTGGGTTGTTGTAGCCACACTGTTCGAGGAGCGAGATTTAGTGGATGAATTTGGTGATGGCTATTTGGACTATCAACGAAAAGTTCCAATGTTGTTACCGAGGCATTTACATCCACCAGGATAGATCTACGAATCGGAAATTCTCTTGTGCCCTTTCCCCTTAAAGCCTTATTTCCAGATAGACGCCAGCTATCTTCTCCTCTCATCTATTGTCTCTAATAATGCCTGAAGTCTTGTATCTATCTGTGAGTCCGACACCATTGCCGGATCAATCATGTCAGCTTCGATAACAACACCAGGCACCCCGCATTTTTTATCCAATGCGTCTATCACATAAGGCTGGGAGAGGTTTCAGTAGCTGCATGACTTGGAGGAAAACATCACCATCCCATCGATGATTGAATATTCCTCTATCAAACCACTTGCAAGCTCCATGGCACCCTTCGGAGAGATATTCCATGTCCAGGGGCTTTCCCCCCATAGTAACACTCCACAAAGGACTCAACAGGATATTCCGGATCGATCAGTTCCGGATGGGGGAACATCTCCCAAGGGTATCTCCCACAGATGCATACAGCCCCATTAGGAGTAAATTTTCGTATAAATTTACCCAAGAATGCCCACGGTATCCACCCATCCCAGTATATGCGATACTTCTCCCCTTGCGGTGCCAATGCAGGAATGCCCTTTTCTTTCCTCTCTTGAAGCTCTTTTAAGAGCTTTTCATAATAGATAACGCCATCTTGGCTCCCCATCATATAGATAACAGGCGCCATGCTCACAGCATAATCCTACAGAGTCCATGTAGCAGGTCTTGTTTTCAAAAATTCCCAGCACTGATTCCTAATGGTAGCTGTCTTTTTGAGTATACTCAAGATTTCACTCATTCTGTCATAATCAAAGGGTTTGCCACATACCTCTTCAAGGGTTGGGATAAGGATCTCTTTGATCTGTCTGTGAACGTATTCTTTTGTCCTTGGGATATCCTCTCTTCTAAAAGTGATTGGGAAGTCAATAGGCACCATTCGGATACCCATCCTTCTATACAAGGCCTCCGCATAGTGGGACATCTCTGTGCAAGCGCGACTGGCTACCATCAAATCGGGTAAGGGAAGGATCGCTTGCTCATTTACCTGTATCACCTTTTTAACGCCTTCTGCCATACCCACATGGAGCCTATGATAAGAACAGGTCTCAGGAAGATCACCGGTCATCTCTGCTAACTTCATCACCTCTTCTGCTGCGCCAATCCCGCCGCAGTATGAGGCATACCCGCCATAAGTGGGATTTCATACCCATTGAATATGAGAAGATAAAGGATGGGCCTGAGTCTCATGCCACTTTTTCTCCCCTTTCCTTGGCCATTCTCAATTCAGACCAGTCTTTATCTATCATTGGCCTGATTTCATTTGTCGTTGCCAAACGATTTACTTTATACAGTATGTCCATTATTAGACCTCTTATAGGGGCATATAGAAATACACCCTATGTATGGCAACCCGTGTACCTTCAAGCAGTTATCTATTATGCGTGAGCACTTATCCTGTCCATCAACTCTTTTATATCATCCAGTTTGTCCATATCCATTATGAGATCGATGAGTTGATCTGTGTCTTTGTCACCAAAAAAATCAGTGCATAACACCCTGAATTTGTCTGTCATATTCTCTCTGGTAGGTATATACTTATTTTTGTCAGGGATCTCTTCATCTGTAGTGTAGATATATCCATCTACAGTATGCACCTCAATGCATGGCATTGAACGGCCCTCTTCTTCTATGAGTTCTACGATTTTAGCCAGTTCTTCAACTTCGGGGTCGTTGAAGTTTTTTGCAAAAAATGTGGGCGAGTTGACGGGTCTTCCCAAAACGGTTGCAGCAACGCAGAACTGCATGCTTATTAAAGCCTGAAATTGTGTTTTAAAAGGACCTTTATAATCCAACCCCGCATAGTTCGTGGCACCAAGGGGAATCCTCTCTACTATCTTCTTGATTTCATTAGCCTTCAACTTATGCTGAGCCAGAGGTTCTGCCATCTGAATCGGTCTTTGATTGGCACCGCAGACAGGAAATGCCTTTATGCGTATCCTTGAAATGACAAAATCCTTGCCCAGGTTATCGAGTGCCTGCTCTGCCTTCGCTTGCTCTCCTCCCCAGCAGCGAAAAAATCCGTCTTTTCCCTCCAGGGCTTGAGAGGATGCGGTAGCTCCAGATTGAGCAAAAATTGCACAAAGAAGGCCAACTCGGGCACTCATGCCTGCTTGAAACATCGCTTCCATAGTGCCACTCCACCATACTTCGTTCGTCGTTCCTGGAGCAAGACTTGATGCATAGCCTATAGCACTGGCCAATTCTTGCTTTTTAAGTCTCATGAGTTTACCGGCAGTTGCAGCAGCACCGAAAGTTGTAAATATTGGACTGGGCCTAAATGAGGAAACAGCAAAGCGCCCATTTGCTCTCATTATTCGGCCGATCAATTCGTATCCGATTATTGCCGCTGTCAAAACTTCCTCTCCAGATGATCCCTCCTGCTCTCCTACGCCAAGAGCAGTAGATACCACGGTACTTCCAGGATGAACAAGGCCAGATAGGATATCATCCTGTACGATACTATGGATCATTACAGTATTTGCCATTATTGCATCAAATAAGTCTGTTTTTTCCTTATGACCGATTAATGTCGAATCTCCAGAGGTTCTTTTCGCTATTTGCAAAGCTACCATGCTATGCGAGAGATCACGCCCTGAAATAGCACAGCTTAGGGCATCAAGAAATCGAAGCTTGACCAGCTCTCTTATGTCTTTGGTGAGATCTTTATAGCTAAGATCATCTATAAAATCCGCTAGCCTCTCAGATATGCTCATCTCTTTCATGTTTGTTTCCTCCAAAACATTCAAACTTTTTTCCTCAATGATAAACCTATCCAATCAAAAAGTAGAACTAACAGATCTACTTGGAAAAGTCAAAGTTAATATATTTCTTACCATTTACAAGCGACGATTATTTGATAAACAAGCTTTTAGATTGCCAATCTCCCATATTAACTCTTAATATCAAGACAACCAAAAACATACTTTTAACTCTCATTCCTTTTTCTGTTGCAATAAGCAGTCCTCTTTTGTTATATAATTAAACATAAGTCAGTGCTCACTGAAAAGCACAGTTTTATTAAGGTCAAAGGGAACAAAACAGGATATGAAAACAATATGTTGTATCCTTTTATCTCTTTTTATTGCTTTCCCACTTTATGCACAGAATTATAATTTTTTTATAGAGAAAGCAGATAAGTATTATGAAATTTTTGAAAATATACAAGCATTACAATATTACGAAAAGGCTTACGCTATTTGCCCTGACAACTATGAAGTATTACTGAAACTAGCCCGCACCTGTAACGATATCGGTGAAGACCTCAACTCAAAATCTTCAAAAGAATACTATGTTAAAGCGGTTGGCTATGCGAAACCTTTACAAGAAAAATACCCTGATAAAGCGGAATCACATTACTATCTGGCGGTTTCCCAAGGGAATCTTGCTCTTTTCAAAGGAGGCAGAGAGAAGGTAAAACTTTCAAGGAAGATAGAGAAAAATGCAAAGAAGGCGATAGAGATAGATCCTGAATTTTTTGGTCCGTATATTGTCTTGGGTATGTACTATAGAGAGGTTGCGAATTCAAACTGGTTTTCAAAATCATTTGCCAAAACTTTTTTCGGCGGATTACCCGATGGAACGAATAGAGACTCTGAGAGAATGCTATTAAAGGCGATTGAATTGGATCCAAGAAACATCTATGCACGTCATGAATTAGCCAAAACATACATCAAGATGGGCCGCAAAGATCAAGCGATTCAATACCTAAAAGAGGTTATCGAACTGCCCAGATATGACCATCAGGACTTACAAAAAAAAGCTGAAGCCAAAGTAATACTAAAAAAACTCATGAAGAGCAAATGAGACATCCATATTATATCCATCCAAAATTTGATTTTAGAAAGAACGTGCACGACCATCTCTTCCCTTCGAATATTGCTTCTGGAGAGAAGTGAATGCGAGAATCTCTCAAGACTGGAGTCAGTTTTGGATTAACCTCCGGAGTAATTACGACTTTGGGTCTTATCGTAGGACTTCACGCAGGAACGAACTCACAGCTCGCTATAATCGGGGGTATTCTCACTATTGCCGTTGCTGATGCTTTCTCAGATGCACTCGGCATCCATATGAGCGAGGAGTCAGAAGGTACTCATTCCAGAAGACATATCTGGGAGTCCACTGCATTCACCTTTCTATCAAAGCTTACTTTTGCCCTTACCTTTCTGATCCCTGTTATCGTTTTCGAGCTCGAAACAGCAATCCTGGTCAGTATAGCCTGGGGCATGAGTATACTGGTGATCATCAGTTACAGTATAGCCAAGTCTCAAAGCACAGAGCCTTGGAAAGTGGTTGTCGAGCACTTAATCATAACGGTTATTGTAATCGGGATTACCCATATTCTAGGAAATTGGATTTCTACTGTATTTAAATAGGATCAAAAGCGGAACGCTATAAAAAATAAGCTGAGGTAGATTGAATGGAGTGCCCAAAATGTGGTCACAATGTACCAACAGCCAAAGATAAGTGTATGTACTGCGGTTTCTCAAGAAAAAAGAGTCCTTTTGCGGATGTTAAAGAAACAACAAAAACAAGTAAAAGTGCGATTTTAATAAAGAGTGATGAAAATGGTCGCTTTAGCTTTACTGCTAATGTAAAAGAAAAAGTATATAAAGACCTAGAAGATATCCCCAAATCTCTTCGAGCAACGGTCCAAGAAGCACTCAGAAAAGGTGAGAAAAACATATCGTTTGAACAAAGAGTAGACACATACACCTCCCCTTTAAAAGATACCCATCAACCTCAAAGCTCAAAAGAGATAAGAGATATTTAACCGAGCTCTTTTCTCAAACATATATATCTCTTTCCAAGATATGACTTGTTTCTCCTGGGATTCATGCAAGGGCAAGCCTCTATTGGATAACTCTGAAAGGAATTGAAAAGGTCCTGATCAGGAAAGTTTTTAAAAATCGTTTTTGGGGATCGGAGGATAGATATGGATTTCAGTCTTACTTTGGATGAAGAGAGATTTAAGGAGGAGGTCTGTGGCTTTTTAGACAGCGCAGTGAGTGATGAGATTGTACACGAACTGGAAAGAGGAGCAGGTATAGGCCCTCTCACATGGGAATTCATGCGAAAAATGGGAGAGAGGAGGTGGCTGGCCCCTGCATTTCCGAGAGAGTATGGGGGAATGGATGCTACTCGCTGGCAACAGTTTATTATAATGGATGAAACAACCTATCGCCGAACTCTTCCTCTGGCCCTGTGTGGTGTTGGCATCGTAGGACCCATATTACTCCACCACGGAACAGAAAAACAAAAACAGGAATTCCTGCCTAAGATAGCAAAAGGAGAGATTGAGTTTGCCCTTGGATATACAGAGCCTGAAGCGGGATCAGATCTGGCGAACCTTCAACTGAAGGCAGAAGATAAAGGGGACTATTATCAACTCAACGGGCAGAAGGTCTTTAATACAAGATGCCATTACGCACAATACGTATGGCTTGCCGCCAGAACCAATCCGAATGTGCCAAAACATAAGGGAATATCGCTCTTCATGGTGGACATGAAGAGCCCAGGGATTACGGTCCGTCCCCTATGGGCGATGGATGGCGAAAGGACTAATGAGGTTTTCTATGATGATGTTATGGTTCCTAAAGACAACAGGGTCGGGGAAGAAAACCGGGGCTTCTATTATATCCTTACCGCATTGGCTTATGAGAGGATATTCCCTGTTGGAGGCATACGTCGGGGATTCGAAGAATTTGTTGCGTATGTCAAGGAGGAGGAAATGGGTCAAGACCCCATGGTCCAACAAAGAGTAGCGCAGCTCGCTGCTGAGTTTCAAGCCCTCAGTTTAATCGCATACCGTGTAGTCTGTTTGTTGGAGAATGATATTGCCCCTACATGGCAAGCACCCATGGTCAAGCTCTATGCAACTGAATTTATGCAGAGATTTAGTAACATTGCAACAGAGATTATGGGCAATTATGGGCAGTTGCAACAAGGATCAAAGTGGGCACCTCTTATGGGAAGGATAGAACAGTTATATCGCCATGCAGCTGTCGGCAGTATTGTCGCTGGCAGTTCAGAGATTCAAAGGAATACAATCGCTATAATAGGATTAAAGCTCCCCAGATTAAAGACATAGCTCTTCAGTAACAGTTTAGCCAAGCTCACCTTTCTTGCCAGCTACTCAGATCTGGCAATTTTATTGGTTTTAGTTGATTGTCTCCTTTCAGAGGATTTACTGATTATTAATCAAAATCAGCGAAGCTCTCCATCCATTTGGGTATTCTCGCATCTGATATAGCATCAATCCTCGGTATGTAAGGTTTTATATCGATTACCGGAGTTCCATTGAGAGCGTCAGTCTTATCAATATGCACGATATTTCCCTCAACACCCAATATCTTGCATACGGATATAGCAATCAGGTTAGGTCTTGCCGGGGAACGTGTAGCAAAAACCCCTGTCAAAGGATTTGCCATATTCCCTTTCGGATGAACCTGCAAAACACTTCTCTTTCCCCGAGTATCGTTTTTATGAAACCAGGAAGATACTATTATGTGGGAGAATTGGTCCAATCCTCGAAGGGCATCCTTGTACTTCTGAGGTATTTCAATATAAACGGTTTTGCCCTCCTTTTTGATAATACCAATGGGAACAACACGGAAAGATCCTTTAGATCTTAAAATTTTCGAGGATATCATATTCCCTATTTCCTTTGGATGAGTATCATATAAACACAATGCATCTCACTTAAACTAGTCCATTTTTTTGGTTGTTTGATAATACGTCTTAAGCAAATAAGACAGATCCTATCCTTAAAAGAGTATCCCCTCGTTCCTTAAAGTATTACTCAAAAATTTTCCTTCGTTCAATATACTGTTGAAATTCTTTCATTGCACCTATATAGCGTTGAAAATATACTTTTGCTAAGTAAGACATAATTGGAAATTCGCTCTTGTTTTTTCGGATGATCTCTACAAACCTTTCGGAATCAATGATCATAATCTTTGAAGGCTTTGTTGTTCTTGCCCTGGTAATGAATCTTTTCATTCCAAATAATAGGCCAGGCCCAAAAACGCCGTGCCCTTTTATCCTTTCAATCTCTAAGGAAAAATTCTCATAATTCGTATCTTTACTACTCGGAAGTTCCAGAACAACTTCACCCTCTAATAAAATATGAAAATTCTTTGCGTGTTCTCCTTGATTAAATAAAATTTCCCCCTCTTCAGAATTTTTTATTATGGCAATATCACTGATCTCATCAACCTGTTTAGGGGTCAAAACAGAAAAGATTTCTTTTCCTTCAATTTTATAACCCTTCATAATACACCTCCAATAAATAGTTGAGTATCCTTACTCCCCAGTTTCAAAAGGCAAAATAAGGTCATTATTGATAATATGCGTCCTCTATATATGCTCCCTTAAAACAATTGGCTATTTTTTGTACGTTATCATGAACAAAAAGCTTCTGACTATCCAAGGTCCCTGTATTTGTATGTTGAACTATCATGCCTTTCTCGATAATAACTATCCCTGAATCGCTTACATAAAAACGCTTCCGATCCTCATTAAGATCATATCCTATCTGTGTATTCGGAGGTATCTTCACTTCTTTATCTATAATGGCTCGCTTAATTCTACAGCCCTTCTCTACCTCTACATTCTCCATCAGTACAGATTCATTTATCTCAGAGTAACCGTTGATTCGAACCTGAGGAGACAGCACACAGTTTTGTACTCTGCCACCGCTTATGATACATCCACCTGACACTATGGAATCCAAACATACACCCATCATTCCCCCGGTATATTCCTGAGCATATACGGTCTTTGCCGGAGGATATTGTCCCTGATAGGTACGCAAAGGCCACTCCTTATCATAAAGGCTTAACTTCGGATTCTGGAGAACTAAATCCATATTAGCCTTAAAATAAGAATCAATGGTCCCAACATCCCTCCAGTACTTAGGCCTTTTTTTGTTCTCATCCCTGAAATTATAGGCAAAAACCCTGGCCCTGTGGATCATTTCAGGGATGAGATCCTTGCCGAAATCGTTATAACTCTTCTTATTGGCATCTTCTACTAAAAACTCTCTTAACGTATTACTATTAAAGATATAAATCCCCATATTGGCAAAGAGTATTTTATTGCTTTCGAGTAACGACGCAGCCTCTTTAGGCTTTTCCTCAAAATCGACTATCCTATTTTCATTATTCACCTTAATAATACCAAATTGAGACCCTGCGCTCTGACTTACTTCTATTGTGGCCACAGTAACATCCGCATCCTTGTCTTTATGAAATGCAAGCATTTTTGAATAGTCCATCTTATAGACATGGTCCGAGGAAAGAATCAGAAAATAACTGGGATCAACCATATCGGCAAAGTATAAATTTTGATATATGCTATCAGCTGTCCCCTTATACCAATCCCCGTTTATCCTCATCTGAGGAGGTATAGAAAAGATAAACTCATCTAATTCTGAGTTGAGGATGTTCCAGCCCAACCTCAAATGTCGATCCAGAGACATAGACTTATATTGGGTCAATACCACTATCTTCCGAATTCCCGAATTGATACAATTGCTCAATGTGAAGTCGATTAGGCGGTATATTCCTCCAAAAGGAACCGCAGGCTTACTCCTGTCTCGTGTTAACGGGCTGAGACGCTCTCCGTTACCGCCTGCCATGACCATGGCTAAGGTGTCTTTCATTTCTTCTCCTCCCATTTCTGATTTTCTTTTTATTTGCCTTTGTTTTCTTTGAAATCATAGAGTCTGAAGTTCTTGCATATAGATCCGCTATTACATCTAATCCTAAAAATCTGGACAGATGGAGATGCTCTTCGCTTAGACCTTTTATTCTTGAAGCGATTCTCTTGGTGTGCAAGTACTTGATCATAATACCAATCATTGCCATAGCCGGAGCATCCAGCTCATCTACATTTTCAAAATGAAATTCTACCGCTTTTGTTTTAGGGGTAATACATTCCAGGATGTTCTTTTTAACGGGCACGATGTTATCCCTATTAAGAGCTCCTGATAGATCTAAACGTTTAAACTGTGTGCCTCACTTATACGAATCATCTTTCCCTCCATAAGTGAAATCTAAACCCAAATATGATCTTCACAAACGATTTAATGCCTTTGAACTGATTTTTAAGCCCAAAGAGGACTCTGGGTTAGTTAGATATCCATGCCTCTACTTAAAAAGATAGCAATTTTTGTTCCACATTAAAAGACCAAAGCGGAAAGCTGGCAAATGCTTTAATTACTTGACCTGTAAGAATAAACTATAGTGAGTTCATATCATACCGGTTTAAGTTCCAATCTTATGTTATGGTGTATACACCATAACATCTTGCATCAGTTGTAGTTAATATTTTGATTTTAAAAGAAAAGAAAGTCTGTACCATAAACCACAAGATTTAAGGGCAAAGCACCATAAAGAGAATCAATACGGTACATCTATATTTGTTTTATTGGGGAATTATGATGAGATTGTGAAATATGCTCAAAGAGATCATGATTAGATAAAAGGTGAAAAATGTTTCTCATTTAAGACGCGCAATCATTTGAATTTTTTACTGTCAAGACTATACTTGGCTAACTTTTCATAAAAGGTTTTATAGTTTAAACCCGCTTGCTTGGCTGACTGAGTTATATTACCCCTGTTTTTTGAAAGCATCTCTTTCAAGTATTCTCTTTCCATCCTTTGTATCAGCCTCTCCTTGGTTTCTTTAAAAGGCAGACTGGTATTGATAGTCAAAGGGAGAGTGGTTTCGTCTGGAAAGGCGTTTTCCCATGAAGGAGCTATAAAATCAAAACTCCGAATAGTTTCTCCTTTTTCCAGCAAGACTGCCTTTTCTATGAGGTTTTCCAATTCCCTCACATTTCCAGGCCAGTGATGACAAAATAGCGAATTCAATGCCTTATGGGAAAGCACTTTAACTTCTCTTGAAGAAAGAGTTGCACTTTTTCTCAAGAAATGTGCAGCCAATAAAGGGATATCATCAAGTCTATCTCTTAAAGGGGGTAGATGAATGGACAGGACATTGATCCTGTAGTACAGGTCTTCTCTATATTTTTTCTCTCTTACCAGTTCTTCTAGGTTTTGATTGGTTGCCAAAAGGATCCTCACATCGAGTTTTATATTTTTGTTGCCCCCAACTCGGCGTATCTCTTTCTCCTGAAGAGATCTCAATAGCTTCCCCTGGATGGAAAGGGGGAGATCGCCTATCTCATCAAGGAAAAGAGTTCCTTGGTGGGCCAGTTCAAAGCTACCAATCCTCTGATTATGGGCGCCTGTAAAAGAACCCTTTTCATGTCCAAAAAGCTCCGATTCCAATAATGCTTCAGGAATAGCCGCGCAATTTACTGTGATCATGGGTTTCTTTCTTCTGGGACTGTGGTAATGTATGGCCTTTGCCACCAATTCTTTACCTGTTCCAGTCTCCCCCAAAATCAGAGTATTGGTATCGGTTTGTGAAGCCAATGTGATAAGTTCATAAACCCTTTTCATTTTATGATTCTTACCAACTATTTGATGAAAATCGTATCTCTCCTCGATCTCTTTCCTCAAGGAGACATTCTCTTGAATCAAATCCTGAGTTGCAAGGATTTTTTTGAGGGATAGTTCCAAAAGGTTTATATCAAAGGGTTTCTGTATAAAGTCATAGGCCCCGAGCTTCATAGCCTGTACTGCCTGAGATACCTCTCCATGCCCGGTGATAATGACTACACAGATATTGGGATGAGCCTCCTTTGTCTTCTCCAAAAGCTCAAGCCCATTCATCTTGGGCATCTTAAGATCTGTAAGGACAATATCGAAATGTGTTTCTTCCAGTTTTTCTAAAGCCTCTACCCCACTTTGAGCAGTAGAAATTTCCACCCCCATTCCCTTTAATGCTATCTTGAGTTGGATTAAAAATATTTCTTCGTCATCGACTATCAGTATTCGCCTTTTCATCTGATCACCAGCCTGATGATTACTTGAGTACCCTCGCCCAGTTTGCTCTCTACAGACATCTCACCGCCATGAACGTCGATCACATTCTTGGCGACTGACATCCCCAGACCAATTCCCTTTTCTTTGGTGGTAAAAAAAGGTTGGAATATCTTGTCTAATTCTTCTTTTATCATTCCACACCCAGTATCAGAGATACGCACTTCAAGGATCTCTGGAGAGTTCTTGATGCCTTCTTTTTTCTTAATAGTCGTAGCAACTGTGATCTCTCCTCCATGGGGCATTGCGTCAAGCGCGTTTTTTACAATATTTTGAAAGGCGTGTTTAATCTTGAAACCATCCACCGAGATTCTTCTAGAAATCTTACAATAGTCTTTCCTGACTTTGACATTCGATTTTTTAAAATTCTCACTAAACTCAAAGAGAACCCCATCTATCAAGATATGAATATCTACTTGATAGTAAGTGAGTTCCATGGGTTTGGTGTAACCCAGAAGCTCTGATACAATTCTGTTTAAGGAAGTTGAGCCATCCATAATCCCGTTAAGGGAAATCCGCTCCTCCTCATCAATAGGAGAATATTTCTGAAAATACTGAACGCAAGTACGAATCTGTTGGAGAGGATTCCTGATCTCATGGGCCCATCTAGTGGCGGTTTCTCCCAGTTCTGCCATCTTTTGAGATTGAATAAGCTCATCTTCCAACTGCTTGCGTTGAGTGAAATCCTGAACGACCAGGAGAAGCCCGATTTCTCCCTCGGTTAACTTGGGTAAAGGGATCTCCGAGATGCTTATGTGCAAAACTTTCTCCGCAGTTCGAGAAGGATTGCATCTAAATTCCAACCAATCTATAGGTTTATGAATGTCTTTCACCTTCTTGAGGTGTGTCTCTAGCTCTTTTACGGGCAAGACATCATTTACATGTTTCCCTTCAGTCTCTTCTTTTGTGGTAAGGAAGATTTCGCAATAGCTTCTATTTGCCATTACCACGCTAAAATCCTTATTTAAAACCAGCAAGCCGGATGGGATGTAGGCGACTATGTTTTCGCTAAATTCCTTCAATAGCAAGTTCTCCATAACTATGTGCTGTTTTTCCAGTGCTTTTTTTACTACCGCCCTTACCTCATCGAATTCAAAGGGCTTCATAAGATAGGCAAATGCTCCATTATCGAGTGCTTTTATTGCATTGTTAAGAGAAGGGTTTCCGGTAATAATGATCCCCTCGGTTAGAGGGGAACACTGTTTGATCTTTCTTAGAACCTCAAGACCATCCATATCAGGAAGAATTATGTCTATGAATGCTATGTGGAAGAATCTATGCTCCCCCTGAGCCAGAGCTTTTTTACCTGTAGAAACTATATCTACATCGTAACCTATCTCTTGGAATATATCCTTTATAGTTTCACAAAGGTCTCTCTGGTCATCGACTATCAAGAGGTTTACTTTCTCATGCATCATTGCTCCCTTTTAGATTCTTCTGCTTTTTCTTTCCTTTGGATATCTCATCTATAACAGCTAATACTTTATCCATCTCTAAGGGTTTTTTAAGGCAGGTATAAGCACTCATGTCTAGCGCATCCTTTACAATATCATTTACTTCCTGTGGGTACCCTGTCATCATAACTGCGCAAATGCAAGGATCTATCTCTAAAATAGTCTTGTAGACCTTTAGGCCATTTAGTATCGGCATCTTGACGTCAATGAATATAATACGAAATCGTCTGGTCCTGGCCAGCTCGATGGCCTTTTGTCCTGAATTTGCTGTAAAAACAGTATATCCTTTGCCCTCGATGATGTCTTTCAGGTTATCCAAAATATCTTGATCGTCGTCTACTATCAGAATGAGCCGGCTTTTTTGTCCCTTGAGAGATTCTTCCATGGCGATCAGTACCCTATCAATATCTAATGGTTTATAAAGGATATCATATGCTCCGAAGATAAGTGCATCCTTTACCATATGTTCCAAGGCATATGCGGTCATCATAATGGTTACGGTCTCAGGGCTGATTTCCCTTATCCGTTTGTATGTTTCTATTCCGTCTATTCCAGGCATCCTTATGTCCATGAGGATCAGGTCTACTCTTCTGTCCTTTACTGTTTCAATGGTTTCATATCCATTATGACAAACAGATACGTCGTAACCTTTGAGCTCGAGTATATCAGCCAAGCTCTTTGTAAAATCCACGTTATCATCAACGATCAAGAGCTTTGCACTATTATACATTTTGACCTCCTTAAAAAAAACATCAAGAGATTAAACAAGGGGTAATCGTATAATAAAGCTTGTCCCCTTTCCCTCTTTACTCTTAACCTCGATGTTGCCTCCATGCTCTTCCACTATTGCCTTACATAAGGTGAGTCCCAGGCCAATACCATGCGTTTTAGTCGAAAAGAGGGGCGCAAAGACCTTCTCTTGATCTTCTTTTGAAATCCCATAACCCGTATCCTTAAACTCTATTTCCTGTAACCCCTCATTTCCTTCTGTTTTTATATGCAACCTACCTCCCTCGGGCATGATGTCAATGGCATTGATCACCATGTTGACGAATACGAGTCGGAGTTGATCCCTGTCTGCCCTTATAGGCGGTAATGTTCTTTTAAGCTCCTTAACCAATTGTATTCCCTCAGGTATCGTAAAATCGGATATTACCTCCTCTATAATATCGTTTATCTGAACCTCCCCAAAGACCGGTGTCCTTATCCGTGAAAAGTCCAGGAGGTCTGAGATGATTTTGTCCGATATGCTGACCTGTCTCTCTATCCTTTTGATATGCTCTGTCACCTTATTGTCTGTATTGCCGAGTTTCATCTTGAGGTAATACGCCGAAGATTTGATTACTGAGAGAGGATTCCTTATTTCATGCCCCACGTGGGCTGCCAACTGCCCCATTGTAGCCAGCCTTTCCGACTTTACAAGTTCTTGTTTGCTCGTTTTAAGTTTTTTTCTCATTTCATCGAAGGAATAGGCCAGATCTTCGATCTCATCCGATGACGAAATGGCTACTTCCTGATCGAGTTTCCCTGCAGCCAATAAGCCTGCAAAACCTTTCAATTGACTGATGGGCCCAACAATGCCTGTGGAAAGACGTTGCCCCAGAAAAATGAGGATTAAAATAGAGGTAATGAAAATACTGACAGTAATGATGAAGTCTTTTTTTTGAGATGATCTTATAAAGCAATCTGTATCTTCTGCAATTTCGTCTATAGCAGCTTGTACTAGCTCTGCTTTATCACTTAGCTCAAAAACCTGTTTTTTATCTTTCCTACCGCTTGCAACTATTTTTTCAAATGCAAATGTATAGTCGTCCAACAGATTGATGAGTTTGCCCCCTTTTTTTACTTCCACTCTAATCCTCGAAACGAATGTCCTGAATTTCTCTAAATGAGTCTTCCCCTCTGGGCAAAGTAGATGTTCTCGAAATAATAACCAGTTCTTTTCCTCTCTTCTTGCATCTAAAAAATTGATCCGAATACGATCCAATCGCTCATGTATCTTGAACCACTTGTTGGTACTATGAAGATACAAAAGATTTGCACTCCCTACTATGCCGACAAGCACAACAAATAGTGAAAGCCCTAAATTCAACCTTTTTCTGATATTCATACTTTTCTCAGTGTCCGTTTTATGAGGTAATACCCTCCCGTTGAAACAGAAACTGTCTTAACTATTTCAGACATTAAATTTGAGGTTATCCCCTGTTCTTTATTAACGCTCACTAAGACACTCAAACAATATACGCATTAAAATGTCCAATTGCTATTGCTCCACCTGTAGGATTTATTCTTGGGTCATTGAAGTCAATCTCGAATTCCACGCATTGAGCTAGAACCGGTGATGCAAATGCCTCGTTGGTCTCTATTACATCGATATCATCAATATACCTGACTTTTTCATAAGACGAATTCATCGCATTTTTGAGTTACGATACCACCTCAGAATATTTCAATCTTCGCCTAGAGATGGCCTGTGTAATCGTATAATTATATGAATGATAACTATGAGAATGTCAAGATTATAATAGATTGAAATTATTGAAAGTATCCGATGGCTTTTGATCATTCACCTGATTTGCTGCATCATTTTTTTTTAAATAGGTTGCAAGTGGCAAAAAAATTCGTTATTAATATATACCAATATATTTTAGGAGGGAAGGAAGATGAAGTGTAGGATCGCTATTACAATTCCATTGTCTTTAATTGTATTATTATATCTCGCATCCTCTGGGTTTGCAACCTCATCAGCAGATGAATCTAAGAAAGATGAAAAGGCCACAGAGGATCAACTCAAAATCGGAGCTTCTCCGCCAATGAGGGGCACAGTCGCTTTCAATGCATTGAATGGTTCCAGAGATATTCCAGGAGTAAAGATAAGAATAGATGGTGAAGAAAAAGGAGTAACCGATGAGAATGGGGAGCTGCTCGTGAAGTGGCTTGTTGCTGGCAAGCATAAATGGAGTGCATTCTATGAGGAAGAGGAGGTATCCCAAGGTAAGTTCGAAGTATCTAAGATCATTGAAGCCAAGATTATAGACAGGAAGGCTATATTCGGGAAAGAGTTTAAAGAACCCATTAGATTTTATGCCTTGAAGGACAGTTGGACATTTGTTCATACGGTCAAGAATACCGGTACAACAGTAATCGACCATTACGCACTTGAGCTTTCAAGCTCATCGGGAAAAGGAAGCGCTGTGAAGATAAAACTCATATCTCCCCCTCTTCCGGGATGGGTTTGGAAGCCATTTGCAGGTCACCTCAAAACCGGTAGGCGAATGATGGAAGTCATAATTAAAGATCATGGAGTGGAGATGGCTGATCAATGTTCTCATCACCCCATGGGAAACCTTATCCTTTACAACCCCATATCGAAAGGAGGCCTATGGCCAGGGGAGACGATAACTATTTCATCTGAAGAGCACTATACAAAAACCCTTGAAGAGTTCTATCAGTGTATGGCGGTGAAGTTAGATACAAAGATTACAAATGAAATCGTAGATGCGGATAATGGGATTATGAATTTATTCGTAAAGAAGTACAAGATATCATTCCTCACCTTTAATGATATAAAGATAAAACTCACTTTCAAGGGGCTCAATAGACTAGAAACATGCTTTTTACGGCTTTATATCGATGATAAGCTCTGCGATACGGCTCCCTGGTTTGAATTTTTTTGGCTGTAAGCTCGTCTCAATTATGGTATTTCCCTTACCTTGACCAGGCTTATTTCAATCTGGACACTGTCTTTGGGAAACTTCGCTTTTTAGCTACTTTGGAAGGATTGGGCTCAATATATTCAATGGCAGCATCATGGTGTTCTTTACAAAGTTCAGCAAGCTTTCACTGACTGCATGAGATGAGAGAAGGGTTACCTCCGGGTCATTTATGGCCCCCTTCACTCCCACTGGGATAGCAATGAATATATTTTCTCCTTTCCCTCCAGAAAAACCCAGTGGAATTAATTTTGCAAGAGTCGAATCTATAACTTTAAAAGGGGCAACCAGGATCACACAATCTATCGTTGCTTTACCAAGGTCGACTTTGCCACTGCCAAACAGATTCATTCCATCCCCTTTGATCCTCGCCTGATCGATTCGAAAAATATTGTCCTTTATATCTCCTTTGATCTTCATATCTGTGTAACGAAAACCCTCTGTGAAGAAATTCTCCAATACATTTTCAGAAAAGAGATCGAGCACATTCACTACAGACAGTATTCGGGTAAGTAGCGTCATTGCCTTTATCCTTCCGTTTTTTGACCGGAGTCTCATGCTGCCCTTTTTCCAGTGGTATGGAGTTCCTTCAAGGTTTGCATTCAATCGAAAAGGGCCCTCGATTTTTTCAAAATCGCTGCCAAGACATGAAAATATATCCTCAAAACGGGCGGTTTCTTCTTTACAGGCAATAGAAAAAGAGACCGCGGTCTGATTCGAATCAAAGAACGAAGTTCCTGTAGTCTCACAACCGCAGATTTTCCCGGAGGTTATCACTAAGGACTTTTTATCTTCGTTTAAAAGGTTTATCTCCCCGATTAAGGGTTGCCATACAAACTGAACAGGTCTCTCAATCGTATCGGAAGATATTGAATCTTCTGCTTTTTCGTACTTGAACCTGTCGATCTCAAAACCGATCCTGCCGGTCAATGATAAATAAGAGGATCCAGGGGCAATAGATAACCTGTCTGTAGAAATCGGATTTTCCTCTCTTTCTTGAATAAAACGGGACAGGTTTTTCCAAGAAAGAAAGTCAGATTTTACGTCCAGATTAAGGTTGGCTTTAGATAGTATTGTTGAAAGCCGTCCTTTAGCTCCTAATCTCTCTTTATTCAGCATAAAATTGATATTTTCTATTAAAATTTCAGATCTATTGCCTCTAATTATTGCATAATCAATAAATATTTCCTTCTTGCTTTCCAGTTTATATCTAAACCCCTTCAGCTCCAAAGGGCCGTTGATCTGAATCATAGGTAGATTTTTAATGTCGTACTTAAAGGTACACTCACCTTTTATGTAACCTGTAAGCAGGTTGTTTTCCTCAAGCACCGAGTCCAGAGCATTCCCGGGCAAACGCCCTTTAAATTTTCCATATAAGCTGATTCCAAGTGTTTTTTGAAAATTCAAAGAAAGAGATGAAGCCTCCTTTAGGGTATCGATCCTCAGACCTCTCAAAGAAAATCCTCCAGGATAAGCACGAAGATCGATCTTTGTATGAACAGGACTTTTTGAGTATCTTTGCGTAATTATCTCTCCAATGATTTCGATATTCTTATTGGGATAAAAAGAGATATCCAAAGGCGTCAGCCTACAAGGGGTATAGGGAAACCATACAAGAGGAATCCAGCCCTTTGACTTTATCCACCTTGCTAGATCCTGGCTCATAACTCCGTTGAGTTTGAGCTGTCCTTCCCAGTTCAGCCAGTGTTTATGATTGAAATCTCCTTTCAGGTCTATTTCCTGATCTGAATTGACGATTTTACAAAGGGGAATTCGGATATTTTTTTGATCAGCCTCAATGAGTGCAGACTTGACAAGGCTTGCCATCGGGAAAAAAGGGCTGTGAATCTTGAGACCTTTTGCATCTATCGATACATTGTATTCCCATTTCAAAGGTTCCTTGACATTCCCTTTGAGTAACAGGTCCTTTACTTCGACAGGGCCTTCTATTGCCAAAAGGATTTTAGAAAGTCTTCTCTTCAATTCTGGATAAGACTTCAGCTCTGAATAGAGAATAGCAGAATCAAGGGATGCATTCAGCTTTTCAATCTCCAAAAAAGCGTCCTCATCCCATCGTATTGAGCCTAATGAATCATAGATATTATGCTGCCCTACCATTGCCTTTACACCCTTCCATATCATCTCCTTCTTCTTGGGAAGAATCTCGAACCGTCCTGTTTTGACTCTTACAGGATGCATAAGCCTTTGATAATTTATAGTACAATTAGAATCAAGTATGTTTACCCCGACAGAAATCTTCTTTAATTTATCTCCCAGATGGAGGTGTCCCAAAGCCCTGCCTTTGATATTTTCAACTCGGGACAGCTCATCTTTAAATCTCTCATTTCTCACCATATTACGCAGCAATACTGGAAGCTCCGACATATCCGCATCGATGTCTACATCGAGCTGGAATCCCTTGTCTTCTCCAATAAGATCTAGGGTAATAGAGGCAGCTTTTCCTTTGGAATTGCCTACTCGAGCAGAAAGATCATGCCCGGATAGAACACCGTCTTGAATTTTGATAGCTCCACATGCATCCTCAATCAAAAGCCCTCCCTTTGGAACATGGATCGTGCAGTGATCTGCCTCACCTGTAAAAATAATAGAATTTGCTCTTTTTAAGTCTCTTGGTTTCCCTTTAAAAGAAAAGGCGGCCTCCTTCAAGTCCCCCCCCAAAATGATGCTACAGGCCTTACTAACAATTTTATTACTTCCTGAAAGCACAAGGGCCTCTTCTCTTAGCTCAGTCAAGTTTATCCCTTCAGCCTTAATTTTCAAATCTAACTGGGGCTGATCACCACTATCCGTATTTTCATTGGAAGCCATAAGGCTTCCCTTTGCAATAATGCGCTTTGCAAAAGGCGGATTAGATGAAAGCTGAATATCGATCCTACCGTGTTCGGATTTTACAATTGCATCAATATCTGAAAATTCAAAAACAGGTTGTAAAGCAGTAGAACCTTCGAAGGTTTTATCAAGGGAAATGTCAAGGCATCCTTTTTTAATAAATATCAACTCTGAGGGTATTATCAAGGGAGTATCTTTTCTTTTTTTCGGAAAACGTAATGTTTTGATAGATATTTTGGGATCAAAGAGTTCGATCTTTTTTATTTCAGGTTTCCCGTGTAAAAGTACCGACCATCTTGGGTAAACCGTTGTATGAGACAGCTTTATATTGAATTCCTCATTTATGATTTCAGTCTCCCTTAATGCGATATGTGGGGAAGGAAACCAGCTCCAGGAAATCTCTTTTAATTCGACCTCAGTATTGAATATGCTGGACAGTTTAAGTGTCAGATTCAATCGAACAGGTTTTATCTGGATTAAGAAAGGAGCAAAAAACACAATTGCTCCAAGAAATAGAAGAACAAAGATTACTATTTTTCGTTTATGTCTCATGATTGGATCTACCTTTTACGTTACCTTATCTAACTTATTAACAGGAGTAAATTTTCTATTTATCAATACAGGACGGATGCCCTTTTGTCCCTATAGGCTCACAATAGAAGGGCATTAAATCTCCTAATCAGTAAAGCATATATAGTCTTTAATATCAAGGTGGTTTTCTATAAATATATGGTTCATACTATCATGCGTGAAATTCTGCTTGACAAACATTTAGATTAATGGATAATAAAAGTATAATATAGAAAACGAATTCCCATTCCATTAACTGCTACAACGAATTCTCATCATACAGCCCTACTGTTTTACAAGTGATTACTCATCTACAAATTTCGTTTTACATCGATTCTCAAAATGAATAAAGTAATACTTTACTTTAGACTAGTAACATCTTATTTTTGATAGACTTTTTTATTAATTAAACAAGAGGAGGTGATATACATGCCAAGATGTGGTGATTGTTCAAATTTTATTACACAGATGACGAATTCTGCTGCGTCATCTGGTTTTTGTAAAGGCATACTGGACGAGGATGGTCTTGGAAAAGAGGTAGGCATATATGATGATGCGGGGAATTGTCAAATGTTTATGGAAGAAGAACGAATACGGACCAATGTATCAGAGTTTATGTACGATCCTCATGTGCGTATGACCAAAGGGTTTGATGAAAAGTAAACAAGTTAACATCTTGATTTTTGGAGGGGATTAACAATGGCACAAGCAGAAATTGGAAAAAGTGCACAAGAGCTGTACGATGCTCGTCAATACTGGTGGTGGGCTGAAAAAAAGAGGTCACCCAGGCTCAACTATTTGAGAAAGTCAGTCTGGTCCAAGGCCACGAAAGGGTCAAGCTGGTTACCGGGAGTCCAGATGGACTTGGAGAATATGCGTTGGTTTACCAAGACCTTTAAGGAGGCCCCCCCAGCAGAGCCTTTTATCATAACCAGAGCCAGGGCACTTGCTGCTTTACTTGACAACATGCCTATATTCATCACCGACCATTCTCGAATCGTGGGATATCCTGGATCTGCTCCGCATCTGCTCACATGGATTCCCACAGCTTCCAGTCTTCTCAATGATGATACATTACACGATCGTACGGGGATCATACCTGAAGATGAGCTGGATGAAGCAAAAGAGATGGTGGAATTTTGGAATGGAAGGACCTATGAAGATGCATGTAACCAGCATAAGAGCCGCAGGGAAAAAGTAGTTGCCCTTATTGGTGGTGTGGTAGGTCCTGGAAGGGACATCGTTGTCGTTGACTATGTTAACCTGCAGCCTGATTGGATGTACCAGGGTTTCGATTCAATCATCAAGACAATCGATGAAAATCTCAAAAATTCTGAGAAAACAATGCGAGAGGCCGACAGAGCAGAAGAGCAGGTCTCTTACATGGAAAAGATAGACACCTGGAAGGCGATGAAAATCTGTTTAGAGTCGACCATCAGGCATGCTAGGCGCTATAGCCGACTGTCAAAGATATTAGCGGAGAACTTTGAGACCGATGCAACCAGAAGGCAAGAACTATTGCGCATAAGCGAGACATGCGAGAAGGTTCCTGCTCGTCCTCCTGAGCATCTATGGGAAGCAATACAGTTTGATCAATTTGTACAGGTGGCATACAGACTCGAATGGCACAATCCCTCTTGGCAATGGCGTCAGGACTACTGGCACTGGCCATTCTACAAAAAAGATGTTCTTGAAGAGAAGAATATGACACGAAAAGAGGTAGTCGAATACTGCGCGGAGTGGATGATAGTTGCTTCTTCGTTTGGCAGGACAATCCTTCGTGCAGGCAGAGAGGCTCTGCAAGGCAATCCTGGTCCCTATGTATGGACAATAGGGGGAGTAGACGAAGATGGTAAGGATGCCTGCAATGACCTTACAGACTGCTATCTGGAAGGTGCGCTCTTATGCAGGGTATGTGATCCCACCTTTAGTTTCCGATATCACTCTAAGGTACGACAGGAGACACTGCGCCGAGTATTTGAATGTATTCGTCATGGTTTAGGGTACCCTTCCATAAGGAACGATGACGTACTCATTCCCAACCTAATGCATTGGTTTGGTCATCCGTTAAAAGAAGCCAGGCGATGGATACACCAGTCCTGCATGGCCCCTGCTCCTGATACGAAGTGGGCAGCACCGGCCTTGAGATATCCTTCAGCTTCTATAGCTGCAGGGGCAAAACCTGTCTCACTTGTATTCAATGATGGTTTCGATCCAGTAACAGGGATGCAAATAGGGATCAAGACAGGTGATCCGACCACATTTGAAACCTTCGAGGAGTTTTACGATGCCTGGTATGCACAACTGAAGGATGGGTTTAAATTGGCATGCGGTATGGAACATAGGAACAGGGAAGTTGAGGCAAAACGATTACCAAAACCGATGACCTCATCCCTTTTTGAGCGATGTGTAGAGTCAGGATTAAACAGCGCGGCTTGCAAAGAGAGGAGCAGTCTGTGGCTCACCATGTTTGCTTTTGGAGACACAGGGGATTGCTTGGCAGCGGTGAAGAAGCTGGTCTATGATGACAAGAAGTACACTATGGCTCAATTAAAGCAGGCGTTGGATGGAAACTGGGAAGGATATGAAGAGATGAGGCAGGATTTTGTCAAGGCGCCCAAATGGGGAAATGACGATAACTATGTTGACCAGGTATGGGTAAAGATGTATGAGGACTTAGGAAAGATGTCGTGGTCGATTCTGGACATAAACGGACAACCACGTCCGACCCTGCCTGAGAGTATTGCTGGACATATCGTGGGAGCGCCTATGATTGCGGCATTGCCAAATGGCAGAAGGCTTGGAGACCCGCTCTATGATGGAGGGTGTTCACCTGGTTGTGGTTTTGATAAGAAGGGGCCTACAGCAGTACTCAAATCAGTAGGCAAGTTAGACCATGTGGGTTCGTGTAGAGCATCCCTGCTCAATCAAAGACTTTCTCCTTCGCAGTTACAAGGTGAAAGGGGCTTTAAGATGTGGCGAGACTATATGAAGACATGGCATGATTTAGGGATTGGCCATGTACAGTTTAATATGGTGGACAATGAGACCCTATATGCTGCCCAGAAAGAGCCTGAGCAATACAGCGAGCTTTTAGTGAGGATCGCAGGATACAGTGCCCATTTCGTTGAGATGAACAAGATTACACAGGATGCTATTATAGCCCGCAACGTTCAGAAGTTTTAGGTTGTTTATTATCGAGACAGACACCCCCTGGGGAAACCCCATTCCCATGGGGTGTTTTTTTTACTATTCGCTATCTTCAAATCAAAAGAGAGGAATCAATAGATGACCCTCCATAGCCTGAATTGATTTGAATATGCGCTTCTTACCTTTACTTGGATCTGGAAGCATGCGCTTACCCACCCCCCTTTGATAATGAGAGAATATTTTAGCATCTTTTATCCTTGAAAACTTGGAGACCTCATCCTTTCATTTCTTGGCCCCCTGGTCGGGTCACTGTGTGTAAAGAATCTCTTCTGGCAAGGTCTACTCATGCTAAGACAAGAATGAATTCTTATCAAAAAAAAAACCGCTATTGAGTTAATTCAGCAAAGGTGGTACATAATAACGTGTACAACTTATCAAAGTAAAATAGCGAGCATTAAGAAAGAAAAGTAGGGAATTTGCACAGATAATAATGTAAACACCTTTGGTGTTACCGTTTTTTTGCCGAGGGAAGTCAATAACCATATTAGAAGATTTGGAGGTGCTTCATTATGATAAATGAGAAATTCTGGCAGAAATCTTATGATCAGGGTCTATCAGATTTAGACCCGAAGATGTGGGAAACTACGTATGTGGAAATTGCTTCGTCCTCATTCAAAGAATTTCCAGATAAACCTGCCTTTGTTTTTATGGACCTTGAGACAACCTTTTTACAATTGGACCAGTTTGCAAACCAATTTGCAAATATGCTAGTTTCAAATGGCTTTAAAAAAGGCGATGTAGTGGGGATAAACCTGCTCAACATCCCTGAGTATATCATTGCATGGTTAGGTACACTCAAGGCAGGTTGTGTCGTTTCCGGAGTCTCGCCCCTTCTTTCACCACAAGAGATGCTCTATCAACTCACAGATGCAAATGTCAAGGGATTGGTTACTCTAGATGCGATCTTCTCTTCTACTGTGCTCGATATCATATCCAGTCTTCCTCAATTAAATCTTATTATACTTACAACTATGGAAGGATTTTTGCCAGGAACTAAAAGGGTATTAGACAAATTACTCGCTGAGATTCCAAAGGAAAAAGCTACGAGTTTAAAGGGGAGAGAGATCTATGAGTTTAAAGATATAATAGAGACACAAAATTTTTCAAAAGAATCCACTCATATCGAAATTACTCCAGATGACATTGCATATATACAGTATACCGGAGGAACAACTGGAGCTCCTAAAGGCACGATGTTAAGCCATAGAAATGCCGTATCAAATATAATCATCATGACAACATGGCTTGGATGGAGGAGAGGAAAAGGGGTCGCACTCTCAGGGTTTCCTTTTTTTCATATGGCTGGATTGGCCTTCAATAAGAATTGCGTTTACTTGGGTTGGAAACAGATTTTAATCCCCAACCCAAGAGATACGGATTACATATGTACTCAAATAGCAAAATACAAACCTAATGCATTAGTTAATGTCCCATCATTATATCAGCTGTTGATGGCGAACCCAAAGTTTAGGGCACTCGATCATTCGAATTTAGAAATATGCATATGTGCTGCTTCTCCATTTCCGGAAGATTCTCAAAGAGAACTGGAAGAAATCATAGGTAAGGGAAAATTGTTAGAGGCGTATGGAATGACTGAGTTAACGGCTGTAACAACAATGAATCCATTAAAGGGAAAGAAGAAATTAGGCACAGTGGGTTTACCGATATTTAATACAGATATGAAACTTCTCGATACTGATACAGGCGAAGAAGTCCCCATAGGAAAACCAGGGGAGGTATGTGTAAAAGCACCCTATGTGATGGTTGGATATTATAATAAATCGGAAGAGACAAAAAATGTGATCGATCCACAAGGGTATATGCATTCAGGAGACGTTGCGATACAGGATGAAGAAGGTTACTTACGTATTGTTGATAGAACAAAGGATATGATTATTGTAAGTGGGTATAAGGTGTTTTCCAAAAAGGTTGAAGAGATTTTAGCCGAGCATCCTGCAATTGAAATGGTAGCGTATATTGGAATAAAAAATCCGGACCGACCGGGTTCTGAGATTGTCAAGGCCTTTGTTACACTAAAACCGGACTTTATTTTTGATGGAGATGAAGAAGAACTGAAAAAGGATATTATCCAATTTGCCAAAGAAAAGCTGGCTCCTTATGAGGTCCCGAAAACAATAGAGATAAAGCAAGAACTGCCGATTACAGCTGTTGGGAAGATAGACAAGAAAATACTGAGAAAACAAGGACACCCCCAATAAGGAAATGCATGAAGGGATGCCCTTTCTATAATCCGCGTGCTTTTCAAAGTTCAAAAGCCTTACTCAAACCGGTTAGATATTACCATTAATAATCTTTAGGGCTTACGATTTGTCAATTGCAGAACAAAGAACCCGTTTCAATTCTTCGATGTCAGCATTATTAGGATGGCCTGCGGCTTCTGGGGCTTGCGCAATCCATTCAGGGACTTCCCTGAGTGCTCGAGACTTCTCAATTATTTCTGGATTCACTTCTCCCTGGCAGCTAAATGTACCAATAATATTGGCCTCTGAAGTCAACATTTTCCCATAACTCATACCGTCCTCTGCAGTTAGAGAATCCACAGCCGCTCCGTGTGTAGCAAAAAGGAAGAGACGTTTGCCTCTAATATTGCCAAAGTATTCCATAGACATATATTCCAATGTTCTGGGATCGGGCCTTCCACTCATAAACCAGAATCCTAAAGCAATAAAATCATAACCAGAAGGATCTGGGGCATCATTCACTGTAAAAATCTTCTTCGGACCTGTTAGTGTTTCATACACAGCATCTGCTAATTTGCGCGTATTACCTGTCTGACTTGAATAGACTACCAGTGACTTCACGAAAACCTCCTTATATCGATAGTGATATCAAAACATATGATTGTTACTTACAATGCTGTCAGCGACTTATCCAGCGTCTTATTTCCCAAGTATAATAGAGATATTTTCAAAAAAAGTCAATGAATTGATTCGCATATAAATTCATTTTAGTTTATACTGATCGAGTATCTTTATAATTGCTTTAATAATGTCATTGAATAATCTCTTTCATTCTAGGCTTTAAGGAGAAACATTGCAGCCATATAAGTCAACCGGTATCTTTTTTCATTATCAGCAAGGCCAAAGGCTGAAGGATTTCCCTTCAGCACTTGAAGGTATACTTGACAAGGATAATATTATGTACTGTGACGCATTCTATGACTTTCCTCCGGATTCTATTTATGATATCCCGCCTGTCCCTTTATCAGAACTATACCAGTTACATTCCTCCTCAATGGTAGAGCAGGTAAAAAAACCGGTTCATATGAGGGAGCTCTTTACTCTGTTTCAGGAACTCTTTTGGCTGCTGAAAAAGTATGTTTAGGAGAAATTACGAATGCCTTTGTATTTACAGGTTACGGCGACCATCATGCGGGGAGGAATTTTTTCGGGGGAGGATGCTATTTCAACGGCGCTGCAATTGCAGCCCATATTATAAAAAAAAACGTATCATGTAAAACGGATTACAGTGATCGATACAGATGCCCACCATGGAGACGGAAGCTGGGATATATTTGAAGACAATCCAGATCTCCAATATTTATGCTTCTGTTCTTTACGTTCATACGAAAAAAACAAAAATATAAACATAAATGTTCCACAGTATACCAATAACAGAAATTATCTTGACCTTGCCGAAAGAGCATTTGAAAAATATATAAACCTTCATGCTCCTGAAATCATATTCTGGAACTGGGGATATGATGGGACTATTGGTGATTACGGAGATATCGGCCTCACACCAGAGTTCCATTCAATGCTTGCACTCACAATACGGCAGTTGGCTGAAGAGATATGCGCCGGGAGGCTTATCACTGTCCTATGCGGAGGCAGCCGCAGAGACCTTGCATACAAGCTCATCCCGAAAATAATCAAAGTGCTTGCCCATTTAGAGACTCCACAATAATTGTGTGATGTGTAATTCATCTAGACCTCTCTATCCACAAATGAGTGTTTTTTTAGCTACCAAACCTAACTGTGCGTTTTACGCAGACAGTGAAGGCAAAGATTTTAACTCTCTTAACAATTTTGCTTGACACGCAAAGTGAGCTCTCATATACTTTTTTGCATGCAAAATGATTTACTAATAATAACTATTTATTTGGATAAAGGAGGTATCTTCAATGAGGTTCAAAGATAGAGTAGCAATCGTAACTGCAGCGGCCGGCGCAGGTATAGGTCAGGCCACAGTCCGAAGGCTTGCCAAAGAAGGAGCAAGTGTTGTGGTGAGTGATATCCATGAAAAGAGGATAAACCAGGTGACAGAAAGCCTTAAGTCTGAGGGGCATAAGGCCATAGGTGCGATATGTGATGTAAGGAAGTCGGACCAGATAGAAGATATGGTTAAAAAAACCCTCGATGAATTCGGTCGGATAGATATACTTGTAAATGATGCAGCAAGGGAAATACTCGCTCCAATTATTGACACAACAGAGGAGAATTGGGATTTAGTAATGGATGTATGTCTAAAAGGGACTTTTCTATGTACAAAGGCCGTGCTTCCAACTATGATTAAACAAAAGAGTGGCGCCATAGTAAATATCGCCTCAGTTGATGGATATATCGGTTCTCCTATGGGAGAGTGTTCTTACTGTTCTGCTAAGGCTGGTGTTATGGCTTTTACTAGGGTCACAGCTGCAGAGAACTCAAAATATGGAATACGAGCTAATTGCCTTGCACCTGGTTTTGTTCCAAATGATTTTCTACTGCGAATTTACCCTCCCGACGAATTAAAAGCGATGGAGGGGATGAGCCTTCTTGGAAGGGGTGCTAAACCGGAAGAGATGGCAAGTATCATTGCATTTTTAGCCTCTGATGATGCAAGTTATTTAACAGGCGAAGTAATCAGCGCAAGCGCTGGTTTATGCTGGAGATATTAAAACAGGATGAAAAAGAGGGGGACAAATTATTCAGGAAGCCCCTCTTTTTCATTTCTCATCTTACTTGTCAATTCTTTACCGATGAGCTGCGTTACCCCTCCCTTTTCGTCTCCTTGATAATATAACCCTTTAGGTAACTGTTTAGCTTTTTGAAAGGAGTTGCTTCAACAGCGGTCAAATTTTAACCGTGAGAACTCCCATCTTTCCCCTTTCTCTTTCTTAAGGCTCACTAACACACTCAGACAGTACACGCGTTACAAATTGACTGCCAATAAAGCTTGATGATAGAGCTATATTTCATAGCACAAAAATAATACACATTCATGAGCTCTTTATTAAGCCTATAATTTCCTTGACTGAAAAGACAAAATATGGATATATTAGTAAAAGGATCAATACTATGAGTTGGCCATGCTGATATGGGCGCAGGAAAAGAAGAGATAATATTGAGGAGTGAAATTAAAAACCATTTATAATCTATTTTGGAAAGGAGTAATCTATAATGATCAACTTTAACCCTACAGAAGAGCAGCGGCAAGTTATCGATATGGTGAATCGCTTTACTGCGGACATCATCCGTCCCAACTC
The DNA here is from genome assembly GCA_034189035.1 of Thermodesulfobacteriota bacterium. Lineage (GTDB taxonomy): Bacteria > Desulfobacterota > UBA8473 > UBA8473 > UBA8473 > JAUXFK01. The sequence continues at coordinate 51,187 of JAXHVA010000012.1, forward strand.
ACGAGACTGCGAAGAGAATCGCGAAATTCCAGACGACCTTCTTGCAAAATTCTGGGAGTTAGGTCTGATAGCCAATTGCATTCCCGAAGAGTTTGGCGGCTATGGTTATGAACGCTCTGCTATGACAGGAGTTTTAATGACTGAAAGGATGGCCTTTGGTGATATGGCTCTCACTATGGCAATGCTCAGTCCCACTTTGTTTGCCTATCCAATCCTGGAAATGGGCACAGAAGATCAAAAGAAAAAATACCTCGCTCAGTTCTGTGGCGAAAAATTCAAATTTGCCTCCTTGGCCCTTATGGAACCTCGTATCACATTCGATCCCACACAGATTAAAACAAGTGTCAGACGAGAGGGAAAAGAGTATATTCTCGATGGTGAAAAGTGTATGGTGCCCTATGCAAATAATGCTGACTCCCTCCTGGTAATAGCCTCAACAGTTCAGGGATCAGGTATTGCCGGTACCCAGGCCTATATTGTCGAAAAAGGAACCGAAGGGATAAATATCAGCGAACCCGAAAAATATATGGGTTTAAATGCCCTCCCCTTGCACAAGGTGACCCTGTCGAATTGCCGCATTCCTCTGGAAAATCGACTGGGGGAAAGTGCTGGCTGTAACTACCAGAAAATTTTGAACCTCTCGCGCATTGCAACTGCTGCTATGGCTGCGGGTGTATGCGATGCCACCAAAGAGTACGCTGTCAATTACGCAAAAGATCGCGTCCAATTTGGTGAGCCGATCGCCAGCCGTCAAGCCATTGCATTTATGCTGGCAGACATGGCTATCGAGACCGATGCAATGCGCTTTTTGGCATGGAAAGCCGCCTGGCTTGCGGACAAGAATGAAGATTGCACAAGAGAGGCCTACCTGGCAAAGCTCTTTGCCGGTGAATACTCATCTGAGATTACCAATAACGGCATACAGGTCCTTGGCGGACATGGGTACATTCGAGAACACCCTGTAGAGCTATGGTTTAGAAATGGCCGCGGTATCGATGCAATCGATGGCCTGGCAATTGTGTAGACCAGTATAAAGAGAAATTCTCTATAATTCTTAAACAATAATATTAATTAGAATACAAGGAGTAATAAAATGATAGACTTTGAATTACCCCCTATGTTGAAAATGGTAAAAGACATGGCCCATTCTGCTGCACGTGATGCGTTTCGCCCTATCTCTCGAAAATACGATGAGTTTGAGCATACAATGCCTGAGGAGATTAAGCCTTTAGGCGCAATGATGGCACAGTCAATGGGCGGCGGCCCTCCAAAGAAAAAAGATAAAGACAAAGATACTGCTGAAAAAAAACCCAAGGTAGAGACAGAAGATGTTGTTGGTGCCACCTTGACGGCAGTTGTCGGCGCTGAAGAGATGGCCTGGGGTGATTGTGGACTGATGCTGGCGCTCCCCGGACAGGGTCTCGGTAATGCAGCCATCTCTGCTGTAGCTACTCCAGAACAGTTTGAACGTTTTGGAACAAAATATGCTTCTATGGCCATCACTGAGCCGGGCTCCGGTTCCGACTCCGGTTCGATATCAACCACAGCAACACTGGATGGAGATGAATGGGTATTAAACGGAGAGAAGATATTTGTAACAGATGGTGAACGCTGTGAAGTTGTAGTGGTCTGGGCTACGGTAGACAAATCCGCTGGAAAGGCGGGTATCAAGAGCTTTGTAGTCGAGAAAGACCGACCCGGCATTACTGTAACCAAGCTGGAGCATAAGCTCGGTATCCGTGCCTCGGATACGGCATCTATTGTTCTTGAAGACTGTAGAATCCCTAAAGACAATATCCTCGGTTCAGCAGAGGTAAAGACCAAGACCGAAGGTTTCAAGGGTGTAATGAAGACCTTTGACAATACTCGCCCAATGGTTGCGGCCATTGCTACCGGTTGCGCCCGAGCTGCACTTGAATTCACAAAGGAGACCCTTGAAAAAGAGGGATATGTTTTCCGTTATGGACTCTCTAAACACAATTTGAATGCAGTAGAAAAAGAACTACTCATGATGGAAGCAGAGCTTGAAGCCATGCGCCTGTTGACATATAGAGCCGCATGGATGGGTGATAATTCAAGGCCCAATGCACTCGAGGCATCAATATCCAAGGCCAAGTGCGGCCGCATGGCCTCCAAGATTACCCAACGTTGTGTTTCACTCTTAGGGCCTATTGGCTATTCGAGAGAGATGCTCGTCGAAAAATGGATGCGTGATTGTAAGATCAATGATATCTATGAGGGAACCCAGCAAATCCAGCAACTCGTTGTAGCCAGGAATATCCTTGGCTTCTCAAGTAAAGACCTGAAGTAATTCCTCTGCTTTTGGCTTCCGGCGATCTTTGCTGGAAGCCATTTTTTCATATCGTTTATTCGAAAAAATTAACTCATTTAATTATTTTAAGACCAAAATTCGATAGAAAAAGGAGGTCTTATGGTTGAACTCAGTGAAATTGCCCAGATGTATTTCGAGAAGGTGACAGATTTCACCACACCTTCTGGTATTCCTATTAAAAGATTTTATACCCCTGAAGACCTGGAGGGAATCGATTACAACAGAGATCTCGCTGATCCCGGCGAATATCCTTTTACAAGGGGGCATCATCCTGACATGTATAGGGGGAAGCTGTGGAACATTCGGGAAATATCGGGACTGGCAACCCCGAAGGCATTCAACAAAAGGCTCAAGTTCCTGTTGGAGCAGGGCCAAGGCGCCCTGGATTGGGAGATGGACGGCCCCACGATGTATGGGCTTGAGCCAGATCAGCCAATGGCTGAAGGGCAGATAGGGGTCTGCGGCATCTCCCTTCACACCTTAGATGATGTAGATGAACTCTGCAAGGGCTTACCTTTGGACCAGATAAGCCTTTGTATGGCCAGCGGGCCTTTAGTTCAACAGGCATATATGTTGGTCGCCAAGTCACGGGGACTCGACTTGGATCAATTGAGAGTAGTAGGAGGTCATTTACACTATTACGCACCGGCGTGTATGACCAGTACATCTGAGGGGCTTTTTCTTCCCAATGGCAAACTCTCTCAATTGGCTAGATTATCAGATGACTGGCTAGAGTATGTCCTTAAAAACTATCCCAAGTGGAATGCCTGGTTTATAAGTGCCTACGACTTTCGCGAAGCTGGCGGCAATGCAATTCACGAGATCGCTTTTACTAAGGCCTGTGCCAGAGAAATGATTCGAGAGATGTTAAAAAGGGGCATTGATATCAATACGATTGGAAGAAAGCTGAGCCCTGTGCTGGCATGTGACCGAGATTTCTTCGAGGAAATCGCAAAGCTAAGAGCTGCCAGAAGGATCTGGGCAAGGATGATGAAAGAGGAATTCAACGCCACAGACCCACGAGCCATGAAACTCAGGTTCCATATCGATGTATCCGGGGTCAACTACACCCGTCAACAGCCTTTGGTGAATATCGCCCGTGGCACCCTCGGTGCTCTGGCAGCAGTTCTCGGCGGTTGTATGGGGATACAGCTCCCCTCATATGATGAAGGGTGGGCAACACCGACTGAGGATGCAGTGAGACTGGCAATCCGAACGCAGCAGGTCATCAGATACGAATCAGGAGTGGCAAGAGTCGCTGACCCTCTTGCAGGGTCTTATTTCATAGAACGGCTTACGAATGAACTTGAAGAAAAAATCGAGGCCATGGCAGAGAAGATAGAACAGATGGGAGGCTGGGTAGCTTCACTTAAGAACGGTTGGGCTTTATCCGAGCTCAAAAACAGCTTGCTTGATATCCAAAGTAAAGTCGAGACAGGAGAGCGGGTTGTTCTGGGAGTGAATCGTTTTCCGATCCCACCAGAAGAAGACTTCAAACCCGAAGTATATTCACCTGATCGATCGGATGTAGAATCATATATCGAAGAGTTTAAAGAGTTTAAGAAAAATAGAGATATTGACGACGTTAAAAGAACTCTGGATAAGTTACGCCACGCTGCTGAGCATACACAGGATAATCTCTCCCCCTTCGTCTTTGATGCCATAGAAACAAAAGCCACCTTTGAAGAAATAACCGGAGTACTGCGGATGATCGATGGTCTCGATTATGATTGGGCTGGCGAAAGGAAATATCCTTTTTGATTGAAAACGATTCTCATTAAGAAAGGTATATCATATGTCGGAAAAGAAAATTAAGGTTATAACCGGCAAGATCGGGCTTGATGATCATTACAGAGGAATCATCTCTGTTACCGAAACCTTACGGAATGCAGGGATGGAAGTTGTATACATGGGAGCCGGCCAAAGGTTTGACAGTATGGTTAAGGCGATCATGCAAGAAGATGCGGATGTAGTGGGCCTGAGTTTTCTATGTGGTGGTCATGTAGAGATCATGCGACGGCTTATGTCAATGCTAAAAGAGAATAAATTAGACCATGTACTGGTCATTGTAGGTGGGGTTATCCCTGATCAAGATATCCCTAAATTAAAGGATTTAGGAGTAGCTGAGGTATTTTTACCTGGTTCTCCACTCAAGGACATCGCTGATTATATCTCATCGAATGTCGGAAATTGATTTCTTACCATATACGATTCAGTCAAGGATGGCAAGAGAGTGACTCAAAGCCATCCTTGACCTTTAACATAATTAAACGCAATAGTTTAGCTTTTAAAGAAGAATCGCAAGAAGCGACAGTCAAAGCAAAGTCTTAGTCATCAACGGTTTGTCCCAGTTCAAGGCCTCGTCTGAATGCCTCTTGATTTCTCTTCAATACTTCTTTTCTTGTTTTATACTTTGTCTCCAGTTCTTCTTCGATAAGCTCGGGTGAAATCACACCTGTTATACTGATATATGATCCCAAAAGAATGAGATTATTGACCTGGCCCATACCCATACTCACTGCAATCTCTAATCCAGGAATCTTTATTATCTTGTAATCTCTCTCTTCTCCTCCATCTTCCATGCCCGAACTCTCAGCTAAAATCATCCCACCTTGAAGGATTCTGGGCTCAAAGGCCTTCAACTGAGAACCATCAAATATTATCAAAGATTGCGTTCGATCTATTAATGGTGATGCGATTTCTTCGTTAGAAAAGATTACCGTGCATTCACATAGCCCCCCCCTTTTCTCTACACCGTATGAAGGCAACCAGGAGACATACCGATATTTTTTAAGGGCTGCTAATGAGAGAATTTTTCCCGCAGAAAGTACACCCATCCCCCCCAATCCAGCCATTATTACATCAATTCTTGAACCTAACTTTTCTTCCATAGGCTTTTCCTCACATATTCTTTAATAGAGAGAGTCCCAAATACAATCTTAGCCCTTGATTTCTCTCAAAGGAAACTGAGGGATTATCTCTTCTTCTATTCTTTTTATACAGTCAACCGGAGACAGATGCCAATTTGGAGGGCAGGCAGACAGAACCTCTACAAAGCTGTAACCAAAACCATCTACCTGTTTTTGAAATGCCTTTTTAATGTATTTTTTGGTACGCTGATAATTTGCCGGGCTGCTTACCGATCCTCTGGCACTGTATACTGTTCCTTCGAAATCCGCTGCCAGCTCCGCAGCTCGAACAGGATATCCTTCAGCCTTTGGATCCCGTCCAAGCGGAGTTGTGGTGGTCTTCTGTCCAATAAGAGTAGTTGGCGCCAATTGTCCACCGGTCGTTCCATAATTTGTATTGTTGTACATAATTGTTGTGATTCTCTCTCTGCGGGTCATCGCACCAATAAACCCACCGGCTCCGATTGCCAGGCAATCTCCATCCCCTTGAACCGTAAACACGATCGCTTCCGGGTTGAGTCGCTTTATTGCAGTAGCTGAATCCAAAGCACGACCATGTGCACAACTCAAAGTGTCTATGTTCCAAGAAACTTGAATAAAAGCATGGCAACCAACACCGAGTATGCAGATCGCATCTTCATAAATATCCATCTCCTCTAACACCTCAGAGATTATCCGGTGGATTACAGGGTGCTGACACCCGGAGCAATACATCATTGCACCTGGAGGGTCTTTCCATATCCGCGGATTTCCACAAACCCGTTCTTTCTCTCTTGTACGTTTATCACTCTTCATATCAATCTCTCTACCTCCTCTAAGACTCTGCCCGGCATTATCATCCCCCCATCTGTAGGTAAATGCCGATCGAGTATACTTACCAGATGGACATCGGCCCGTCTCTCAACAGCAATCTTTACATCCTCTAACAGTAATCCCAAACTGTCTTCAACAACCAAAAACTTGCACCCATCAATGGCCTTTTCCCGGATGATTTCGTACGGAAATGGCCATGCAGTGATCGGCCTTACCAGACCCACTTTGAGCCCCTTTACGCGAGCCATGTTTACTGCCTCTTTGCCAACACGGGCCGTGTAACCATAGGCAACCAATATCAACTCTGCATCTTCTGCTTTGTATGTTTCATACCGAAGCTCATCAGTTTCCATCTGTTTGTATTTTTCGTCCATGTGTCTTAACCAGGAGATGTAATTGGGATATGGAGGCACCGGGAGCACTCCTGCAGCAGCATTTATCAGACGACATTTCCCGTCTTTTTGTCTTCTAATCCCTCTCAATGCCCAATCTTTCTCCTTCAAAGGACCAAAATCAATCGTCTTTACTTCAACAGATTCACAGACCTGTCCTAAAATACCATCTGTAAGAACGATCGTTGGGTTTCGGTACTTATCTGCAAGATGAAAGGCAAGCTGAACCTGATCATGTATCTCCTGAACAGAGCAAGGTGCCAAAACAATATTTTTATACCCCCCCTGGCCTCCTCCTCTGGTAGCGCTTATATAGTCCATTTGAGCATGCCTGATGCTTCCTGCACCTGGCCCACCTCTTTGAACCAATACGATAATACAGGGCAGCTCTGCAGCAACACAATGAGAAATAGTCTCCTGCATAAGCCCCCACCCCGGACTCGAGGTAGATGTCATTACCCGGAATCCAGCAGCAGCGCCACCGTAAAGCATATTAATCGACCCTACCTCGGACTGCGATTGTAAAAAAACCTTCCCTCTTTTTGGAAATTCACTTGCAAACCATTGGGTCACTTCATTTTGCGGGGTGATCGGGTAACCAAAGAAACCATCGCATCCCGCATACAAAGCCCCCCAACCCACCGCTTCATTTCCTTGAACAAATATCCTCTCTGCCATAAAGTCTTCCCCCTTGGAAATTCAATAGATTTCCCGGTTTAACAGTTCAATTCTCAATAAACTTGTAAACCTCAACAGCATAATGTGGACACATCATCCCACAGACACCACATGCATTACACTTATCCGGTTCTGAAACAACAGGCAATAGATATCCCAAAGGAGTAAACCTGTCCTCTGACATAACAATACACTCCTGTTTACAGAACAACACGCAGTATCCACATCCTCTACACTTGTTATCATCGATAATCATCTCTCCCTTTGCCACTCTTCTTTTCCTCCTGTAAATTAATTAAACAGTACCATTGAAATTCGCAGCATTGAAAAATTATAACTTGGACAATAGACACTGTCAATAAACAAACTTTCTATTTTCGTATCATTGCAGAATGTCCGGTTTTCATTACAAGAGAAAAGTCCGGTTTGTGAATTATAGGAAATATAGGTCTGCCCTGGAGAATAAAAATCAAAAACCACCACTCCAATCCATGACAAAAACGCCATACTAATTTTTCGGAGTCGACTACTACCGCTAGAAGCGGTGGTAGTCGACTTTTTTATTAGCCGTTGCTTTTCCTCTCAAGTATGTTTAAAAATCATTGGTTCTGGATATAAAATAAAGTATACTATCAATCTGAAACACTAATTGATTGTGTCCATTTGGAGGCCGACAGCCTCCACAACAAAGTCGGCCATCCTTCCTTTGGTGTTTTCATAGATCTTTTCAATTGCAGGCTCTCTGTCCACATTGATACAATGGGTTGCAAACATCTTTCCCAATACATTCATGAATGAAAAGTCCGACCGGGAAAAGATACTCTTCTTTCAAATAGTCTGTAGTGAACCTTGGCAAATAACTGCCGCAGGTGGCGCTGTGCTAAACTTTGACAAGGCTGCTGCCGAGGGAGCTTCTAAAATATGATGCCTTTTCACGTCTATGATTTCGATCCTTTCTGAAGCCACGATTTGACCAGCTTTCAAAACTTAATCAAGCATCGCGCTTGCCGGCGCTTACCCCAGCACTACCGAACCGCACAGGTCGAAATTTTTCCGTATACAAAACTATAAAACGAAGTACCACGCTCTTCTTTGGATATCAATACAAACCATTAAATGATTATGTCCGTATTCCTGTTGTTCTTATTTTCAAGAATCAGGTTGCAAAACATACCTGTTTGATTATAGTATATGATCAGGCAGGTGCCGAACAAAAAAACATCATCTGGCGGGCCATATGTTTCATACAACAAAGGGAAAAAGGACAAGAAAGGTTGAGAATACCGATAAAATCATCAACACCACAATAGCAGGCCTCGCTACTGATCCCAAAGTGTTTGAAGAGGTGAAAGAGACGGCTATCAAGACGCTAAGGATCATTGAATTCAAGGAGGCCCACCCCTCCCTTCCTTTGATCATCGTCATGATGGGAGGAACAGGAACCGGCAAGTCTACGGTATTCAATGGACTCATAGAGCATGAGATTAGCATGACCAGTGTTGAGAGACCTGCTACAGGGGGTGGGATATTTTATTGTCATGAAGAGCATATCCCACCCCTGAAAGAGATGATCAAACCCTGGTGGAATAATATCCTTCTATTGGAGAGCGGCAACATCTCTCAACCCCTTTCAGGAGAAGCGGGTAAAATCACCGTCGTGTTACATCAAGATCCTGACGGATGGTTCATAGCGATCGATTCTCCGGATCTGGACAGCCTCGTTGAAGAGAACGAAAAAGCAGCGCTTGATTTCTACCTCCTTGCAGACTTGATAGTATTCATAAGCAGTATGGAGAAGTATGCGGATAATCGCCCTCTATCTCAGTTAAAACAGGCCAGGTTAGATGAAAGGGAAGTGGTCTTTGTACTGAATAAGATAACTCCGGACGTACAGTCTGAAGAGATACATGCTCAGATCAATAACTGGGGTCTCACGGAGGAAAAAGGCACCTTTACATTGAGAAGAATTCAACCGGTATCTGTAGAGGGAATTTCATCTGAGCTTGGACCATTTAAAAAATATATACAGGACACCATTGAAAAGGATTCCAAAAAGGTCAGAAAGAAAGAGATCTCCGCAGCCCGCAAGAGGTTGACTTTCTTGCAGGAGCGCCTCCAAAAGATGATTTCATTGGAAAGGGAAGCATATGACAACCACGTGCTCACCCTTGAAAACACATTTCTCAGTGTCTGGAGCCAATTGCATAATAATCTCTCCATGCCAAAGGACCCGGCTCTGAAAAAGGTCCTGAAATCGCACATTAAAGAGCTTTACCAAAAGTATGACATCCTTGCCCCCCCTCGCCGCCTTATCTCATCCGTTTTCAAGATCCCGCTCCGTCTTATGGGGATACTCCCTCCCCTGGAGGATAAGATAGGGCAAGATATAAAGACCCTCCATCACAAGACAGATATGGCACCCATAGTGTCCGCTTTGACCGAATACCAGCTTCGTGTAGCCCGAGAAATAAAGGAGGGGCCTTTTAAAAGAGCCCTCTATGAAAAGAAACCTGAAATGGATCAGGATGAGGTAAAGGAGCTTTTCCAGACTTCTCTCAAGGAAGTGGAGGTCTGGCTCGACGAAAGATTCAAGGAAATGAAGAGAGGGATGCCGGCCCATAAAAAAGCGGGAATGTATTCCCTTTCTCTGGCCTGGGGCGTGGTTATTGTGGGGATAGAAAGTGTTACAATGGGTGGACTGAGCATTCTTGAGATGGCCATTGATGCGGCCCTGGCCCCCTTTGTCACGGGGGGGACCCTGGAGATATTCGTCCTTAACGAAATGAAGGCCATTGCCAGGGGTCTCAATGAGAGGTACACTAAGGTTGTAAGAACCGTATTGACCGCGCAAAACGATCGATATCTTAAAATTTTAAAGGATTTACAACCAAGATGAGAATGAAAAGTTCTTCGGATACTCTTGTTGCCATGCAGGATCGAATAGATCAGTTGGATGACCTGGCAAAGGCGGGAAGTCTCCTTTCCTCTTCAGACAGGGACCGGGTCTTCGACGTATGCGCAAAGGCAAAGAACTACCTTAAAAAGGCCGCACAGACCCCCCTGAAGATAGGTCTCCTTGGAGGCACAGGAGTTGGAAAATCCACCATCATTAATGCCCTTGCGGGAAAGACAATCTCCGTGGTCTCCCACAAGCGACCTTACACTGATAAGGTTGTGGTCTATCGTCATCATGAAGCGGAGACTGGATTCAGCAAGGACTATTCCTTCCTCAGCCCCCCTGCAGTACACGATGTCAAAGAAATTCAACATATTATAATATGTGATCTTCCAGACTATGACAGTCTGATCCGTACTCATCAACAAATGGTAGTGGAGTTTGCGGTTGAGCTTGATCTTCTTGTTTGGGTGGTCTCTCCTGAGAAATACGCGGACCGTTCAATGTCCGAATTGATGAAGCTCCTGAAGAAATCAAAAAACAACTTCTCCTTTGCCCTGAACAAAAGAGACGAACTCGGAGAGAATGATCTGGCACGGATCATAGGAAGCTTCACCCTCCTGCTTCAGCAATTCTCCGTTGATAACCCACGAATCTTCTCAATTTCCGCGGGAGATGCATTGCAGGGAAACGGTTCACCAGGGGCCCTTGAGTTTCGTCGATTTTCTGAATTTATCTTCAGGAAAAGAAAAGAGAAGGAACTCGTGGCCATAAAGGCGGCGAACCTTGAAGAGGAGATTGAGGATCTGGCCAGGGAAATCGTGAAGAACCTCCATATGGGCAGGGACATAGAGAGACTCATAAAAGTCCTCGATAGAACGAAAGGGGAACTTTTCTCTCTGAAGGACGTTGCCCGTGATGAAGTGCTTGGACTCCTGGACCCTGATCTGGACAAACGTCTCTTCTCAGTATTGGAAGACAGGAACATGTACCTCTGGCCTGTGCGAATCGTAAACAATATTTTGAAACGAATCTCACCGTCAGTCAGGTCCAACACCGTTACCAAGAAACCCTATGCCCTCCCTGAATACGCCGGGGCAATAGATAATCGAATTGGAAGTGTTTTGGCGGACATTCCCTGCGATCCTCCTGAATTTTCTATGGTACGTCGGCTAAAGACATTTATTTTTAGAAACCAACAGTCAATGGACACCCTGGCTGAACTCTCTCAATTCGGGCAGAGAGGACAATGGCTGTTCATAGTGAGGCAGTGGCTGTATCTAGGCGTTCCATTTCTATTCTTCCTGTGCTTTATGCTTGGAATTCATGAACTCTCGGAATTGTCTGAATTCCTGGACCCCATAAAAGTAATGAAAAGCGTATACAACCTTCCCCTTAAGCTGTTTGAAAGTGATGGGACCACGGCGTTTATAAGTCTTGTCCTCATTGAAGGTCTTGTGTGTACACACCTTTCCAGCAGAAAGAAAAAGGACCTTGAAAATCTGATGATCGGGATAAAGGCAAAGATTGCAGAAGGAATGTCCGATTCCCTCATGAATCAACTCTCTGACGAATTTTCACAAATAAGCGAATGGTCCCAAAAGATGCATAAGGAGTTCACTGTATTGAAAGACGGCTATAAGGCCTCTGTTTAATGTCTTTCCGGAAATGATAACATTTTGCTGGCATCCTTCATTTTTATTCAAAAGGGGTCCACATTTTATTTGATAAAGGCAAAGCATTATCTATTCTAGTCCATAAATTGGGAAGAGCTGTTTATTTTATGCTAAAGAACAAAGAAGCCTTTGACCAGAATACGTTCTATGAAGATACGGGGCAAGTTTTTATTCCTCACTTCCCATCAATTTTTATTATCAAGAATGAAGACCTGACCCCGCTGTTTCATGGACCCCCTTGTTTTGCGTTGTTTTGTCCTAATTCAAAAACTGACCCCGCTTCTTTTCCAGTAAGGGCTCGCCGCCAAAGAGACCGAGGTAGAGTTGACTGTCCACTGGCAGGCAGGTCAGGGCGGCGTCAATACAGCGTTTCGCCATATCGAGCGTCATGTCCGACTTCCTGCTGTTCCCTGCCTTACAGTAACGACACGCCTGGTTGCACCGATGCGTCAGGCTCAAGATCGTTTTCATTTTTCCAGTCTCACAAATGGATCAACACGAAGGAATGTGCCATAGGCCTTTTCAGCAGCGGCCTTGCACCCTCCACGGCACGACTCTTTTAGAGAGTGGTCGCAATCTCTTCATTCCACCGGCCAAGTCGTGCGAAACGCATCCACATGCGCATGATTTTCGTATATGTCGCGCACTGAATCACACTTGATATTGCCAATGATCACCGAGGAATGTTCGCAAACTCGAAAATTGCCGGTTGGGTCGACGATGAGTGTCGAATCCTCCCCAGCCAGAGGACACCAGTTGAATTGGATATGCGAAAAACGCGTGATATCGACCATGCACGGCTCGATAAAAACCCCGGTCGCTATGGGAAATCCGTTTTCGACAGCGATCTTTCCAACACCTCCAGATTTTCTTCGACCATTGCTAGTGTCAGGAACAACTCCTCGGAATAGCTGATATTGGCTGCCCCGGCATTGATTCTGTTATATAAAAAGGAGTTTGCACCAAGTACCATGGCCATATGAACTGTAGGACCAAGATCACAATAGTTTTGGCGAGTGGCAACAAAGACAACGATCAGATGCCCGCCGGCAAGATGCACGTTTGTCATACCATCTACGACCGCATCCCACGCCCCATCACGACCTGCAATTCTATCATGCACGTCGCGCTGCCAACTCAGAAGCGACACTTGGTAGCTACTGTTGCGTATTGTTGCCTCAACAAAAGGTTCCGTTAGGTTGACACCATTAGTAATGATTTGAGCAGTGAGACCCTGTGCACGAATAAACTCTATAATTTCAATCATATCGGAACGAAGTGTTGGTTCACCACCACTCAGCGCCACAGTCGAGACGGAGATATCTTCCCTCAACCTGAGAATCGTCTGCTTGATTTCGGCGGTGCTCATCTCTTCCTGGATATTCTCTGCATAGTTCAGTTCAGGCGCACGCCAGGCATTGTAGCAATGACGGCAGCGATTGTTAAAGCTATAGTTTAACTCCAGAACAAATGTATTTGGAAGAGCCTATGATAAACCTGTCGTTTCATCGATTGGTTTACTGGTCATGGCAACTCTTGACGGATAAGGGGACTCCCCTTCAGATTTTAAGAATTTTATTCGATTAAAAAAAGTATTATTTGCCGTCCCTTTATCTTTCGACGCTCTATCCCCCGGATCATAATGGGGGAAAAAGGGTCAACCCTTGACAGAGGACAAATCGCTCTAAGTTCCTTAAAAATTTCTTTAGCGGCTTGCTCTTTTCCGCCTTCTGCAAGAACCTCTGATACGCTTAACATTTGTCCCTTGTCAAGGGCTGACCCCATTATTCGATGTCCCTCCACAAGGCAAAGGCTCCACCTTGAAGTATTTGGGGGAATCCTGGCAGTGGAGTTACCAGGCTTTCGGAGAGCTCTTGCCTATCCCGCATAGCAAGATTTTTGTCTATCTCAAATGAGTTAATTCTATTGAATCCGTATATGGTATTATGAGTCCAATTACTTTATTCACAACAAACGTTTCCTTATGGACTGCTTTATATATCATGCTCTTTTTGGGGAAAGTTTTCGCAATTCTGGTGACAACCCTCGTTTCTTCGACTGTAAGCGATTCAGCCTCTGTTTCATCGGCCTTTTGTATGCTATCTACCAAGTCTCGATAGTTGTTGAGTTGTGGCCCCATCGGTAAAAGAGCATATGTGGCCCCAGTAATGCTTCTTCCTAATTCCCTGAAGGCCAGCATATCGGCATACCACAGATACTTTGCTGCGTATAGCATCCTATCGTTTTTCACCAGGAGTTTCTTGTGCAAAATAAATTCAAATTCTCTTAACACAAGTTTCACTCTTGGTATTGAAAACGTTCGGTTGCCCGTATAATTATCCCCAATATGCTTTCCCTGTAAAGCCATACGCAAGGCGTGATCCATTGATTTGCTCTGGATCAGCCCCCCCTCCCACCTTTTTATACTGGCAATGCCGACACCCATCCGCTCTGCAAGCTCGTTTTGAGTCAGGCTGAGCAGTTTTCTGCCTTCTCGCATCTCTTCACCTGTCAATAACCCCACGACTTTACGATAGGCGCCTGAAATCGCTCTCTGGGTAGCTGCTGCCTGTTCAACTGAACCTGACTCTAAACCGCAAACAGGGCACACATGACACTCCACTTGTATATCTAAATCTATGCCACGAAAGCGTATGGATTTATCTAGCTTTTCTATGTTCATTGGGCCATGACCGTTTGGGCAGTTTGTCATTTTTATTCTCCCTTGTGTACGTGTAAAGATACAAGCCACATTACGTCATCTTTAAGCGAAAATTTCTAGTACACCTCACAACCAAAATGTTTACTTTCCCATCTAAAGGCAAAGAGCTCACAATCCTTGATTTTCTCTTCATAAGAATGCTGTGGGGCCGTGTCCCTGCGTAATGAGGTGGTGTAATTTCTTCTAAGACCTCAGAGAACACTTGAAATTTCCTCGACAAGATACCCCAATTCTAGAGCATCAGATGCAATAGCAATAGGCTCTACAATCTGAATGCGCCTCTTTGATATCGCTGATTAAACTGAAGTCATCGCCTAAAGTCGAGGGCTTTTCTCCCATTCCACGAAGGAGACAATAAAGGTTGAAATTGTAGGTTGATGTGATAGCAGGATAATAGCCAGCATCCAGTTGGGCTAGACACCTTTTTTATCCTGCCAATATCTATTGGTTTTGTAAAGGGTTTTGCTCAAAGGATTGGATGACCCAACCTGGAGTGGGATATGCTATTATCAAGAGAGAAGCAATCTCGAAGTCAAATGGTTATCGGATTAAAAGTTGAGTTAGTCATTACCACCGGTATAGTCGGTGGTAATGACTGGATTATTTAGCAGACTCCATTCGCTACTTATTTCATCTAAAACATAAAGGTGTAATTCACCGCTAGGCTCTTTATTAATGGGAAGACATATATTCACAGGTTCATTGAAAGGTGTCGACGAGTTGAACTCGACTATTGGGGAGATATTATCATTGTAATTTGGAAATAAAGGCAGATCAGTAAAATGAGGGAGAGAAGTAGTTGTGAAAATTGTGTTTTCATTTACCGAATTAGTCGGCACATGTATTGTGGTGCCAAATAGTTGGCTACTATTGTCTGTAATTTCTATCGTACCACCATCAGGCCCAATAACCGCAGCAGCATCAGCATCCACTTCTTGTATTATCTCAATGCTTATTTGTCCCCCTGGTTTACTTTTCAATAAGACTGTTAATGTATTGTCCCCTTCATTTAGAGCTACTGATTTTTCCAATGCAGTAACATTCTGATTGAAATTTGGAGCATCAAAAATAACCGTTCCATTAAGGCACACTTCAGAACTACTGACACTCTCAATATCAGAACCCTCAGCCCCGCCATTGGTTAGTTTTATTTTTGCTTGGCCGTTCAATCCCGTAAAAAAAATGAGACTCGGTTACAGGTGTACCTGTCCCTCTCACAAATACGTTATCAAAAACAGTGAGATCCACCATCCCATAACTCGTGTTTACAAACAAAAAGACGAGTATAAATGCTAAAAATCCATTCAATTTTTTAATTTTTCCCTCCACATGTCTATTTTTAACTGTGATAGCTTGTTTCTCATTTGATACATCGTATTCATGGTGTAACTCTGTTGCTGATGAGATCGATGTAAAATCATGCTCACCTTGAAGGTTGTCTTAAAATCCTTTTATCCTATAAGCCAAGCTTCAAACATTCTTTTCAACCCCTTCAGCCTATAGACAGTAATTTCCGGTTAGAAAGTTGCATGTATACATCAAAAAAGATCAAAAAAAACAGAATAAGTCGATTTTTTGCTTGGCATATTATTGGTAATATGCCGTGCGGCATGGTTCGTAATGATTAATTAATTCAAGGAGTTACGAACATGCCGCAAACATATTGTCCTTATGATAAAAAACGTGCACTGCGTTTTGATCAATTCATCCAACCTGCTTATGAGGCTATGA